>JAQUEX010000256.1 GCA_028684935.1 Kiritimatiellia bacterium | reverse complement strand
GCCGATAGGCGGATGGGCTTGGGCGCAAACATGGATGAGGAGGCGACACATGCTTAGATATCGGGAGACGGGCGAGCTGCACAAGGACTTCCACGGCAGCATGAACGCCGCTGTGGAATACGTCGGCAGCCGGTACGGGCGGGAGGGGCTGCGCGAGGTGTTCAGGAACACCGCGCAGAAGGTCTATCGCTCGATCTATAAAAAACTCAAGGCCGGCGACTGGAGCGAGCTGCTTGAGCACTGGCATTATTTCATGACGCGCGAGGGCGCGGATTTTTCAATCGCGGTCACAGACACAGAGGCGGTCATGACCGTGCGGCGCTGCCCGGCGGTCGCGCATCTGCGCGATCTGGGCATGACGCCGTCCGTTTTCTTTTGCGACCAGACCGTGCTGCTCAACGAGGCGTGGTGCGAAGGCACGCCGTTCGAGGCGGTCACGGAGATCACGGGCGAGGGCCGCTGCGTGCAGCGGATTCGGTTATCGCGCCCACTGAGTGGTCGCGATGACGAGGATAAAAAAGAGGGCAGCCATGATTCCGAGTGATCAGTTCGTACGGTTTTACAATGAGGTCTTCAAGTTTCTGGACGCGAAGGGCGGCGGTGCGCTGGAAGCGTATTATCGTACGGTGTCGGCGCAGCAGGAGCGGCATTGTCTGGCGCTCTTCAAGGCCGACGGTCTGGCCGGCATGAAGGCGTACTGGGACCGGATTGCGGTCGAGGAGAACTGCGACATGACCTGCACGCTGCATGCCGACCGGCTGGAGATCGTCATGCGGCGCTGCCCGAGTCTTGGCAAGGCCATGGACAACGACGCCGGCGCATTCGAAAGATATTGTGATCACTGCCCGGGCTGGATCAAGCCGCTGCTGGCCAAGGCGGGCTACCGGTGCGACTACGACATCATCGACCGCGCGATGCCGCAGTGCCGGCTGACCATCTTTCCGGCGTGACATGCGCACTCCCAAAATCTTTTTCGGCGGGTTGACCGGGCGGGGGCGGTGTGATACTCTAATTTCTCTTTTTCACTTGGACAAGTAGGAGACGACAACCATGAAGATGATGTGGCAGCCTTCGAAGATCAAGCGCGTGCGCAAGATCGGATTCCGCGCCCGGATGGCCACCCGGGGCGGACGTGCAATTATCCGGGCCCGCCGCCGCAAGGGGCGCGCACGCCTGACGCAGGTGTAAGGGCGATGCCTGAGGGCGTCATGAACGGTCCTGTTCTGAACGGTGACGGCGCACTGCCGTTGCCCGGTCCGTTCCGACTGGATTCCTCAAAGTATGCGCGGATTTTCGCCCTGAAGCGTTCGGTCTACGGACGGACGCTGGTCATGTGGGTGACGCGCGGGACAGACGCCGGCCGCAGGGCCGGCGTTGTTGTTTCCAAAAGGACGTTCCGGCGCGCGGTGGACCGCAATCGCGCCAAGCGCCTGCTGCGCGAGGCGTTCCGGCTGAGCCGGCATCGATTGGCGCCGGATGTCGATGTGATTTTAATCGCGCGCGCGGGAATCGCCGGCAAGCATTGCCAGGATGTCATGCGGGATCTGGAGGCGGCGTACACACGCGCGAAGGTGACGGACCGGACGTTCGTGGCCGGCCATCCTGTTCAGAAATGACGGAGGATGCGCATGGGCAGGATCATGGCCGTCATCAGTCGGGTGGTGAGCGGGGCGCTGATCCTGCTCGTGCGGGCGTATCAGGTGGTGCTTTCGCCGCATATCGGGCAGTGTTGCCGGTTCGAGCCGACCTGTTCGGCCTACTGTATCGGGGCGCTTCGGACGCATGGTGTTTTCAAGGGGTGCTGGCTGACGTTGCGGCGCGTGATGCGCTGCCGGCCGTTCGGGCCGTCGGGCTATGACCCGGTGCCGCCCAAAAGGCCGTAACCGGGTTTCTGGGAGCTGTGAGGTCAGGCGGTTTCGGCACAGGGTGCTGCCCGCCGGTTTGAGGGATTATGAATAAGCAAGAGCGGATCGTCGCGATTCTGTTGGGCCTGGCGCTGGTCGGGTGGATGTTCTACAGCAACAAGCAGGCGGCCGGACGCGCCCGCGAGGCGGCGCTAAAGACGCCGCCGCCGGCCGGCGAAAAGGCCGATCCCGCCGCGACGCTGCCCGCGAAACAGACGGCGCTGACCGTCGCTCCCGAGTCGCTGCAACCGGAGGCCGAGGCCGCTCGCCCGGCGCCGCCCGCGCAGCCGGAGGAGACGGTCACGCTCAACGGCGGCGACGTGACGCTCGCGGTCTCGTCGCATGGCGCCGTGATCAAACGGGTCACGCTGAACCGCTTTCTGAGCGAACCGGGCAAAGCGTCGGACAGCAATCCGCCGGTCACGTTCGATTTCGCGAATGCGCCGGGCCTGGAATGGTCCGGTCTGCCGGGGCTCGCCCCGAACGCGGCCTACAGCGTGGCGCGCGAGGAGGGCGGCAAGGCCGCTGTCTTCTCTGCGGCGACGGCGCAGGGTCTGGCGCTGATGCGCCGCATCGAACTGCTGGACGGCTATCAGGTCAAGGTCACGGACACGCTGCGCAACGAGGGCGCGGACCTGGCGCGGCTCGGCACCAACAGCGTGGCGATCGGCGCGATGCAGCGCGGCGCCTCCAAGAACGACATGCTGTCGGTCGATTCTCTGCCCGCGTTCGCCAAAGCCAAGGTGCGTTACTGGGACAAGGAAAAGGCCACCAAACAGTATCTCGTGGGCGGTACGGCGGGCGGCGGGTTCGGCTGCGGCGGCAAGGCCTCGGCCGCAGGCATGCCGGAACGCACGACGGTGCCGGTGGTCGAGCCGCAGGCGTGGGTGGCGATCAAGTCGCGCTTCTTTGTGACCGGGTTATCGTCGAGCGACACCAACTGCGGGTTCACGGCCACGATGATCCGCGACACGGCGCAGCCTGTTTACGCGCTCAACGAAGTTTCGGCGCGCGTGCTCTTCCCCGGCGGCGTGCTGGGACAGGGCGAGACGCTGACGCGCGAGTACGCGCTCTATATCGGCCCCAAAAAGTTGTCGTTGCTGCAGCGGCTCGGCAACGGCATGGACGCGGTGATGCAGTTCGGGACCTTCACCTGGTTCTGCAAACTGCTGGTGCCGACGCTGAACTTCTTCCACCGTCTGATTCCGAATTACGGCGTTGCGATCATCCTGCTGACCTTCCTCGTGCGCATCATCTTCTGGCCGCTCACGCACAAGAGCACGGTCAGCATGAAGAAAATGCAGGAACTTCAGCCCAAGCTGAAAGAACTCCAGGCCAAATTCAAGGACAACCCGCAGAAGATGCAGCAGGAGACGTGGGCGCTCTACCGCGAGAACAAGGTCAATCCGCTGTCAAGCTGTCTGCCGATGGTGATCCAGATTCCGGTTTTCATCGCGCTCTTTACGGTGTTGCGCAGTGCCGTTGAGCTGCGCTACGCGCCCTTCCTGTGGATCGCGGATCTGAGCGAGCCCGAGAA
The DNA here is from genome assembly GCA_028684935.1 of Kiritimatiellia bacterium. Taxonomy (GTDB): domain Bacteria; phylum Verrucomicrobiota; class Kiritimatiellia; order RFP12; family UBA1067; genus DUPH01. The sequence continues at coordinate 1,287 of JAQUEX010000256.1, read as the reverse complement.
CCTGCTGGCCGGCGTGCTGCCGATCCCGCTGAACATCCTGCCGGTCCTGATGTCTGGAACCATGGCGCTGCAGAGCTATCTCACGCCGTCGGCGGGCGATCCGCAGCAACAGAAGATGATGATGATCATGATGCCGATCATGATGTTGTTCATGTTCTACAGCTTCCCGTCGGCGCTTTCGCTCTACTGGACGGTGAGCCAGGTGCTGTCGATCGTGCAGATGGTGATGATCCGGCGCAAGACCGCGCACGCCGGACAAGGGCCGGGCGGCGGCATGACGGTGGAAGCGCCGCTCACGCGCCAGCAGCGGCGGCACACGCCCTGATCCGCGCGCACCGTGGAGGCTGTCATCAAATCTGTTCCGCTCGTATTGGGCTCCGCCTCTCCCCGGCGCAGCAAGATCCTGCAGTCCTTGGGCTGCGCCTTCGAGGTCTGCGCCGTGGATGCCGACGAGATCCATGATTCCGCCGACCCGGTCCATACGGTGGTGACGAACGCGGCCGAGAAATATCGCGCCTGCCGCGCGCGCCGGCCCGAGGCGGCGATCATCGCGGCCGACACGCTGGTCTGGTTTGAAGGGCGCCTGATCGGCAAGCCCGCCGACCTTGAGGAGGCGGCGGCCTTCCTGCGCGCCTTCTCCGGACGCGCGCAGATCGTCTACACCGGCGTGGCGCTGGGGCTGCCGGGGCAAGCCCCCGATCTGCGTGTCGAGGCCTCCTCCGTTCGCTTCAAGCCGCTGACCGAAGCGGTGATCCAGGCGTATCTCGAACGGACGCGGCCGCTTGACCGCGCGGGCGCGTACGACATCGACGAGAACGGCGAGCTGCTGATCGCCGGCACGAGCGGCTCCTACACCAATGTCATGGGCCTGCCCGCCGCGCCCGTGCGCGACTGGCTGACCGCGCATGGTTTTATTTAAGCGCGATCGCCTCTAGCTCGACGCGCGCGCACTTCGGCAGGCGCGCCACCTGGACGGTCGAGCGCGCCGGTTTGTGGTCGCCGAACATTTCGGCGTAGACCTTGTTGACGGCCGGAAAATCGCCGATGTCGGTCAGAAAGAGCGTGGTCTTCACCACCTTGTCGAGGCTGGAGCCGGCCGCTTCAAGCACGGCCCGCAGGTTGAGCAGCACGCGCATCATCTGCTCTGAGGCGCCGACCATTTCGATCTTGCCGGACACGGGATGGATCGCAAGTTGGCCCGAGCAGAAGATGAATCCCTGGGCTTCGATGGCCTGCGCGTAAGGGCCGATCGCCTCAGGGGCGTCCGGCGTGTTGATGACGGTCATG
>JAQUEX010000255.1 GCA_028684935.1 Kiritimatiellia bacterium | reverse complement strand
CCATGCGTTGTTATCCTAAGACGCATTCTTTTAACGTACCATGCCTTTTTTCAGCAAAGGAATGTCCGCCGTGAATCTCGCCGTCTCTCTACCTCTGCTCTCGTTCATCCTTCTCGGCAGCCTGTGTGCGTCGTCCGTTCGTGCGCAAGGTGTTGATTCGCTGACATCCGCCCGGCGCTTCACAGGTGCGAACGGCGAGGTGCTGCTCTATCGCCTCTACCGGCCGGCCGACGCAGCCGCAGACCGAAAACTTCCGCTTGTCCTGTTTTTGCATGGAGCTGGTGAGCGCGGCACCAACAACGTCAGTCAGCTCAAGCACGGGATCGAGGCTCTGATCCGCCACGGCCAGCAGACCGGCGACCCCGCCATCCTGTTGATCCCGCAATGCCCGACCGACAAGAAGTGGGTCGATGCTCCGTGGAATGCGCCGTCGCATACCATGCCGGCCGAGCCGTCGCCCCCGCTGCGTCTGGCCCTGGAACTGGTCCGCGCAACCCTGGCGGCCCTGCCGGTCGATCCGTCGCGCGTGTACGTGACCGGCATCTCCATGGGCGGATACGGCACATGGGACGCGATCCAGCGCGAACCGCGCCTGTTCGCCGCGGCCCTGCCGATCTGCGGCGGCGGTGACACCGCACAGGCGCCAGCCATCAAGCGTGTTCCGATCTGGACCTTCCACGGCGACAAAGACGGCGCCGTACCGGTCAGCCGTTCACGCGACATGGTCAGTGCCCTCAAGACGTGCGGCGGCAACATCCAGTACCGCGAGTATCCCGGCGCCGGCCACGATGTCTGGACCCGCACCTACTCCGACAGCGAGGTCCTGACCTGGTTCTTCGCCCAGCGCCTTGCCGGTGCGGATCGATAGTCCGCCCCGGCCCAATTGCGGCATGCCGTTTTTTCAACCCAAACCCCGTCCACGAAAGCCTATATGCCCACATCTGACGACGTCGCCTCTCTCCACTTCCGCGGCCAGACCCACGAGTTCCCGGTGATCACCGGCAGCGAGAACGAACTCGGGATAGACATCGCCGCCCTGCGCAAAAAAACCGGCGCCGTCACTCTGGACTACGGGTATATCAACACCGGATCCTGCGAAAGTGCTATTACCTATCTGGACGGCGAAAAAGGGATTTTGCGCTACCGCGGATATCCGGTCGAGGATCTCGCCGCGAACTCGCGCTTCGTGGAGGTCGCCTATCTCCTGATCAACGGCCACATGCCCACGCCGCACGAACGTACGGAGTGGTCAGGCCTCTTGAATCAGCACTCGATGATCCACGAAGACATGCGCCACTTTTTCTACAGGTTCCCGGATCACGCCCACCCGATGGCGATCCTCTCGGCGATGGTGGTGTCGCTTTCCACTTTCTATCCCGAACTCTCGCAGCACCGCCCCGAGGAGCCCGAAGAAGCGATCCACATCGCGGCCACACGCCTGATGAGCAAGTTGCGCACGGTCGCCGCCTTCTCGTACAAGAAATCGATCGGCGAACCCTTTGTCTATCCGCGCCACGACCTCAAGTACTGCGCGAACTTTCTCAACATGATGTTCAGCTCGCCGGTCTGTCCGTATGAAATCCGGCCTGAAGTCGTCAAGGCGTTGAATGTGCTGCTGATCCTCCACGCCGACCACGAGCAGAACTGCTCGACTGCGGCGGTGCGGCTCGTCGGCAGTGCGCGCGTCAACCTCTACGCCTCGGTGGCGGCCGGCATCTGCGCCCTCTGGGGCCCGCTGCACGGTGGTGCGAACCAGATGGTGATCGACATGCTCGAAGAGATCCGTGACAGCGGCACGAGCGTGCGCGACTATGTCGAACAAGTCAAAGCCTCAAAGGGGCGCAAGCTGCTTTACGGCTTCGGACACCGCGTCTACAAGACCTACGATCCGCGCGCGAAAATCATCAAGAAATGCTGCGACGACCTGCTCAGCGTGCTCAAGGTCAACGACCCGCTGCTCGACATCGCGCACGAGCTCGAGGCTTACGGTCTGCACGACGAGTATTTCCTGTCGCGCAACCTCTACCCCAACGTGGATTTCTACAGCGGCATCATCTACCGCGCCATCGGCATCCCCAAAGAGATGTTCACGGTGATGTTCGCGCTCGGACGCCTGCCCGGCTGGATCGCGCACTGGAAAGAGGCCCGCGAAGATCCTCGCTTCAAGCTCCAGCGCCCGCGCCAGATTTATGTCGGCCCGAACATGCGGGTGCTGCGCGATGAAGACAAGACACGCGAACACTGATCGCTACAGCGACGCCACGTAATCCAGACACTTCTTGGCGGCCTCGAACGCCTGTTCGGGATCGCTCTCATGCTCGATCACGTAACAGGCGGTGCCGCCGACCTGCTCACACAGCGCCAACGCGCGCTTGAAGTCGACAGTGCCCTGTCCGAACACCGCACCTTTCGGGCCGCCGTGCTCTTTGAGGTGCACGCTCAACGACCGTCCGGGATAGCGGGCGATCATAGCGTACGGATCGCCGCCGCCGCCCAGGCAATTGCCCAGATCGATCTGATGGATGAAGGCCTTCGGCGTGTGGTCGAAAAGCACCTCCCACGCGGTGCGGTCGCCATCGATCTTATGGAAGTCGCCGCCGTGCGCGTGGTAGCCCACATACAGGCCTTCCGCCTGCGCGGTCTCGCTCGCGCGCGTAAGGACCTCCGCGATTTTAAGGCACGTGTCCTTGACCGCCATCTGTTTCGGATCGATCCACGGCACGATGATGTAGGGGCACCCGATCGCCTTGTGGAAATCCATCGTCTTCCGGATCTGGTCCGGCTGAATCAGGTTGTATCCCGTATGCGTGCCGAACGCCTTCAGGCCCGCGTCATCCAGCAGCTTCTTCAGCTCGGCCGGCTTGTCGCCATACGGTCCGTATCCCGCGAACTCCACGCCGGAGAAACCCAATTCGCCCGCCTTCTGGATGATGCCGGCAAAATCTTTCTCGCCCTGTTTGCGGAACGAGTAAAGCTGAATGCCCACCGGGATCTTCTTGGTGCCCGCGACCGTACCCGCGCTGCCACGCAACGCCGCAAGGCCCGCGCACGCGAGCCCCATGCTCTTCACAAACTCACGCCGTGTCTTCATATCGCCGTCTCCTTCTTTCTACACCATCGTCCCGTACGGATGCCGCCCGGGCATCCTGTTCAACCGATTTCCCAGCCGTCGCGCACATGGGGCTTCAGCAGCGCGTTGGCCGCTTTGCTGTTCGTGAAACGACAGGCCGACGCATCCCACGCCAGTTCGCCCGGAATCTGCTGCGAGATGCACCCCAGCAGCACGGCCTCGGTCAGCGGCACCGCGTGATCGAAGTGGGAGTAGGGCGTCGCGCCGCCGCGGATCGCCTCGGCAAATTCCCAGTGGTGGTTCTTGACGCGCGGCAGGGTGACCGGGATGTCCTTGGTCGCCTCATGCTGGCCATAGCCCCGGAATTTCGGCTCGCCCGCCATGCAGACCGCACCGTTCATGAACTTGCCCTTCTCGCCGACGATCAGCGTGGAACCCACGCCGATGCTCTTCCACGTGGCGATGGCCTCCGGGCAGACCTCGTCGGCGGGTTTGGTCTTGCCGTCGTACCAGTAGATCGTGACCGGCTTCTGCTGCTTGGCGGAGCGCACGGTGATCTTCACCGTCGTCGCCGCCGGATAGGTCTCGGTGAAGCGCTCCGTCGTCTTCACGGTTTCGGCCGACACCACCTCGCCCAGTTGCAGGGCGCGCCAGAAAAAGCTCATGCTGTGGCAGGCGATGTCCCCCATCGCGCCGGTACCGAAATCAAACCAGCCGCGCCACTTGAATGAATGATACACGTCCTTCTTGAAGGGCCGCTCCGGCGCCACGCCCAGCCAGCACTCCCATGACAACGACTCCGGCACCGGGTCGCTGCCCTCCGGCCGGTTGAGCGCCTGCGGCCAGATCGGACGGTCGGTCGAGACATGGATCTCACGGATGTCGCCCAGCACGCCGGACTGCACGATTTCGATGTTGCGGCGCTGCTGGTCCGAACCGTTGCCGTTGTTTCCCATCTGGGTCATCACGCCGCAGGCTTGAGCGACTTTCGCGAAGCGACGCGCCTCCCAGACCGTGCGCACCAGCGGTTTTTCGACGTAGACGTGACAGCCCAGCTTCATGGCCGCGATCGCCGCCGCCGCATGCATGTGATCGGGCGTCGACACCACCACCGCGTCCAAATCCTTCTCCGCCGCCAGCAACTCGCGGAAATCCTGATATTTACGCACGTCGGGGCAGCGCTCTTTCACCACGTTGGCCGAGTGGTCGAGACGCCCGCGGTCGACATCGCACACCGCGACAACCTGCTCGCCCAGATCGTAAAACTCTTTGAGGTTCGCCCCGCCGCGTCCGCCCGAGCCGATGAACGCCATGTTCAAACGGTCGCCCGGCTTGCGGTACACCGCCGGCTTGGCGATCGACACGCTGGAACACCCTGCCACTGAAAGCGCCCCGGCCGCTGCGACACCGGTACGCAAAAAACCACGCCGTGAAAGCTGCTTCATCCGTTTCCCCCCTATCCGCTTGCGTCCCGTCACCGCGCATCTTTTGACGCGCCGCCCCGCTGACCCCAGCGCGCGACCTAGACGCATACCATAGTCGGGGAGCATACACCTTTTATGCGCCGCCAGACAAGAAGTTGTTGTCAGTCATAGCCTGCAACAACAAGGATTGTCAACCCGCGCCTTTCCGGCTATAGTTACGTACGTTGTGGATTGGGCATGCGGCGCGGTGCCGTATGTATGTCCGCCGGCTGACAGCACGAAA
>JAQUEX010000042.1 GCA_028684935.1 Kiritimatiellia bacterium | reverse complement strand
AAGGCGTGGTGGCGGCTCTGGTGATGCTGGGTATGGCTGGGTGATGCTGGGTGGCGCTGGGTGATGCACTGGGTCTAGCTGGTCGGGTAAACCCAGAGACACCCATGACACCCAGCCCTGCCCAGAAAAACCCAGAGCCACCCGGACGTGTCCGGAGCCGCCCGGGCTGCCCCACCGATTACAAACGCGCGGTTGACGGCGGCGGCGGAATTGTGTATAGTTCAATTATACATAAATGAAAGAGGCTTGAGATGAACGCGACGGTGGTGGATTTGCGGTACCGCATGAACGATGTGCTTAAGGCGCTCGACCGGAAGGAAAGCGTCAACGTTCTGTACCGCGGCAAGGTGAAGGGTATCCTTTATCCGGCCGTGGAGGCGTCGGCCGGCAAGGTGGCCGAGCACCCTTTTTTCGGTGTCCGTGAAGCCGGCCCCGGCGTGGAGGAGCAGATGACGGCCTTGCGCGGGGGGCGTTGCCGTGATCTTTGACACCGATGTTTTTATCTGGATCCAGCGCGGCAACCGGAAAGCCGCGCGCCTTGTTGAAGAAGAAACGGAGCGCGTGTTGTCGCTGCAAACGTATCTGGAGTTGCTGCAAGGCGCGGAGAACCGCAGGCAGCAGGAGATCACGAGATCCTTCCTGAAGGATTTCGGGTTCCGCACCTTGCCGATCACAGAGAACATCGGGCACCGGGCGGCCGTGTATATCGAGACGTATGCGCTGTCGCACGGGTTGCGGGCGGGCGACGCGTTGGTGGCGGCTACGGCCGCCGAGTGCGGGCTGACGCTCTGCACGGGCAACGCCAAGCATTTCAGGAACATTCCGGGAGTCCGTCTCCATGTGTTCGCTCCCCTGCCCGCATAGGAAATCCGGGCACAGCGGTGCGTCTAACCGAAAAACCGAAAAAACAGAAAACTTGCCCGTTGACAGTCCGCATGCGATCGGTTAATCTTAAAAACCATTTTTCGCGAAGAAGGAAGAGACAGGTTAACCATGACGAAGACGTTTGTACCGAAGGATCCGGGCACGGCCCGCAGTTGGCAACTGGTGGACGCGACCGACAAGCCGCTGGGGCGGCTCGCTGTGAGCATCGCGAACACCTTGCGCGGCAAGAACCGTCCCACGTTTGATCCGAGCGTGGACACGGGCGATTTTGTGATCGTGGTCAATGCGGAGAAGGTCCGTTTGACTGGGCGCAAACTCGATCAGAAGGAATATCAGCGCTATTCCGGTTACCGCGGCGGGTTGAAGCGCTTCTCCGCGCGGACCATGCTGGAACAGCACCCTGACCGCGTGATTCTGGAGGCGGTCTGGGGTATGCTGCCGAAGAACACGCTGAGCCGCAAGCTGATGACCCGGGTGCGGGTCTATCGCGGTGCGGAGCACCCGCATGCGGCGCAGATGCCTGTAGCGGCGGCGTTCTAACATTCCAATCATTCCAACGAGAAGGTTGACGAAGATGGCGAAAGAAATTGCAGCAGGCACCGGCCGCCGGAAGACAGCAGTCGCACGCGTGCGTCTGGTTCCGGGATCGGGCAAGTGGTCCGTGAACGACGTGGCGATCGAGAACTACATTCACAGCGATGCGTTGCGCCAGTATCTGGGCCAGCCGCTCGCTCTGACCGGGATGGAAGGCAAGTACGACGTGTTGATTTCGGCCAAAGGCGGCGGGATCAGCGGTCAGTCGGGCGCGATTCGTCACGGTCTTTCCCGCGCGTTGGTTGCTTCCGACGCGAATCTGCGTGAGGTGCTCAAGAAGGCGGGATGCCTGACGCGCGATTCCCGCATGAAGGAGCGCAAAAAGCCGGGTCAGCCTGGCGCCCGCAAGCGCTTCCAATTCTCGAAGCGCTAATCGTTTGATTCTTCACATCCCATCGAATGTGCGGGCGCCTCTCGCGGGTGTCCGCATTTTGTGTTTATCAGGTCAGTGATCTTATGCCATTAGGTTTACTCAAGAAGCTTGCAGGCAAGTTGCTGGGCAGTGCCCCGGCGACCAAGAAAACCGAGCCTGCCACGGGCAAGGCCGGATCCGCGCGGAGTCGCGCGGCGACTCCGCAGCGCGGGAAAGGCCAGCCGGGGGCGGCGGGCCCGGGACGCAGCGCGCCGCCGGAAGGCGGAAGGCGCTCAGAGCGGCCGCCGCGGGGCGAGGGCGGGCGGCGGCGTGAGCCGGGCGCGGCGCGTGGCGACGCGTCCCGCGCGCGGCGCGATGAGCCGCGCGGCGAGCGCAAGGCGGCACCGGCCGCGACAGCGCCGGCAGCGCGCGCAGTCGCGCGCCCGAACTCCAAAGAGCGGCGCGGCCGCGATGCCGAGCGCGGCGGGCGTATGAACACCGACCCCAAGGCCCACCGTCCCGGAGGCGCGTTGGCTGAAGCCGATGTTGCCCAGCGGCTGGCCGAGCACGCGGCCTGGTCGCTGGACCAGTATCCGGTGGAGCCGGCCGAGGACAAGAAGCGCTTCCACGATTTTGACCTGCCGTCTGAACTGCTGCACGCGGTCTGCGACATGGGCTTCAAATACTGCACGCCCATCCAGGCGCTCAGTCTGGAGCACGCGCTGGCCGGCAAGAATGTCGCCGGCAAGGCGCAGACCGGCACCGGTAAGACGGCGGCCTTTCTGGTCGCGATCCTCACGCGCTATCTGCGCACGCCCGAGGCGCGCCACGAAAAAGGCGGCACGCCCCGCGCGCTGGTGATCGCGCCGACGCGCGAGCTGGTGATCCAGATCTGCAAGGACGCCGCGACGATCGGCAAATACTGTAACCTGCGCTCGCTGGCCGTCTATGGCGGCATGGACTACGAACGCCAGAAGCGCGAGGTGACCGACGCGCCGGTCGATCTGCTGGTGGCCACGCCCGGACGCCTGCTCGATTTCGTGCGCTCGCGCGTCGTAGACTTGTCGAAAGTTGATACGCTCGTCATCGACGAGGCGGACCGCATGCTGGACATGGGGTTCATTCCGGATGTGCGGTCGATCGTGAACCGCCTGCCGCCCAAAGAGAAGCGCAGCACCATGCTGTACAGCGCGACGCTGGACGATGCGGTGATGCGCCTGGCATCGCAGTGGATGGAGGCGCCGGTCAAGGTCGAGGTGGAGTCGGAGCATGTCACCACCAAGATGGTCAAGCAGATCGTCTACGTGGTCACCGCTAACGAGAAGTTCACGGTGCTCTACAACCTGATCCAGCAGTATCCGGATTCGCGCATGCTGATCTTCTGCAACCGGCGCAACACCACCGAAGATGTGGCCGAGAGTCTCGCGCGCCGCGGGATCCGCTGCGAGATGCTGAGCGGCGATGTGAACCAGAACCGCCGCCTGCGCGTGCTGGAAGATTTCCGCGAGGGGAAGATCCGCACGGTGGTGGCGACCGATGTCGCGGGGCGCGGCCTGCATGTCGATGACATCGGCTTTGTGGTCAATTTTGACTTTCCGTACGAGCCGGAGGATTATGTGCACCGCATCGGCCGCACGGGGCGCGCGGGCCATACCGGCACTGCGATCTCGTTTGCGGACGAAGATGAATCGTTCATTATTCCGGACATCGAGAAGTTTATCGGCGAGGAGCTGAAGTGCACGGTGATCCTCCATGACGACCCGCTGCTGGCCAAGCTGCCGCCCAAGCCGCCGCGGCATGATGGCGGCGGAGCGCGCGCGGAGCAGCCGCACGGGGAGCAGCCGCACGGGGAGCGCCGTCAGGGATCGGCTCGCCCGCCGCGTCATACGGCCTCCGCCGCCGCGCCGCGCGGCACGGAGACCGTCGTGCAGGAAACGGCGGAACGTGCTCAGAAAACGGAGCAGCCTGAGCCCAAACAGGCGGAACCCGAGCCTGCCGCTGTGCTGCGTCCTGAGGCGCCTGAGGCGCCGCCCCGCGCAACGAAGCCAGCGGCGGCGGCGCCTGCGCCGCGGCGGGCGCCTGCGGCGGCCCCGGCGCAGCCGGCTACGGCAACGCCTGCGGCTGCGACAACGCCGCGACGCGTGGCGCGTTTCTCCGAGGAGTGGGTGCCGGGCGAATAAGAACGTTTTGGTTGAGGGAACAGGATGCATGCGTGGATGCGGACGACGGACCGTCTGCGGGCCGCGCGTGAAAGGAGACGGGGTATGATGCGTGTGACAAGATGGCTGGGGTTGGCGATGTGCGTGGCGACCGGCGTGGCGCACGCCGAGATGGTCAGCGTGGTGCAGATCACCGACATGCGCGGACTGACCGCGTTTGAGGTGATGTCGCGCGAGGAGTACGCTGCGATCCAGAAAGAAATCAAGGAGGAGATGGCGGTTTATCAGGCGGCGGCGGCCGACGCCAAGAAGGAGTGGGACGCGAACAAGGAGAACAAACTCCCGTTCCAAGGCAATCGCATCAAGCCGCGTTCTGCGAAAAAGGTCGGGGCCGACTTCAGCGACCGCGAGAAGGCGGACAAGCGCAAGGCGCAGTTGGAGGAGCGCGCGGCAGAGAAGCAGCTTGAGGAGATGGAGAAGGAGAGCAAGAAGAAAAAGGGCAAGGAGTCTGAGGACGACATCGCCAAAGAGGAGGCCCGCGTGAAGGCGTATGATGATGCGTTCGCCATGATCAGCAAGCGCATGGGCGACAAGCTCGGCCGTCCGGTGCCCAGTATCGGTTTTGCTTTTGAGGCCGCGCCGGAAAAGGGGGGCGACGCCAAGAAGGATGACAAGAAAGCCGACAAGAAAGATGAGAAAAAGGCTGGCGGGCACTGATGACGCAGGAGCGCCGCATGGCTAAGAAGCGAATCATCGTGAATGCGCCGTGTCCGCCATCGGTGACGTTGCCGGTCCTTGCCGCGTGGTCGATTAAACGGCCAAGCGTTGAGGTGGAGGCCTTTCTGTCGCGACCGGCTTTCGCGCCGGAGGCTGAGGCTGCCGCCGCCGAGGTGCTGGCGGACGTGCGCGCGCGCGGCAACGCGGCGGTGCTCGCGGCGGCCAAGCGTTTCGACCGTGCCGTGCTGACGGCCGGGGCGCTGCGGGTGTCAGCCGCAGAACTGTCTGCGGCGGCCAAGGCGGTGCCGGCGAGCGTAAAGCGTGCCGTCAAGGACGCCCATGCGCGCGTGCGGCGGTTCGCCGAGGCGGGCCTGCGCGAGCCTTGGCACCTGCGTACGCCGCAAGGCGGATATGCCGGCGAGTTCTATTCGCCGATGGACCGCGTGGGCGTGTATGTGCCGGGCGGCACCGCGCCGCTCGCCTCCACGGCGGTGATGACCGTGACGCTGGCCCGGGTGGCCGGTGTGCGTGAGATTGTCGCCTGCACGCCGTGCGGCCCGGACAAACAGGTGAATCCGGTTCTGCTCTATGCGCTCAAAATCGCCGGCGCGACGGAGATCTACAGGGTGGGCGGCATCCAGTCGATCGGCCTGATGGCGTTTGGCACGGAGAGCGTGCGGCCGGTGCAGAAGATCGCAGGCCCCGGCAACGCTTACGTGACCGCCGCCAAGCGCCAAGTCTATGGCTACGTGGCGATCGATCAGGTGGCCGGCCCGAGCGAAATCGCGGTGCTGGCGGACGATTCGGTAAATCCGGCATGGGTGGCGGCCGATCTGCTCTCGCAGGCCGAACACGGCAGCGGGCACGAGAAGGCGCTGCTGGTCACCCACTCGCAGGCGGTTGCGGAGGCGGTGTGTGACGAGATCGTCTGGCAGACGCCGAGGCTGTCGCGCGCCGACACGGTCGAACGCGTGCTGCAGCGGCAGGGTATTCTGCTGGCGGTCGTGCCGGATCTCAAGCAGGGTATGGAACTGATCAACCGCTTTGCGCCGGAACATTTCGAGATCCTGACGCGCGACGCGCGGTCCTGGATCAACGACGTGCGCGCGGCGGGCGCGGTCTTCGTGGGGCCTTGGACGCCTGAGTCGGCCGGCGATTTCGTGGCCGGCCCCAGCCATGTGCTGCCGACCGGCGGCGCGGCACGGATGTTCAACGGTCTGACGGCCGACGACTTCAGGCGCCGTCACAGCTTCGTTGAGTTTACCGAGGCCGATCTGGCCGAGACCCGCGCGTCGATTGAGACCTTTGCCGCTGTCGAAGGGCTCGATGCGCATGGCCGGTCAGCTTCGATCCGTTTCGAGTGACCCGCGCACGATCCACGATCCCTTCACTGATATCCGACTGACATTCCGGCTGGAATTCGTGGGGCTTGGAGTGTATGATGGCACCTAGTTTTAAAGATGCCGGGGAAGGGCGCGCGATCGCTGCCCGGGGCCGGTGCGAGGTGAATCCGTTTCCGTTCACGGCGGAAACCAGATAGGAGCAGGGTGTCCATGAGCAAAAAGAGCATTGAGACGACATTTAAACTCGCGTGCGAACGGTATGCGGAGCTGGGTGTCGATGCGGAAGCGGCCCTCAAGAAATTGGGGAAGATCCCGGTCTCGCTGCACTGCTGGCAGGGCGACGACGTGCGTGGCTTCGAGAGTCCTGACGGTGATCTCACGGGCGGCATCCAGGCCACCGGCAATTATCCGGGACGTGCCCGTTCTCCGCAGGAACTGCGCAGCGACATCGAGTTCGTGCTCTCGCTGGTCGGCGGTTCGCATCGCGTGAATGTGCACGCCTGTTATGCCGAGTTCGGAAAAGGCAAGAAAGCCGACCGCGACGCCCTTCAGCCAGAACACTTCAAGGGCTGGATCGACTGGGCTAAGAAGAACCGGCTGGGCATGGATTTCAACCCGACCCTCTTCTCGCACCCGATGTTCAACGGCTTCTCGCTCTCCAGCCGCGACAAGAAAATCCGCAACTTCTGGATACGCCACACCATCGCCACCCGTCGCATCGCGGCGGCCATCGGCAAGGCGCTGGGCTCGCCCTGCGTCAATAACGTCTGGATCCCGGACGGCTACAAGGATATTCCGGCCGACCGCGAGACGCCCCGCAAGATTCTGAATGACGCGCTGGATGCCTGTTTCGCGGAAGCGCTGAATCCCAAGCACATGCTGGACGCCGTCGAATCCAAGCTCTTCGGCATCGGTGCCGAGAGCTACACGGTCGGCTCGCACGAGTTTTACATGGGATACGCCGTCAAGAATCAGAAGCTGCTGACGCTGGATGCCGGCCACTTCCATCCGACGGAAACGATCTCCGACAAGCTCTCCTCGTGCCTGCTGTTCGTGCCGGAAATCCTGCTCCACGTCAGCCGCGGCGTGCGCTGGGACAGCGACCATGTGGTGATCGTGAACGATGACCTGATCGCCATCGCCCAAGAGCTGGTGCGTCTCAACCAGTTTAAGCGTGTGCATATCGGGCTGGACTATTTCGATGCCAGCATCAACCGCATCGCGGCGTGGGTGATCGGCGTGCGCGCCATGCAGAAGGCGCTGCTCTATGCCATGCTCGAGCCGATCAAGCTGATGACCGACGCCGAGAAGGGCGACGATCTCACGTCGCGCCTGGCCTGGACGGAGACGGCCAAGGTGCTGCCGTTCGGCGCGATCTGGGACAAGTTCTGCGCGGACGAAGATGTGCCGCTGGACACCGCGTGGCTGAAAGAGGTCAAGACCTACGAGGCCAACGTGTTGGCAAAACGGTAACAGCCGCAGCCCCGCGGGGAACGCGTCACGCCTTCCCCGCGGGCATGATCACCTTTCCGGATCAGACGAACCATGATGAACCTGTTAGAAACCATCACTCAGTTGTCCCACGAGTTCGGCGGCTGCGAGTATGTCAAGGCCGGCGGTGGCAACACCTCCTGCAAGACCGCTGACACACTGTGGGTCAAGCCGTCCGGCACCACACTGGCCACGCTGACGCCGCAGGGTTTCGTGGCGATGGATCGCGCGCGACTGGCGGATCTCTATACCGCGCAGACGCCGGACGATGCGGCGGCGCGCGAGGAGCTGGTGAAGAATATGATGGCGGCTGCGGTCAAGCCTGAGACGCCGGGCCGTGCTTCGGTCGAGGCGCCGCTGCACGATTCGCTGGCCGCGCGCTTTGTGGTGCACACTCATCCCGCGGCGGTCAATGGACTGACCTGCGCCGTGGGCGGCCGCGCGGCCGCCGCGCGTCTTTTTCCGGACGCGCTGTGGGTGCCCTATACCGATCCGGGGTACACGCTCTGCATGGCGGTGCGCGAGGCGATCCGCGCCTATCGCGCGCAGCAGGGCTGCGAGCCTGCATTGATTTTTCTTGAGAACCACGGCGTCTTTGTCTCCGGCGACACGGCGGAGGCGGTGCGCGCGGCCTATGCGCGCGTGATGCAGACGCTGGCGGACGCCTACGCGGCGGTGGGCGTCGATGACGCCGTGCCAGAGAGCCCGGCACCGGAGGCCGCACAGGTTGCGGCGTGGCACAGCGTGCTGGCTGAGGCGCTGGGAGCGGATGCCGGCGCGGTGGCGGCTGCCGGTCGGTTCGAGGTCGGCGACGGGCCGATTTCGCCGGATCACATTGTGTATGCGAAGTCGTACCCGTACGAAGGCGTGCTGACGGTCGATAACCTGCGCGCGTTCCAGCGGGTGCGCGGTTATGCGCCGCGCGTGGTCGTGACGGATGGCGCGGTGCTGGGCGTCGGCGCGAGCGACAAGGTCGCGCGTCTGGCGCTGGAGTTGGCGCGCGACGGGGCCGGCGTGAAACGGCTGGCGCGCGCGTTCGGCGGCGTGCGGTATTTGGGCGACCGCGCGCGTGCGTTCATCGAGAATTGGGAGGTTGAATCGTACCGGGCGAAACAGGTCTAGAACGGCCCCGTCCAGTGTGTTTGAACCGGCAGGTCAAGGTGTGCGCGATCTGGGGGGAACGCGCGTGCTGAGTGGTGAGTTTATGGGGGGAAGCGTGTGTATGCGGATGGCAGGAAACAACCTGCGTGAGCGTGCTATGCGGCGATTGCTCGCGGCTGGCTGCGCCGTTGCGGCGTTGGCTGTGATGGTGGCCGGGTGCATGACGCCCGAGAAGGCCTACCGCGATAGCAACGAAACCGGCGTGAGCCTGGCGACGGCGTTCTGGCAGCGGCAGAGCGGTAGCACCCGGGAGTTTGACGTTCACCGTCCGGCAGATGCCCTGACGTTGCGCATCGCGCTGCTGGCTGTCGTGCGGGGCGAGCAGGGTGTGGTGTTTCCTGTGATTCCGCACGCAGCCCCGCTCGCGGTTTCGAACGGCGTGTTGACGCTCTCGTTATCGGACGCCATGTGCGTGGCTGCACGCAATGATCGCGCCTACCAGAATATGAAAGAGGCGGTGTTTACCTCCGCGCTCGATCTCGATTATCAGCAGTATCAGTTCGAGACCACCTTTAGCGGCATGATGCTGGGGGTGCTCTCCGGTGACCCGGCGGCTGAGAAGGCCAGTGGGCGAACGGCGGGTGGCATCGCGCGCAAGCTGGAAAACGGCGCGGAGATCGCGGGCAGTCTGGCGCTTGATGTCGTCAGCCTGCTGCGTGACGATTGGCGGTCGCTCGGGCTGCAGGGTGACCTGACCATGACGCTGCCGCTCATGCGCGGCGCCGGTCGCGATATCGTGCGCGAGCCGCTGACACAGGCGGAGCGGAACCTGCTCTACGCGATCCGCGCGTTTGAGCATTACCGGCAAACGTATGCGGTCTCGGTGGCGGTCGCCTACTTCGATGTGCTCGAGTATGTGCAGCGGGTGCAGAATGCGGTGGACAATGAGCGCAATCTGGCCGAGAACAGCCGCCGTGCCGAGATGATGTTTGAAGCCGGACGCATGCAGCGCATTCAGGTCGATCAGGCGCGCTCGGACCTGCTGGCGGCCAACAAGAGCGTGATCGACGCGCGCAAGAGTTATGAAGTCAGACTCGACACCTTGAAAATGCGGCTCGGTCTGCCGCCGGAGGCACGCGTTGAGGTGGACCTGGCGGAGGTCGAGCGGCTGGAGCGGAAAATGGCGCGTTGGGCGCAGGCCAGCGACAACGCGGTGGCGGCCTATCCGGATGAGGCGGAGTCTTGCCGTATCGCGCTGTCCGAACGGCATGACCTGTTTGTCACGCGCTGCCGGGTCGAAGATTCGGCGCGCGCCGTAAAAATCGCGGCAGATGCGTTGCGCGCGGATGTCACGCTCACGGGCGGCGCGAGTCTGGACCGGGCGCGCGCGACCGGTGAAAACGGGTTTAACGGCGAGGAGGCTTGGGATGCCGGTGTGCGCGCCGACTGGCCTTGGAACCGCCGGCGGGAGCGCAATGCGTTTCGCAAGCAGTTGATCGCCCTGGAGCAGGCCAAGCGGGCGCTGGAAGAGCGCGAGGACGCCGTCAAACAGGCGGTGCGCAGCGGATTGCGCAATCTGGTCGCGGCGCGGGCCTCTTACGTGAATCAGGTCGAGGCGGTCAAAGTGGCGCGCCTGCGCGTAGAAAGCAACGCGCTCTTTTTGCAATCGGGACGAGCGTCCATGCGCGACGTGCTTGAGGCGCAGGAAAACTTGCTGGCTGCGCGCAACGCGCTGTGCAAGGTTTTGATCGATTGGCAGGTGAGCGATCTCGAGCTGCTGCGCGACATGGGGGTGCTGAAGATTTCGGAGGCCGGCATGTGGCTCGAGACCAATGGGGAAGATCATGGTTAAGAAGCATTCAAAGAAGAAACTCATTATCGGCGCGCTTGTGGCGGTTCTGGCTGTAACGGCCTGGCTGCTCACGCGCAAGGGCGGTACGGCGGGCGAACAGGTGCCTGTCTTTGCCGTGCAGCGGGGGCCGCTGACGATTGCCGTGACGTCCGGCGGCTCGATTCAAAGCCGTGACAAGGTGGTGATTTCCAGCGAGCTTGAGGGGAACAACACCGTGATTTGGGTGATCACCGAGGGCGTCAATGTGCAGCCCGGCGACCTGTTGTTGGAGTTTGACGCCAGCGACTTGGTTGAAAAAAGAAACGAACAGGAAATCGCGGTCGCGAATGCAGAAGCGAATTTGATCATTGCCGAGGAAAAGCTCGGGATTACCGAGGGCGATTGTGAGGCGGCGCTGCTGGACCGCGAGGTGGATCAGATGCTGGCGAAAATGGCCCTTGAAAAGTATCAGAAGGGCGACTACCCGCAACAGGTGCGGCAGTATGATGCGGATATTGCCCTTGCCGATGAGGAGCTGAAGCGCGCCGTCGAGAAGCTGGAGTGGTCAGAACGTTTGGCCAAGGAGGGCTTCCTGACGCGAACGGAACTGCAGGCCGACGAACTGGCACTGCAGCGCAAGCAACTCGACCTCGAGATGTCGATGACCAAGATCAATGTGTTGACCAACTACACGGTGCTGCAGCAGCGGTCGACCTTAGAAAGCTCGCGCCGCAGAGCGGAGCGCGCGCTGGCGCGTGTCAAATGGCAGAATAAGGCGTCCCTGCGCCAGGTGGAAACGGAGGTGAACGCCCGGACCCGCGAACGCGACCGCGCCACCAACCGGCTGGAAGAGCTCAATTTCCAGATCTCCAAAAGCAAGATCTACGCGCCGACCAACGGCATGATTCTTTATGCGTCGACGGTACAGATCGCCAGCCGCAAGTGGTGGATCAAGCCTCTGGAAGTCGGCTCTATGGCAGTGGAGCGCCAGGAGCTGATCTATATCCCGCTTGAATCAGGCATGGTGGTGGAGGTCATGATTCCCGAGGCGAGCCTCAACAAGATCGACACCGGCATGCCCGCGCGCGTGAAGGTCGATGCCTTTCCGGGACGGGTTTTCGATGGGCGTCTGGTCAAGATCGGCATCTTGCCGGACGGACAGAGCGCGCAGTTGAATCCCGACCTCAAGCTCTACAAGTGCGAGATCGAGTGTGACTTCAAGGATGTCACGATCCGCCCCGGCATGAGCTGTGACGTCGAGTTGATCAAGGAGGCCTATGAAGACGCTCTGTATGTGCCGGTGCAGTGTGTGGTGCGTGTGGAAGGCGTGCCGCGCGTCTATGTCAATGACGACGGCGAGTGGGTGCCGCGTATCGTGCGCGTCGGGCTCGATAACAACCGCATGATTCATGTGCTTGAGGGCGTGCGCGCCGGTGAAGAAGTGATGCTAGCACCGCCCGTGAAAGAGCAGAAGCAGGAGGAGGTCAAGGAGATCGAGCGCCCCAAGGAACCGCCTCGCGGCAACGGCGCGCGCCCCGACGGCGGAACGCCGCGCAAGCCGAAAACCGCAGCCGCCAAGCCCGCCGCCGGCCGTGTCCGCGAGCCCGGCGCACGTAAAACGCCGCCCGGCGGAGGTGCCCGTCAGGGATGATCGTCCACACCACAGAACGTGAACGGCCGCGCGCGGACGAGGTGGTGCGACTGGATGAGGTCAAGCGCCACTACCGCGTCGGCGACGAGACGGTGCGTGCCCTCGACGGGGTCTCGTTCTCGATTCGCACAGGCTCCTACTGGGCGATCATGGGGCCCAGCGGTTCGGGCAAAAGCACGATGCTCAATATTCTCGGTTGCCTCGACCGGCCTTCGAGCGGGGCCTACTGGCTGAACGGCGTGAATGTTGCGGAGATGGACGACAACGAATTAAGTGACCACCGCCTGCGCAATCTCGGGTTTGTCTTCCAGAGTTTCAATCTGATCCCTCAGCTTACGGTCAGCGAGAACATCGAGGTGCCGATGCTCTATCTGGGCATGCCGCAAATCGAGCGCCGCCAGAAGGCGGAAAGGCTCGCCGAACGCGTAGGCATCTCCCACCGTCTGCGCCATCTGCCATCGGAACTCTCCGGCGGCCAGCGGCAGCGTGTCGCGGTGGCGCGTGCGCTGGCCAACGATCCGGCTGTGCTGCTGGCCGATGAGCCCACCGGCAATCTGGACAGCGCGACCAGCGTGCAAATCATGGCGCTCTTCCAAGAGTTGTATGAGCAGGGCAAGACCGTGATTCTTGTGACGCACGAGCCTGACATCGCAGAATACGCGAAGGCCAAGATCGTGCTGAAGGACGGCGTGATACTCTCCTGCGAGGAGGGCCGGTTGTGAATCAGGTGTTCTACTTCTGGCCGTTTGTCAAGTTGGGCCTCACAGATGTCTGGCGCCACAAGACACGCTCGTTCCTGACGATGCTCGGCATGGTGTTCGGCGTCGGCAGCGTGATCGCCATGCTGGCCGTGGGCGAGGGGGCCAGCCAACAGGCGCTGGAATCCATCAAGCGCCTCGGCAGCGAAAACATCATGGTGATGTCGGTCAAGCCGACCGATGAGGAGGGCTCGAATACCGGTTCGCAGCGCGGCCGATTGGCGGTCTATGGCCTGCTGTATGACGATGAGGCGCGCATCCGCGAGACCGTGCCCGGCGTGGTGCTCACCGTCCCGGCGCGCATGACCCGCCGCGTGGCGCGCCTCAACGAGCGCCAGCTTGAAATGCGGGTCGTGGAGACCGTGCCCGAATGGTTTGCAGTGGTGCAGCGGCCGGTGCTGGCCGGGCGTACCCTCGCGCCGAACGACCTGCAGATGCGCGCCAATGTCTGCGTGCTGACCGAGCATGGTGTGCGCCGTCTGCTTGCGGCTGAGCATATGGTCGGCCAGCGTATCCGTATCTCATCGGGCGTGTTCGAGGTGATCGGCATCGTGAAGAACGAGACGGGCGGCACGGTGCGCGCGCCCGACAGCGAGGCCGACGCCTACATCCCGCTCACGACCGGCACCAAGCTCTTTGGCGAGGCCAACATCCGTTACTCCGCCGGAGGCATGGAAGGTGAAAAGGTTGAACTCAGCCAGATCATCGTACGCATGGCCGAAACCGCCTTCGTGGAGCCGGCCAGCAAAGCGATCGAAACCGTACTGGCGCGCTTCCACAAGAAGAAGGATTACCGCATCGATGTGCCGCTGACCCTGTTGCGCGAGGCCGAACGCACCAAGCGCACCTACAACATCGTGCTGGGCGCGATCGCCGGGATCAGCCTGCTGGTGGGCGGCATCGGCATCATGAACATCATGCTGGCCTCGGTCACGGAACGGACCAAAGAGATCGGCATCCGGCGCGCGATCGGCGCGCGCCGCAGCCGCATTGTCGTGCAGTTCCTGATCAACACCTGCGTGCTGTCGATCGGCGGCGGCGTGGTGGGCCTGCTGGTGGGCGTCGCGATTCCGCTGCTGATCACGGCATTCACCGGGATGCCGACCGTGGTGCGGCCCTACAGCCTGCTGCTCGCCTTCGGCATCAGCGCCGGCATCGGCATCGTTTTCGGCCTCTACCCCGCGATGCGCGCCGCGTCGCTCGACCCGATCGACGCCCTGCGCCACGAGTGAGGCCGCCGCGCGGCTGCGCCGCGATTGATCAGTGTGGAACTCGGCGTAAGCGACGAAGTGTTTTTCTGTACCGGTCCAATTCGAGATATTCGTGGTTAGAAACTTGAAGTTTAGGTAAGAAACGCATGAACTTCGCGCATCCCTGCCACTAACCGATTCCCCTTTGCCGCCAGTTTCGCGTTGTGAATGCGGCGAGCCGTTTGGTATCATCCTGTCGCTTTTGCCCCTGTAGCTCAGTTGGATAGAGCAACGGATTTCTAATCCGTGGGTCGCAGGTTCAAGTCCTGCCAGGGGCGCCATTCAAAAACCCGTGAAACGATGAAGAAGTTTCTGATTCTGGGAGCGGTGCTGCTGGCCGGCTTCCTGTACTACGGCGAGTGGAGTGGGGTGCATGCGCCGGAAGCCGCCGGGGAAGCCACCGTAGCCGCGGCGACGTCGTCCGACGCAGTCTTTGCCGACGCCTTTGCCAACCGCAGGAGTAACCTCCAGGTCTCGGGCGAGGGCACCGTGACAAAGCTGCTGCCGGACGACAACAATGGCAGCAGACATCAGAAGTTCATCGTCAGGCTGGCGTCTGGCCAGACGCTGCTGGTCGCGCACAACATCGACATCGCGCCCCGGATCCAGTCGCTCCGCTCCGGCGACCGGGTGCAGTTCTCGGGCGAGTACGAGTGGAGCGACAGGGGCGGGATCATCCACTGGACGCACAGGACCGCTTCGGGGCCGCACCCGGGGGGCTGGCTGAAGCACGGGGGGCGGACATACCAGTGAGCGACGAACCCAGCCGGCCAGACAGCGACACGTCGCCTGTGTTCGTGTGCCCGTCATGCGGGCGTACGCTGTACGACCGACGCCGGCCGGATTGCGGCTACTGCGGGGCCGCCATGCCTGAAGGCCTAAGGCTGACAGTGGCTCAGGCCGAGGCTCTTAAAAAGGAGCGGAGGCAGAAGGGCCGCGACATGGAGAGGTTCACGCGAATGCTCGACAGTTGCTGCGACCACGCGAAAGGGCACGGTCTGTAGGTCAGTGAAGGAGCGTAATTATGGCATTTTTTGGGAATCTGCTGTGGTTCGTTTTTGGCGGAGGATTCTTCGCCTGGGTGACTTGGATGCTTCTGGGCCTGCTTCTCTGCTGCACCGTCGTCGGCATACCGTTCGGCATGGCCGCGTTCCGGATCGCAGGATTCGCGGCCTTCCCCTTCGGGAGGGAGCTTGTCGACGCCCAGTTGCTGGGTGAAAAGAGAATTTGCGGAACCGGCCTTGCCAATGTCCTCTGGATCATATTGGCGGGCCTGTGGCTGGCGATCGCGCATGTGCTTGCCGCCATCAGTTGTTTCCTGGCCTTCATCCTGGTGTTCCCGGTCTTTTTCGGTTTTGCCCATGTCAAACTCGCCGGCGTTTGTTTCGCGCCTCTCGGAAAAAGGCCGGTCAGCAGGGAAGTGGCCGAAGAGGCTCGGATGCGAGGGGCGAGGGCGGAGATTAATCAAAGACTGCGGAAGTAGGCTGAAGAGAAGCGCCTCCTCCTTCCGTAGCGAATCAACATTCACGTTTGCCGAAATCGTTACGAAGGATCACGCCCCGCAGCGGGTTCACATATTCCCGCCACGCGTTATCTTTGCTCGTGTAGACAGTCAGCGCGGTGACATAAATATGTGCGCAACCCCCTTGACACGCAACGGGAGTCAATTTATCCTACTCGCATTCGGATGGTGCCCGGTATCGCAAGAGTACCCTGAAAGCGGTCAAATCAGCCATGATGGCATCTCTCCCCTGTGAGATCAAAGATGCAATGGTCCTTATGCCTATCTGCGTGCAGGGGAGCGAGTTGGGAACGCTCCTTGGGAAGGATCTGTTATGGCATGGATGGATGCAGAGTTTTGTGAGTCGCGCTGTCCGGTGTGCACACGCGCACGCCGAGGGAACCGGCTGGCCAAGCTGTTGCAGAAACTGGAGATGGCACTGACCGGCGGCGGCTGCCCGGCGGGCCGGGCACGGCAGCGTAAATACGGTGTGCGTCCGGATGAGCCGTTGCCTTCCGGCGGTCACGAAGTTCGTCTTTAGCGCCACTGCCGCCTGCGCAGCACCTCCAGTTTCGAGGGAGCCTGAAGCCCTAGAGGATCAGGCGTGCGCGCGCAGCCGTTCCGCGATCGCGGGACAGGTCGGGGCAGCCAGCAGCAGCGAGAAGTCAAGACCCTCTTCGATCGCACGCCGCGCCGGCGTGGCCAGATCGGCATGGCCGACGAGCAGCGCGCCGACCATGCGGTTGTCGCGGAAGACAAAGGCGCAGTAGCGGTCGGGCTGATTCTCCTCCAGCAGCAGATCCCCGCCGTCTTCAGGCTGAAAGCGTCCGATGCTGGTGAGATCAAGGCCGACGGCCTTGATGGTGTTGCTGCGTGGGAAGCCTCCGAAGTGCGCATCGCCGCCGACGGCATTGCGCCCGGCGATCGTGCCTTGCGTCTGCGAGGCGGCCCACGTCCCGTAAAGCTGGCCGTTGAATTCGGCCGCGTCACCGGCGGCATACACGCCGTCGGCTGAGGTGGCGAGCACGCTGTCGACGATGACGCCGGTGTTGACCGCGAGTCCGGCCCGACGCGCCAGCGCGGTGTTCGGACGCACGCCGGTGGCGAGCACCGCGAGGCGCGCGTGCAGGCGGCGGCCGTCGAGCAGCCGCACGGCCTCCAGCGCGGTCCCGCCTTCAAGAGCCTGAGTGCGCGCCTGCTTGAGGACCGTAACGCCAAGCCCGTTCAGGTGGCGTTCCAGGTGCGCCGCGGCGGCTGCGTTGAGCTGGCGCGGCATGAGCCAGTCATGGCCTTCGAGCAGGGTGACGGCCGCGCCGCGCCGGGCTAGCGCGGCGGCGGTCTCGATGCCCAGCACGCCGCCGCCGATGCAGACGCAGGGCGTGGCGGGCGTGAGGCGGGCAAGCAGGCCGTCCGCATCGGCGGCGGTGCGCAGGCTGAAGACGCCGTCGAGCTCGATGCCGGGCAGCGGCGGCACATGCGGGTGTGACCCTGCGGTGAGGATCAGGCGGTCGTACGGCAGCGTGGCGCCGTCGGCGAGCGACACCGTGCGCGCGTCGGTGTCGAACTGCGCGACCTGCTCGCCGCGCAGCAGGCGGACGCGCTGTTCGGCGTACCACGCTTCGGGGTGGATGGGCAGGGCGTCGCGCGTGATCTCGCCGGCCAGATAGCGGGTGAGGTTGAGGCGGTAGTAGGGCAGTTCCGGCTCGGAGGAGACCAGCGTGATTTCGGCGCCGGGCGCCGCGCCGCGCGCGGCTTCGGCGGCGGCGACGCCGGCGATGCCGCTGCCGACGATCACCAGGCGCACGGCTGTGTCGACCGGCGCGGCGGTCATGGCCGGCGCGGCGGCTTCGATCGCTTGGAAGCACTCGGGTTCCGCGCCGCAGACCGGGCAGGGGTCGGGAGGTTCCGCCCCTTCGTGAACATAGTTACAGAGCAAGCAACGCCAGCGCGCCGGCGCAAGGCATGAAGCGTCATCCGCGGCAGGTGCCGCGTAGGCCTCAAAGTCTTCCGGCCCGGTTCCGCAGACCGGGCAGCAGCCGGGCGGCTCGCTGCCGGCATGGACGTAACCGCACAGGACGCAGCGCCATTGGCGCACGGGAGGTTGCTCGCTCATGGTGGGCTCGGCTTAAGCGATCTCGTCCCACTTGACCGACCCGCAGACCGGGCAGGCGTCGGGATGCCCGTCGGCGACCGTGTGACCGCACACCGGGCAGACAAAAAATTTCTGCGCGGCAATATCCTGGCCCTGCTGCGCCGCGCCCAGCGCCGCAGTGTACAGGTCAAAGTGGGTCTTCTCAACGGTCATTGCGAAGGCAAGCGTGCGCTCAGCCGCCTTGTCGCCTTCCTGCTTGGCCTGCTCAACGTAGGGCGGGTACATCTTGGTAAACTCGAAGTCCTCGCCGCAGGCGGCGTCTTTGAGGTTCGTCACGGTGTCGGCGATGCCGCCCATGGCGCGCAGGTGATTCAGCGCGTGGACGGTCTCGGCGTGGGCCGCCGCGCGGAAAAGCTTGGCGATGCCGGGGAGTTTCTCCTGGTCCGCCTTTTTGGCGTACGCGAGATATTTTCGGTTCGCCTGGCTCTCGCCCGCGAATGCGTCCTTCAGGTTCTCTTGAGTGCTCATTGTGAACGGAATCCTTTCTTAAGGTTGGTTGTTATAGCGTATCGGATCGGCGCTTTCCACGCAAGTGATAAATAGGAATAATTACGAAAGTCACAAGCGTTCGCCGCCGCGCAGTTCGTCGGCTTTCTCGATGATGAAGTCGGCGAGGGCGGAGGCGATGTCGGCGTGCTGGAGGGCGTAGAGGATGTTGGTCTTGATGAAGTCGAGCGTGTTGCCGGCGTCGTGGCGGCGCGCCCGCACGCGGCAGCCGTGCATGGGGCGTCCGTCGGCGATGCGCGCGCGCAGCGCGTCGGTGATCTGGATCTCGCCGTTTTTTCCGGGCGGGGCGGCGTCGATGAAGCTGAAGATGTCGGGCGTGAGGATATAGCGGCTGGCGACGACAAGGTTAGAGGGGGCGTCAGCGGGCGCGGGTTTTTCAACCATGTCGCGCACGCGGTAGGTGCGGTCGTCGAGCGCGTCGCCGTCGATGACCCCGTAGCGGCTGACGCGCTCGGGCGGCACCTCCTCCAGCGCGACGACGCAGCCGCCGAAACGGTCATGCACGTCCATGAGCTGGCGCGTAGCCGGCACGCCGTCGAGGCTCTGCATCAGGGTGTCGCCGAGCAGCACCGCGAAGGGCTCATCGCCGACGTGGTGGCGCGCGCAGCGGATGGCGTCGCCGAGGCCGAGCATCTTGCGCTGCCAGACGAAGTGGATGTTGGCCAGTTCGGAAATGGCGCGGATGCTGGCCAGTTCCTTGAGCTTTCCTTTGGCCTCCAGTTCCAGCTCGAGTTCGAAGCTGCGGTCGAAGTGTTCCTCCAGGGTACGCTTGCCCTTGCCGATCACCATCAGGATGTCGGTGATGCCCGAGGCCACAGCCTCTTCCACCACGTACTGGATGACGGGCGTGTCGACGATCGGCAGCATCTCTTTGGGCGACGCTTTGGTGGCGGGCAGGAAGCGCGTGCCGAATCCGGCAGCGGGAATGACAGCTTTGGTGATCATGGGAAACGCTCAACTTTCAACTTTCAACGCTCAACGCTGAACGATCAGACAAGGGCCGGCTTGAAGACTCGGATGCTTTGGGACGCGAAGGCCTCGGTCAGCCGCTCGAACATGGCCTCGTCGGTGTAGGTGCCGATGATGGCGCCGCCGGAGCCGGTGAATTTGGCGGAGGCACCGGCCGCGCGCGCGGTCTCGACCATGCGCAGGTTGCCTTCGCTGAGGGTGAAGATCTGGCGGCGGCGGTCGAAGTTGTCGTTCATGAGCGCGGCGAGCGCGGTCCAGTCGCCGTCCGCCAGCGCGGTGCGCGCCTGCAGGGTGAGATCGGCCCAGAAGGCCATGGCGTCGACGACCTCCTTCTCGCCGCGGTCAAAGCGGTCGCGGATGTTGTTGTGGAAGACTTCGGAGCCCTCCGAGAGGTCGGTGCGGTAGGCGATATAGAGCGGCGGCAGGCTGGGCAGGCGCAGCGGCTCGTAGCGGCCGAAGCCCTGCTTGTCGAGCAGCACCCTGTCGAAGTCCATGAAGACGACGCCCTGGTAGACCTGCGCCACGCGGTCTTGCAGGCCGGCGGCGATGTTCAACTCGCGGTTCTCGACCGCGCGGATCAGGTTGGCGAGCTGGGGCTTGGGGATGGTGACCCCGTAGAAGGCCAGCAGGGCGCGCAGCGTCGCCGTGATGATGGCGCTGGAGCCGGCCAGGCCCACGAGGTTCGGGATGTCGGTGTCGTAGCGGACCGTGAAGTTGCGGCGGTGCAGCTCGATCTCATGCTCCTGGCAGTAGCCGTAGAAGCACTTGATGGCCGACTTGAGCAGGCGGATGCCGCCATAATAGCCGAAGAGCCGCACGTCGTCGTACAGCGCCTGGATGCTGTCGAAGACCGAGCCGTCGCGGCGGCAGGGCACGATCTCGAGTTCAGGCGACTCGTACAA
>JAQUEX010000254.1:1617-4796 GCA_028684935.1 Kiritimatiellia bacterium | reverse complement strand
GCACGTGAACGCTTACCGCTCCGCTGTGAACGTGTACGCCCTCAGGGTCTCACACGTCGCAGAGCTGCACCGCTTTGCGCAGCGACTCCATGCCGTGCTTCGGCCCGAACTCGTGCGCCACGTAACCCTCGAACTTGCCCGCCTCCTGCAACTCCGCGATGACGCGCATGATGGCGGGATAATACAGCTCCTGATCCTCGTCGAGATCCTTGCGGCCCGGGTTGCCGGCGGTGTGGAAGTGGCCGATGTAGTCGATGTTCTCGCGGATCGTGCGGATGATGTCACCCTCCATGATCTGCATGTGATAGATGTCGTAGAGCAGCTTGAAGCGCGGCGAAGCCACGCGTTTGCACAGCTCCACGCCCCACGCCGTGTGGTCGCACATGTAGCCGGGGTGGTCCACCTTGCTGTTGAGCAGCTCCATGCAGATGGTCACGTCGTGATCGGCCGCGATCTTCACCGCCTCTTTCAGGACCGGCACGCAGGCGGCCAGGCCGTCCGCGTCGCTGATGCCCTTGCGGTCGCCGGCCATCGTGATGACGCGCTTCCAGCCGAACTGCGCGGCCGCGGCGATGTTCTCGCGGAACTGCTTGAGGAACTCCGGATGCTTGGCGGTGTTGTTGAGACCGTCCTTGATGCTGCCGGCGCCGGGCACCATGGTGGCCGCGAGCCCGTGTTCTTTCAGGACCGGCCAGATGCTGCGGTTGCCCACCAGGTCGAGGCCGACCAGCCCGATCTCTTTGAGCTGACGGCAAAGTTCCTCGGCCGGAATCTTGCCGAGCGGCCAGCCGGTGACCGACTGGCGGATGCGCCCTTTGAGTTTCGGGGCCGCGTCTTGTGCGCGCGCAGCGGTGGTGGCCAACGCCGTCGTCGCCGCCGCGGCACCGAACAGCCGGAATGCGTCGCGACGCGAGAGATTGATCGAAGCAGCCTGCATGTGTGACACCTTTCTCAGTGATTCCGCCTAGAAAGTCCGGGCAGCCCCTGCACCGGCTGGGCCGGCGGCATCCCTTCGCCAGGCGCCGCCGGCTGCGCCGCCTGATTTTCTCTGGCTAAATTCGCCGCCTCTTCCAGCGCCTGCTGACGCAGCACCTCTTCGTTATCGGACGGGTTCTCGTGCTCCATGGCGGTGTGCAGCGCGTCGATCACCTCCTGCTTCTGCTCGGGCTTGGTGACCGACCCCAGCAGCGTGACCAGTTGCGGCAGGGCATACTCGTTCTCCAGCATCGAGCACTCCATCACCAGGTCGAACAGCATCTCGTCCGACATATCCGAGCCCAGCACCTCGGCCGCAGCGCCCAGCAACGCCGCCTTGTCCGGCTCGCTCTCGATCTCGGAGAGCGACGACTTCCAGTGGTCCAGCACCTCAGCCGCAACGTCCGGGTCCGGATCGGTCAGCATCGAGGTCAAGTCGGGCAACCCGCGCATACCCAGCCACGACAGCGCGAACGCCACCCGGCTGCGAACCTCGGGGTCGGCGTGCTGCTTCAGCCGCGCCGCTTCGGCCAGGATCTTGTCCGCGTCGTCATCGTCGAGCGCCGCGTCGAGCGCCGTCGTCACGATGGCGGAATCCTCCGGATGCAGCCAGCGGCCGTCGACCCAGACCAGACGATTGGTCCCGTCCCGGCTGACCGCGACGCGGCCCGTTTCGCTGACGTGCGCCGTCGGGGCCGGCACCGCGCCGGCTCCCTTGCCCGGCAATCCCGCCGCCGCATTCGCCGCCGCATTCGCCGCCGGCTCGGCCGACGGCCGCTCGGCAGCGGGGCGCGCCGCCCACGGCCGCCACGCGACCACGGCCACGGCCAGCACGCCCGCGGCGCACGCCACCGCCACACCTGTTCGTTTCGTCATGCTCATTCCCTCAAAAACGCCTCGGTTCGATCCTTCTGCCGCAGGGCGGCTCATAACGGATCAGGTCCGATGACCACCGCTTTTGAGCGCTCAAGCCTGTAAGAACCGGACTGGTTGTCGCGCCTCTGATAGGCGCCCAACCCGAACCCGTAACTGAAGCGCTTCACCAGCGCCCCTTTGTAACGGTGCGTGGCGAAACGCCCTGTGTCGGGATCAGCCAGCCGGAACGAGCCGGAAAAGAGCCCGGTCGACGACGACGCCTTGAGCCGGCCGTTCAACGCATTGCCGCGCGCCAGCGTGAGCGAGCGGCTCGTCACTGTGACCGGCAGCCATTCGTCGCTATCCTCGATGCGGAAACTCGCGCCGGTGAACGACGCGGTCAGATCCTGGTTTTTCGCATAAAACGCGCCGACTTCCGCCGCGCCGTCAGAGAAGGCGCGCCCCCGCAGATCGCGCCCGCTCAAATCCGCCAGGAAGGCATCATCGGTCATCACGCTGCTCTTGCCCGGATAGAACCAGCGCGAGCTGTCCAGCCACACCGTGTTGTCGCCGGCGCCGGCCTCCGCATTCGCCGCAATCCAGATCAGCGCCGACGCGCTGCCGCGGCGCCGGTAGAGCGGCGCGTAGAGCGGGAAGGCCGCGTAGGCCGCGTCCTCGGCCACGTCGTAGCCCATTGCCTGCATCTCTGTCCCGCTGAACACCATCAGTGAGGCCGAGCCGCTCAGCCGGGCGCCGTCCGCCAGCACGCCGCTGTATTTCACCTTGCCCGCACGGCTGACGGTCATCGTCACATAACTGAACCCCTCGGGCCGGTTATCGAGCGTTTCCGACCCCACCTCCAGCACCTCTGCCTCAAACGCGGCCGTGTAGTAGCCCTCGTACGGCAGCGCCGCTCCGGCCGAAGCCGCGCGCGCCAGCACCGGATACCCGTCAAACGTGCCGTGCAGCACCCCGTCCGCCGTCAGCGCCACGTCGAGCACTTCACCCGAACGGCTGGTCATCGCCGCGCGGAAGGTGCCGTCCGGCGCACCGGTCTCCCAGGCGCCGCGCAGCGAGTGCTTCCGGCCGGCGCTGTCCACCTTCGCCGTGATGCGTCCCGAGCTGCTGACCTTGAACGACAGCGTGCCGACCACCGGCCTTGTAAATTCAGGCGCGCGCATGCGCTCTTCCATCGATTCGAACAGCGCACCGGACAGCGCAGTGCCGGCGGCATAATCCGGCAGCCCCTGCGTGCGGATCGTGAAGGCCAGCGTCGTCGCGCCCTCGCTGTTGCTCGCCGTCACGGTCACCGCATAGGCCCCCGTCGAGCGCGCCACACCGGAGATCGC
>JAQUEX010000254.1:0-1517 GCA_028684935.1 Kiritimatiellia bacterium | reverse complement strand
TAGTCGCCGGCGGCACCGGTCGCCACCCAGCGCACCACGTCGCCGGCGCGCACGCCGACCGTGTTGTTCGTCTCCAGCGACGCCAGCGGGATCTGCTGCGCGCCGACGTGAAGCACCAGCACGCCCTCGGCGTCCAGCACCAGCGGACGGATCGCGCCGTCCGGCAGCGTGACGCCGTTCTGCCCCCAGGTGAAGCTCAGCCGTCCCGCGCCCGGCGCGGTCCACGCCAGCGCCGCCTGCGCGCCGCCGTTGAGCGGCTCGGTGCGCAGCGCGTCCAGCCCTTCATTGTAAAACCACAGCTCATCCTCTTGCGTCAGAAATTCATAAACCGGCCGGTCTTCCGTGTAGTCTTCAAAGGTCTCGCTGACCGCCTGGTCCAGCACCGACACCGTCTGCACGGCCGTGCCCAGCGACGCGGCCCCGCCGCTCAAGGCCAGCGACAGCTCGATCGCGCGCGGGTCATACGGCTCTGTCGCCGCGATGCCCGACACCGTGAACGTCTTCTCAGCCGAATCACCGTCTGCCCACGTCAGCGCCGCCGGATCGACCGTGCAGCCGACCGGCGCCATCAGGGTCACGCCCGCCTCGCCGACCGCCCCGCCGGTGCGGCTCACCGTGCCGGTGTAGACCACACCTTCAACCACCTCGCCCGCCTCATCACTGAAGCCGAGCGTGCCGGGCGCGTAGGGCTCGGCCTCGTTGATCGTCACCGTCTGGGTCGTCACGCCTGTATCGGCATCGCCCGCCGTCTGCGCGATCGTCACCGTGAACACGCGCTGCGACGGCGCGGTCCAACGTCCGTTGTCGATGAGCGGCACCGTGAAGGTCTTGGCTGCGTCCTCGCCGTCCGCCCACGCCAGCGTCCCGGACGCCGCCGTGTAATCCACGCCCGCCACGGCCGTGCCGTCCGCGGTCGCGTACAAGAAGCTCTGCGCGCCGGTCTTGCCCTCGGTGCGCGTGACCGTCACCGTCACCGCGCCGCCGTCCTCCGCCACGCTCTGCGCGGCCAGGCTCAGGCCGATCGTGCCGGGCCCGGTATTGTAATAGGGCAGGGAGTAGGTCAGGATCTTGTTCATGAAGCCCGGGGTCTGAAAATAACCCGTGCCCATGCCGTAATTGAATTGGCCCAGCTTGACGCCCGAGGGCGCGTGAACCGCCGCCGTCGGGAAGGTCAGCGACCCGCCGGCCCCGCGGTAAGGCTGGGTCAGCGTGTTCCAGCTCGTAGCGGAAAGGGAACTTCGGTCCAGCATCACCAGCATCATGGGATATTGGGCGAGAAAGACGGGCCAGGCCGCATTTTTCAACACCCCGTCGTCCCATTTCTTGCAGTTGCCGCATGTCACTGTGTCGACACACATGACCAGCATCGGCAGGCCGAGCTGTCCGGCGCGCGTGCGCGCGGCGGCCAACTGACTCGTCCAGAAGTTCGGCTGGACATTGTTCGGGTCTTTCCCGACCGTTGGATATGCAAACACCGAAACCGCCAGCGCCAACGCCGGAACCAACACGACCAGCCT
>JAQUEX010000253.1 GCA_028684935.1 Kiritimatiellia bacterium | reverse complement strand
CGGAAAAAGCGCGCCGACCTGGCGCGAGTCGCCGAACAGCCGCCAACCCCGCACTGCATGCAGGAATAGTTTAAAATCAGCGCAGTCCACGTAAAAAAACTCGCGCTGACACAGAAAGTTTCGTGCCAATAAAGGTGACGACTATCGCGTTCGTGTTGACCCCATCGAAATCAAAGGCGCTTTGTCCGATGCAATGCGGAACACTAAGCATGGTGGTAACGAAGAACAGCAAATAGATGAAATCTGGACTTCATGACTCATTGCGGCAGCGCATAATGCGGGGTCTTTTCCCAAATGCTGAATTTCCACTTTCCATCATGCCAGATAGCAGTGGTTTGATCCCATTCGACATATCCGTGCAAGACGGCTGATGAGGGGATGCGGAGCCACAGATTGGTCGGCGCCGGTCCTTCCGAACTATAATAAAACCCGAGAATACTCGGCGGATAATAGGATGCCGTGCGCACGATATTTGTGAGTCCGGGGAATGCCAATTGATACAACTGCGGTGTCGCTTGGTTATATAAAAAGTAATTCGATATCTGATTGGAGGTGACATTGAAAAAATTAGTTGAAGAGACGAAGGCCACGAACTCGTGGGCCGCAGCAACAATGTTGGAATTCGCGGCGCCGAACGCGAAGGCGTTGGTATAGGCGTCGCTGAGCGTCTTGGGAATCTGCAGGGCGAGGCCAGATGGGGTGTTCGTGACACCTTTGGGAAACTCAATGTCTTCGGGATAATGCGGGCTGACGGAGGGACGTTCAAGATAGCCAACCAACCCCGGTTCATCAGCACCGAGACTAAGACTCAAATATGTCTTTTTCCCCCATTCGCTCAAACACACCTGCAAATCAGTCACAATAGACGTTTTGGCTGATGAAGAAAGATTCGTGTCAACGAATGAGACACCTATTGAACTCGCGTTGGTTCCATAAAAGACAACATTGGTTTGCCCGGCGCAGTGTTGGCCGCACAAGATCGCGAAAACAACGATAAACTGGGTTAGGGGGGGGGTAGTTTTCATGTCATTGTTTCCCTGTTGGTAAGACGGGGCGCCTTCCGATGTACTTGTCCGTGTTTGGCCCCTTGTAAATGCAGGGGCGAGTGAGATTTGTGGGGACACTTTTATTGGTTGGTTGAACCGGATTGCCATCGAGCTGCAGAGCACGGATGAACGGATAGACATCATGATTCCGATGGCTTCTTGCGGATAAAGGAAGCCCCATGGAATCATATGGTGCGTGCATGTCGGCTGTGCCCGCCGCGATCGGGTTTGTGATGAGTTGTCCGAGAGCGTCGTACATCGTCTGATGTCCATGTCCGCCGGCCACCGGGTTTGACCGCATCTCATATTGTGCGTCGTGGTGCAAATATGTGTGCTTTGGTTCAGGGGCTGCCCAGACGCCAAATCCAGGCCAGTTTGGTTCGGGGTCGACAACATTCGTGATCCCGTTGGAAATATTGATGGTAATGTTGGCAAACGGGCTTGGCAGATTGGTCGTCCAGCTTATGTCGGCGTTTTGCGCGTACCAGCCGTCAAAACTCGTTTTTGTCTCGGGGGAATTGACCACTACCCAGAGCTTGTCGAAAATCAGGTCCGTTTCCGGATTGGGCGCGTAGTGAAGTTTCACCAGAGAGATGGCGGGCTTCAAGTCATCCGGTTTACTTTTCGGAAACATCAGTTCGCCGTTGGGGCTGACCGTGAGGTTGTCCGACGTGAAATGCAGTTCGTCCGTGAAGGGCAGGTAGCTGTCGTCGAGCAGGGAGAACAAGTTCAGCTTCCCGTTTGCGGACCAGATGACGCCGACGCAGTGCTCGGTGGTGTCTTCGTCTTGATTGCCCGTCTCGATGCGGGTGAGGTTGCGGGTGTTCACAGGCCAGTGATCGAAGCCGACCGTCCAATGCGGCCCGCCGTCGCAGGCGCAGCCGATCCCGCCGCATGGCGAGTGATCGGAATATCCCGGCTCGTGCCACGGCGGGTGCTCCTCCGCGCCGCTGACGCCGCCGACGGCCTCGCACTGCCTGAACGAAAAGATGACCTTGCCGTAAAGGAACGGGTACAGCGCGTTCGCGACGGTCTGGGTGACCGTGCACTCGACGCACGGGAAACGCTCCCAGTAGATGTCATGGGCTTCGTCCTTGGTCATAAGCGGGGTGTCGCCCGTGACGCCGTTCATCGACATGCTGACGGCGTCGCACCCGATCATCGAGTAATCGGGCCAGTCGCACGGCGGCAGCGACGCACACAGGCAGTACCAGCCGCCGTTCCCGAGGACGACGGTTCCGGCGGTCATGCGCAGGGGCTGGAGAACGGCGCGCGGGGGCGGTGACGACAGGGAATGGACGGGGAAGGCGGGCGGCGGGGCCAGCAGGAGAAGGCCGTCAACGCTGTCCGGGCCACCCGGCACGGGCGCGGGGGTCTCGCCGTCCGAAAAGACGACGGTGTTGGCGCGGTCCGGCTCGACGCGCATGTCGCAGAGCCAAGGGCCGTTCGTCGCGCCCGGCGTCTGCGCGAGCGCTCCGGGGTGGGGGTCCAGCGTCAGCGCGACGGGGCCGCCGTAGGCCGCGCGGATGCGGTAGCGGCCGGTCCCGGCCCGCACGGGGAAGGCGTTCGTCGTGAGCGCGTCGCCGACCGTGAGCCATGCGGGCCGGTCGGTGCGGGTCACGAGCCAGAAGTCGACCGTCGCGTTCAGGTTGGTGTCCGAATAGGGCGCGTTGTTGCAGACGAAGCCCCCGTAGGAGACGGCAAAGCCTTCCGCGTTCGTGGCCGTCTGGGTCAGCCAGTCCTCCGCGTCCCACTCCAGCCATTCCAGCCACTGCGCGAAAGTCACGGCGGGGGTCACGCGGAATCCGGCGTCGAGCCCAGCGTCGCGCTTCTCCCTGTCCGACCAGCCGTCGCCCATGGTGCCGGGCGTGCGGGGGTCGGAGCCGAAGGCGAACTCCTCCAGCCCGGTCAGCCCGTCGCCGTCCCGGTCCAGGCCCGAGTCCGCGGCGGCGGGGTCGCCGAACGTCCGGCTCTCCCAGGCGTCGGGGATGCCGTCGCCGTCGGTGTCCGTTGCCGGCATCCCCGTGTCCAGGTACCACTGCGGGAGCGTCTGGCCGGACGCTTCCGCGGCCGGGAACCCGAGCCCGGCAACAAAGGACGTCAATAAAATAAACCGTTTCAACGGCGCCTCACTTTACGATGAACACCGTGCCCCATACAAACCCGCAGTCCAGGCCGGCGGCGACCGCGGCTTGCCTCTGTTCCGGCGTCGCCGGATACCCGCCGAAGCCCCAGCGGATGGCGAGGTAGTTGGCCACGCCCGCTCTGACATCGGCGTCCGGCGGCGTGTCGAAGCCCACGATCTCCGCGACCTCTCCCCGCCAGTTACGCGACCACACAGGCCTACCCGCCGAGCCGCCGAAAAACAGGCCCGAAAGGTTTGCCGGCGTCTCAAAATCGACTGCGGCGTTCAGCCACCGTCCCGGCAGGAACTGCCCGGTCAGCGAGCGTTCGGACGCGCTCATTTCCGGTTCTTGGCCCCCGGCTGCCGCGATCCGGAGACGCGCCATCTCGGGCGCGTCCACGAGTGTGGCGAGGTCGGCCGCGTCCCCGCGCGCGGCGAGGATGAGCGTCCGGACTGTGACGGCGGCCGTGCCGGAAAAGCGGACGGGCGAACGGGTGTTGGTCCCGCCGCCGCCAAAGGACAGCGCTGCGAGTCCCGGCGTGACGGCGACGGCGGCGGGCATTCCCCAGCCGGGCTCGCCGGCGAAAGCAACTGCCGTTCTTGGGTCCGACGCCGGCGTCGACTGGAACACGACGCGGGAAGGCTCGGAGATCTCGTACAGCGGCTCAGACTGCACGGCGGCCTGCGTCTCCGAAGGCGCGGCCTGTTGCGCGTCGCCGTCCGCGGGCGGCGGGAAAACGCTTTCGGTGTACTGCGGCGCGGCCGCCGGCAGCGTCGCGTTGGTGCCGCCGCCGTTCATGTTTGCGGGTTTCTGGGCTGTCACCGTGTAAAAGGTGAACATCACAACCATGCCCGCCCTTGTGAGCGGGCCCATGGTTTTCTCGTAATTGTCTTTCCGGCAAAACCATCCGCGTTCCCCGCACAGGACGAAGAACCAGACCGTCCAAAGGCTCCCTATCGCGAGAAGTGCCCAAACGTTTGGGAAAACATCCGTCATTGTCCCCCGTTTTCCTCCGTTTCACTTTTTTCAGTTTCTCAATGCGCTTGCCGCCATTCCTAATCCATGTTTATAGAATGCCAGAAGTTAGACCATGATGTCAACCGCTCGAAATGGAATTCCCGGGCCGACGAAACTTCAGCTTCATGACCGCATTAGGGGAGTTTCCCCCGCGCTTAACGCCTCTGGCAAGCGCGGGGGAAGCTCCCTTCCTTTTCCGCGCAAAAAAGAGGAGACAGCCATGACCACGACATGCACCGACACCACCGCCAAAGCCGCGCGCCGCTACGTCAGCCCGCGCACCCGCCCGCTCACCTCCGAGGAGGCGCAGATCCGGGCGCTCGCCTACGCGATCAAAGACCCCGAGTGCGACCAAGACTTGATCGAAGCAGCCGCCCGTGAAATGGCCAGGCTCATCGAGGGCGAACGCGGTTACCTCGTCCCCGTGCCGTCGCACACCCGGTCCACCGTCGCCACCCGCCACCTCGCAAACGCCGTCGCGTTCTGCACGGGCGGCAAGTTCGAAGTGGCCGACGTCCTCGACCGCAAAAGCCCGACAACATCATCCTGCGAACTCCACCGCCTCAAGCTCCCGCCCCTCGCGCCGGAAGACCACCGGATATTCCTTGCGCG
>JAQUEX010000252.1 GCA_028684935.1 Kiritimatiellia bacterium | reverse complement strand
CGGTCCAGGTCAGCAGCGGGATCTCCTCGCCGCGCCGCGCCAGCCAGACCTGCTCGTCCAATGCGGTCACTGTGACCGATGCCCCCTCGCCGAACGACACATCGCCCAAGACCGTCACGCGGTCGTGTCCGTCCATGCCGATTTCCGCCGCCAGCGTTCCGTTGAGCGCCAGCGACGTGGCCTGCTCCGCGCTGCCCAGCGTGAGGGTGCCGCATGCGCCGTCTGCAGCACCGGGGGCCAACTGCCCGTCCACCGACACGCTGTTGCCAGCCGCGGGCGCAATCTGTCCGGAGCCGCCCAGCACCGCATTATTGGAGACCATATAGGCTCCAGCCGTCGTGTGCTGTCCGTCCGCGAACCATGCGCCCTCGTAGATACGCATCTCGCCGGCCAGATCACTCGTCCCGGCCGCAACGGATATCCCCGCCCCCCATTTGGTCAGCGGCCCGGTCCCGCTGAAATCACAGGCGAGTGTCTGGCGGTTGGTAATCAGACACTGCAGCGAGCTGTTGACCGTAAACAGGATATTGGAACCCAGATCGGCACCGTCACACAAAATCAACTTGCCGTTCTGACGGACGGTCACCGAGCGCAGCCACTCGCCGGAGTTCGACATCGCGCCCCGCCAGAACACCCGTTTTGTTGTGGAGGACCGTGCCACCTGGATGGAGAGTTTCTCGCCGGCGAGATCGATCGGATTCTCCCACGTCAGGTCATCCGTGGCCGCATCCGTCTGCAGGCGCAGCACCGTGGGCTTGAAGCCGTCCTTCCCCCAGGTCAACAGCCTGCGGTCACCGCCGAGATTAACCGTCAACGGCCCGCCGTACGCGGAGAAGCCGCCGCTTTCTGCCGGATCATTTGAGCCGACCAGCCCGGGATAAACCTGGTTCACCTCGCACCACTGCACCTGGCCGGGGCCCGTGCCGGGAGCGCGATGCATCACGCCCGACATCTCGACGATGCCGCCCGCCTTCGTCCCGACGGCCGTCTCCTCATGGCCGCACAGCGCAAGGTTGGCCGCATGCGACAAACCGAGGCCCGCTTGCGCACGCAGGATTCCGTGCACGCCGTACGTCCCTTCAAACGCGCTGTTGTCGCCATTCAGTTCGATGACACTCCCCACGCCTCCGCCGGCCCAATGGTTCAACACCAAGGCGCCCGTGCCGCTGATGGGCCCGTTGACGATCATGATCGACTTGCCGGTCTGCGTACCGTCATCGCCGATCAGCGCCAAGCATCCGCCCCGGATGTTGATGCCGCGATTCGCGTGCAGCGTCAACGGCCACGCATTCTTCTTGGCGCGCAGCATCGCCATGCCGGACGTCACAATATTGGTCTGCGGCACGCCGGGTACCACGCCTAGGCTGCGGTCTTCCGCCGGCTCGAGCGCGGCATCGATGATGCGCGTTCCGCCGGAATACGTGTTGGTCGGCTGGGTCAGTGCCGTGCAGCCGCCGTATGCGAGAAGCATCGATGACACATCCGCCGGCCCGACCGCAGCAAACGCCACCGGCGACGCCCCGTTATCAGCGATCAGCGATCCGACGGTCAGCGAAACGTTGTTGGCGTCTAGGTTACGCCTGCGGAAAGCGTCGTTGTTGTCATGCGTGTCGTAGACGATCAGCTCGCGTCCGTTTCCGCTTGTCAGCGCGCCGCCCCCGATCACCGAGCCGCCCGGCCCGTCGCCGACCGTGAGCACGCCGCTTTCGAGCACGGTTGTCCCTGCGCCGCTGAGTGTCACGTTCGCGGCGTCAAGCACCTGCATGCTGTTGACCGCGAGCGCCGTCGGCGAGATCGTCAGGCCGTCGGCGGTCATGAGGTAGTTCTTGTCGGGGCCGAAATCGTCCTCGTCAAACGTCGTCAGCGGAGCCCAGACGCCTTCGGGCGACACGGTCAGCAGCTCCGAGGTGTTGAGAAAAGCGCCGGCCAGCACCGGATGGGCGGTGCCGAACAGATGCGCAACCCCGGTCTTGATGTCGAAGTTCGCCAGATGCGAGGCGGAGACCTGGACCAGTCCGCCGGCTTCACGGTCGTACAGCTCGGCGCAGATCATGGCCAGACGGCTGCGGTCACCTTGCGTGACCGACACACCCCCCGACTCAAAACTGTTTTTGCCCACATTGACCTTTAACGCGGCGACATGCTGGCTGTGCACGTTATCCGTGGGGCCGCACATCTGACGGTACTGCCCGCCACCCAGATCTCCGCCCAGAAAGAGCGAGGCCGCCGGATTGATCAGATTGTCCAGGGCGTTGTCAGCCGCCGAAGTGCCCGAGCCGACCTGCATGCGTCCGCCGTTCATCCGGACGGCCGTGACGGCGGGCATTCCGGGACTTGCGTCGGCGACCGATGACAGCACCACACTGCCACCGCAGGCCCGCACCTCACCGTTGAAAATCCCCATCCTTTCGACGGTCGTGTTGGCGGGGCCCATAAAGGACAAGGCACCCGCCGTGTTCGCACTGAGCAAGGCCGTCGCTGACGCGCCGCTGCCGCCGCCGCCCGTGAACACGACCGTCGGCACTCCGGTATAGTTCTCGCCGCGGCAGGTGACCACCAGCCCGGTCAGCGTCCCGCTGTCATAGTCGATGAATGCCGCAGCCGTGGCACCCGCGCCCCCGCCGCCGCTGAGTGCAACGATCGGCGGCGCGTGGTATCCGCTCCCCCCGTCCATCAGCGTGACGTGCCCCACGCCGCTGCCTTGCGCAAGGCGCAGGCTGCTGTCCGCCTTGACGGTAATCGTCGTGGAATTCGCGCCGATTTTCGCGCCGCCGCCATAGATGACCGCATTGACACCCCGGTCAAACACGTTCGTCCCCCTGAGGAAGTCAAAGGTTCCGCCGTCAAAATTCAGCGTCGCTTCCGTGAGAGTGTTCGCGGTTGACGCCCTGTAGATGTCGCCGGCGCGCAAGACCCCGCGCTCGTTCAGATTGACCACGGCCCGCCCGCGCGAACTCGAGTCATTCCCTAAAATCACGCTGTTGGCCGAGCGCACCGTCATGCGTCCGTTTCCGGCCACCGTCAAGCCTGCATAGGCGTCCGCGCCGACATACGTGCCGGTAAAGTTGAACTTGATATTGTGATCAATCGCGGCCTCGCCGCCGTCGCAGTAGACCAGCCCAAAATACGACATGCCGGATAAGCTAGTGCGCAGAATCTCAAAACACTCGCTGCCGGCCCCGTATAAACCCGCCTTGTATTTTCCGTTACGCAGATAGAAGAACCCGGGGCCGTTCATGCCGATCCGCCAGCGCGTCTGGGAGTTTCCATAAGGATGATAGAACTCGCCGCCGGTCATTTCGTACACACCGTGCCCGCCGTATCCGATCACCATCGACGTGTTCTTTTCCACATAGCCGCCGCTCTGCACCACGGCGCCAACCGTCCCGCTCTCGCGTCCGACATACAGGCCGCGCGCTGTGGCGGTAGGACTGTAAAAACGCATCTGACCGCCGGGTCGCACAAAGACTTGAGCGGCAGCGTTTGAGTTCGCCAGGTAGAGCGAGGATCCGTTCGTAAAGATTAGAGCGCCCCCATCGCCGATGTCAAAGCGAACCGGCGATCCTGCCACATTGCCGAAACGGCAGTACACCGCGGCCGGCGAACGCCATTCCCCGCGCAGGACGGCAGAACCCTCGCTCATCACAAACTCATTCGCGGCCAGAATACCTTGAAAAGTTCGACGCCAGGGCGCGGTTGCGTTCTGTAGATGCAGTTTCGTGATCGCCTGCTCCGGCGCATCCAACGTCACTGTCACATCCGAAGTGATCGCCGAGTTAAACACCGCCGTGTCTGATGCGCCGGGCAGGACGCCGCCCGCCCAGTTCGCGGGATCGGACCAGGCGCCGTCACCCGTGGCTTGCCAAACCCGCTCGGCTGCTGACAACCAGCACGCCGCGCCCATCATTCCGAGACAGAAGAGTGAACGTTTCATCTGCATGCCCTTTCTGACGTTCATCAAGACCACCTGATACACGTGCTTTGTCCCGACACAAACAGATTGTTCAAATATGAACACGCCTGTTTGAAATACAGCGTCACCATTAAACACAGAAGGCCACCGGGGACGCAACCTTTTTTTCATTCACCGTAATCAATGGGCGGCTGGGGCAGAAGAAAGGAGAAAGGAGGAAGGAAGAGATAAGCCCGCCGCGCGGCTGCGCCGCGAATGCTCGAGAGGGTAACTTTCAACGCTCAACGTTCAACGCTCAAGTTATGGACGAGGGGTTCACTGCATCTCCCGATGTCCACATATGAACGATGCAAAAAAAAGCTTTGCGCTTGAATCTGCCGGAAAACCGCGTACACTGGATTCCATTGTTCGTTGTATCTGTCTTGATTTGAACACGTCGCATCGTAAGGAGCCAGCATGAATCTGAATCGACTCGCGGTATTCCTCACTGTTCTTTGCGCAGGCCTCTCGCTGCATGCGCAATCTCAAGGCGGGGTTTCCGACGCCTGGACGCTGGAAACCGTGAACGCCAACGCGCGGCTCGTGGCGGACTGGATGACCGCCCACCCGAAACGCCACAGCCAACTGGATTGGACATACGGCGCGTTCTACGCGGGTATCGCCGCGCTCGGCCTCTCTGATCCGGCACTGCCGTATCTGGACCAGATCCGCGACCTCGGCCGTAAAAGCGCTTGGAAACCACTCTCCCGCACCTACCACGCCGACGACCACTGCATCGGACAGAGCTGGCTGGAAGCCGCG
Organism: Kiritimatiellia bacterium; assembly: GCA_028684935.1. Taxonomy (GTDB): domain Bacteria; phylum Verrucomicrobiota; class Kiritimatiellia; order RFP12; family UBA1067; genus DUPH01. The sequence goes on along the minus strand of JAQUEX010000252.1, from coordinate 164 downwards.
GCGTTCGATAATAACCCGACGTATGCCGAGGGGCTTAAGCTGACGTACGACTACATCCTCGCCTTCCCGCACACCGGCCCGCTGGACTTCACCAAGAAAGACAATCAGAAGCGCTGGAGCTGGTGCGACGCGCTCTTCATGTCGCCGACCGTCCTCGTCAAAAT
>JAQUEX010000251.1 GCA_028684935.1 Kiritimatiellia bacterium | reverse complement strand
GGCGGTCCGCCGTGAACAGCGCCGCGTCAGCGCCGAGCGACTTTTCGTCGGCGGCCCTCAGCGCTCCGCCCGAGACCACGATCTGGGCATCCTGCGTGTTGTTCGTGCCGCTCAGAGAGAGCGTGCCTGCCCCGGCCTTCACCAGCCGCAGTTCGCCGGTCAGACGTCCGTCAAACGTGGTGCCGACACTCTGGTTGACCGTGAGCGTGGCCGGTGCCGTCGTTGTGACGATGCGGCTGCCGGTATTGGTGATGACGCCGCTGTAGAGCTGGCCCACGGTCTGGTCGTAGCCGTTGAGGTTGAACGTGCCCGATTGGGAATAACTCACGCCGACTTTGAGTTCGGAATCCGGCGGCAGCGCGCCGGCCACACCGGCACGGGTCTCGCCGCCCGCGGCCTCCAACTGACGCCACACATTGTTGCTGACCGCGATCAACTTCAGTCCGCCGCCATGTGAATTGACCACGGCCGAGGTTGTCAGAACCACCGGATTGCTGACGATCGTGATCGTTCCGGAATCCGCCGCGAGCACGAGCCCCTTGCCGGTGATGCCCCCGCGGATCTCGATGTTGCTGCCGTTCCGCGTGTTGATGCGCGTATTGCCGTCCGGGATGGCGATCGGCCCGCTCCACACATTGTCGCCGCCCACGCTGCGCAGCACGCCGCCGTACGAAGTGCTTATGTCGCCGCGCAGATCCAGCGGCTCGGCGACCTCGATGCCGCCGCTCACTTCGATCCAGCCGCCGTCGTAGACATAGGTGTTGGCTGCGGGACTGCCGAGCGCATGTGCGTGCCGGACATCGAGCGCCCCGCCCTTGGCGACGGTCGTCACCCCCTCATAGGTGTTGGAGCCGGACAGGATCAGCGACTTCGCGCCGGACTTGTCCAGCCCGCCCGGGCCGCTGAGCGTCCCCTTGACCGTGAGCGTGCCGTTGCTCGGACAGAACGCGCGCGTCGCCGTCAGCGACAGCGGCAGCCCCAGCGTTTGGCCGGCGGTCGAAAGGTTGATCACATCGCCCTCCAGCGCCACGCCGCTGCCGTCGATCAGAAACGCGCCCGCCCCGCTGCTGAAGAAGAGCCCGCCGAAGGCCGTGCCGGCCGACAGGTCGTTGGTGTTCACCACTCCCGCCGCACCGTCGAAGCGCAGCGCGTCACCCGCAACGGGTGCGCTGGCGTCGCCGTCCCAGTTGGCCGCCGTGCTCCAGTTGGCGTTCGCGCCACCGCCGTCCCATGTGCGCTCAGCGGCCGAGACCGCCGTCGTTGCCAGCAGCGCCCCAATGATCATCGCGTTCTGTGTGTTCATGGTTCCGTCCCGTTTATTGCAGAAACATCAGTGTCCCCGAATGGTCATACCGCACGGTCAGCACGCCCGCACCTGCGAAATGCGTGTCGTCCTGATATTTGGCGCCGCTGCCGACCGCGCCGTAGGTGCCGGCGCGCTTCATTTTTTCGCCGAAGAACAGCCAGCCAACCCGCTCGTTGACGCCGGCCGACAGGTTGATCTTGGCCGACGCGACGCCGGCTTCCGGCATCGTGACCACGGCCGTGTCGGCGATCGCCGCCGAGTTGGCCAGCGACAGCGTGCCGTTGCCGAGAACCGTCACGTTCGTGCAGTTGGGACCGAACGTACCGGCGCTTGACACCGCCAGCGTGCCGTTGGTCACGCTGAAACCGCCGGAGGTCGTCGAGAACGCATTGGTGAGCGTCAGCGTCCCGGTGCCGCTCTTGAGCAGGCTGACCGCGCCGTCAAAGCGCAGGTCGAGCGTGTCGTTCGCATTCTGGTGGACGGTCAGGGTCGCTGGCACGTCGCTCCGGATCACGCGCTGTCCGGCCGCGAAGGTTCCCATGAAAAGCCGGCCGGCGGTCTGGTCGTTGCCATTCAGGTCGAGCGTGCCGTTCACCGAATAGCCGATTCCGATTTTCAAGGCTGCCGCGGGCGGCAGGACATTCGGCAGGTCGCAGCGCAGCGTGCCGCCGCAGACCAGCGTTTCACTCCACAGGTTGTTCGTGACGGCCACGGCACAGGTGCCGCTCTGATCGAAGTAGAGCGTCTGCCCGGGAATGCGGACCGGTTTGTTTGTAAACGCGATGGTTCCGCCGCTGGGGTTGATGACCAGCAGCCCGCTGCCGTTGCCCGTGATGCCGCCCGCGAAGGTCAGCGTTCTGCCGCCGCCGGCCTGGACACGGATCTGATTGACCATCGTCACAGGGCCGGCCAGGGTGACGCTTCCGCTTTCGAGCTGCATGAGGCCGAAGTTGTTGAGGTCGCCGCCGAGAATCAGCGGTTCGTCCGACGTGAACGTGCCGGAAAGCAGGAGCTTGCCGCCGAGGTTGCCCATCACGGTGGTCGCGCCATCCGCTGTGCCGAGCGCGCCGGCCTTGGTGACGCGCAGCGTGCCGTTGCTGACCGTGAGCGGACCGGCAAAGGTGTTCTCCGCGTTCAACTGGACCCGGCCCGCGCCGGTCTTGACCAACACCGGAGGCAGCCCGGGCGTGTCGCCGATGCTGCCCGAGAGCTGGACGGTCACATTCGAGCCGATATCCCACGCCTGCGAATCTGCCAGCGCGAGCGGCGCGGTCACGGTGTAGGAACGGCCCGCCGTGCGGTTCGCGGCGGCCAGGCCGCCCTGGCCCAGCGTGAGCGCGGCGGCGCCGACCACGCTGAAATCGGTTTCGCGGTCGAACGACGCGCCGTAGAGGCTGGCCGCCGTAGCCACGGTCGCCGTGGAGCCGGCCGTGCCGAAGACGGCGAGCGCCGAGCCGTCGAACGGCGGCAGCGCGTCGTCCGCCCAGTTCGCGGCGATCGCGAGCGCGGTGTCCGACGCGCCCGCACCGGCGTCCCAGACATGGGACGTGAAGGCGACCGGTGCGCTGTCGGTGACGGTCAGCACTTCCGTGCCGGTGAAGCGAGCGTCATCCTTGAACTGCGCGCCGGAGGCGGCTGACCCGTAGGTGCCGCGCGGCTGCTGGACGCCGCCGAAAAAGAGACGCCGGACCGTGGCCGAGGCGTTTAGGCCGAGCCTGCCGCCGGCCAGAGCGAGTTCGCTGCCCGAGCCGAGCGCGCCGAAGGACGCGACGGCGAGGGTGCCGTTGCTGACCACGGACACGCCGCTGAACGTGCTCGCGGCACAGCCGAGCGCGAGCGTGCCGGTGCCGGTCTTGACGAGCGTGAGCGGACCGGCCAGACAGCCGTCAAAGGAGGTGTCCGTGTCCTGCGCGACGGTCAGCACGGCCGCCGCGGCGGTCTCGATGCGGGCGGGCAGGATGCCGGAAGCCCCCGCCAATTCTCCCAGCGCCTGGTTCTTGCCGTTCAGTTCCAGGGTGCCGCCCGTGAGCGTCAGGGGGACGCCCGGCGCGAGCGCGTCGGGCACCGCGAAGCCGAGAAATCCGTTGTTGACGGTGAGGCGTCCCGTGAAGGTGTTGGTGGCCGCGAGGATCCAGCGCCCGGCGTCGCTCTTGATCAAGGCCTGCGCCCCGCTGCCGGCGATCGCGCCGGATGCCGTGGTGGTGCCGTTGCCGCGCAGGTGCAGCGTGTATGCGCCGAGATCGACAGGGCCGGAGAGCGTAACGGTGCCGTGCCCGTGGATCGGCGAGTGCGCGAACAGGCGGATGGTGTTGGTGTGCGTGGCGGTGCCGTTGAGGATGAGCCCGCCGGCATTGGCGACGTTGGTGGCGATCGCGCCGCCGTAGAGGCTGACCGGCCCGGTGCCCATGGCGCCGCTCGCGTTCACACTGACATGATACCAGGCGCTGTTGGCGGCGCGCACGATCAGACCGCCGGAAAAGGTGTTGTCGGCATGATAAAGCCGGAGGGCGCCAGCTTGCTGCTGCTTGTCGATGCCGCCTTCGCCCGAAATCAAGCCGCGCAGGTTCAAGCCCCATGTGCCGATTTCCGCGAGCAGCGTCACCCCTTGCGGAATCTCGATGTCATTGTTGAGGTTGCAGTCGGCCCACCGGTCGAGCCAGAGCCGCGGCGGGGTGGCACCATCCGGCACGAAGCGCAGCGGATCGCCGCCCGGCGACAGGACCGTGTCGTTCGCCGTGCCCGACTCGAACCGTACATAATCCAGACGGTTGAGGATGAACGGCGCGGCGATGTCTTGCACAGGCGCGAGGCGCGTGTTGCCCGCCATCCGGACGGTCGTGTTGCTGGCGCTGGCCGGGATGCCGGCCGCGTCCCAGTTATCGGCGCTGCTCCAGTTGTTGTCCGCGCCGCCGCCGTCCCATGTGTGGACGGCCGCCGAAGCGCCTGTCGCCAACAACCCCGTGACCGCCAGGAAAAGCACCAGCCCGTCTTGCACTTGCTTCATCGCCACACCCCTTTCTTTCAGACACCGCGCGCAAGGAAACACAAATACCACGCGACAACACACTATCTTAGGCAAACTGCTGAAAAACGGGGATAGTCATTTCATGCAAAAAACAGACAAATCGTGCAAAGCATGGGACAGGACGGGTGTGGATTCAAATGAGTTGAATCGCACCCGGACGCGGCCCCGTCTTATCTCAACATCAGCATAGACCCGCTGGCGTTGAGCCCCAAAAGCGCGGGGAGGCTGACGGCGTATCTGGAGCCACTGCCGTACACCAGCACGTCGTAGCTGCCGATGTCGCGTCCGCGCGCCTCCGGAATCACCAGAGTCGATAGGGTCGCCCCGGGGATGAAGACGCCGTCCTTGCGCCACTGGTAGCGGCTCGCGCCGTTGGCCAATACGGAGAAGAACGCCGGAGCCTTGACATCGACCTTCTGGTCGGCCGGCGAAATACCGATCACCGGCAGGGTGCCCCAGCCGGGGACAGGCACCGGCTCGGCCAGCGTCGCGGCGGAAGGCCGGACAAAGACATAGAGCGTGCGCGAGGCATACTCGTTGTAGGCGCCCG
>JAQUEX010000250.1 GCA_028684935.1 Kiritimatiellia bacterium | reverse complement strand
GCCGTGCAGCCTTGGATGATGTTTCCGCCGACCTGCACCAGCTCGGTGTCGATCCCCGCCCGCGCGATGGGTGACAACACTTTTCTGAGCAGAATCGCCGTGTTCCCATCGGGATTCGGGCTACCGTTGAATGCAACCACTTTCATTGCTGCCTCCCTCTCCAGGTTAAAAGCCGAAATCAAGCTGACCGGAGACCGTCACCTTGCGCCCGTCCGGCAGTGCCGGATCCGACGTGTCGTACACGCAAAACTTGATGCCGGGAAAACGCCGCGCCAGTTCCTCCTGAATGTAGCGCTCCACGGCGCGCACATTCGCGATGTCGTCGTCTGAAAAGCCGACGCTGATCGGGCGTCGCAGAGATTCCGAGCCGGTCCGCGACAGAATCCGGATCACATGCTCCACGAAATCGCGGATGGCGAACTGCTTGGCCTGTTCAGACGACGCGCCGGCCTCCGACGCTTCGGCCATCCAGCGCTTGAACGCCGGATTCGTCACCGCGTGATACCGGTTGAGGTCCAGGTAGTAGGTCAGTTCCTCCTCGTCCGTGCCGAACGACGTGCGTCCGTCAAAGCACGCGCGATAACCTCTAAGGTTGGCCATCATCTCCTCCCGCTCGGCGCGGGTCAGCACCACATCCACAAAAAGGCGCACCGCCTTCTTGAGCGACTCCGACTCATGGCCGCGGGCCGTGACGATCGCGAACAGGCGTCCTTCGCGCAGCGTCTCGCGCAACGTCTCAAAGCTCGGTCCGGGAGCGAGCGCACCGGCCATGACCCGTTCAAGCGACGTCCGCGTGTCCAGCAGGAACCGGCTCTCGCTTTCGCCTGCCGCGTCCTGAAACTCGACAAAGGCGTTCGCCCACGCGCCGCCCGGCGGCCGGTAGGTCTCGGGGTCGTTGCGGACGACCGCGAACGCGGCCGTCGAGACGCTGTGCGACCGCCACGACCCGTCCGGCATGCGCTTCTCGAGATGAATCCGCGTCGGCATGTGCAGAATGTTGTCGTCCCAATCAAAGATATAGTACTTGAAATCGCGTTCGGCCACTTGCAGATTGACGTTTTTGGCATGACGGGTCATCGCGAGTAAGGTATGATGCTCACCGACACTTGTCAATACCATGAAACGGACCGTTCTTATCACAGGCGCCGCACGCCGCATCGGACGGGGCATCGCGGAAACGCTGGCCCGCGCGGGCTGGGATGTCGTCGTCCACGCCTGCCGCGCGACAGCGGAGGCCGAGGCGCTGTGCACCGCTTTGTCGACCGACACGGGCGCACGCACCTGGCATGTCTCGGGCGACCTCTCGGCGCAGGATGGCCCGGAAGCAGTGTTTGATGATGCTCTTGCGCAGGCCGGCCGCATCGACGCGCTCGTCAACAACGCCTCGCTGTTCGCACGCCAGCCGCTGGCGTGCGCGACGGCCGCCGACTTCGACCGCCAGTGGCGCGTCAATGCGCTCGCGCCGATGCTGCTGACGCAGCGGCTGGCCGGCCATCTGGACCGGCGCGAGGCCGCCGGCTGTGCCGTGAATCTGCTCGATCAGCGCATCGCGCGGCCTGACGCAGCGGCCGTTCCCTATCTCGTCTCCAAGAAAGCGCTCGAGGCCTATACCCTGGCCGCGGCCAGGGCCTTCGCGCCGCGCCTGCGCGTCAACGCGGTCGCGCCCGGCGCTGTGCTGCCGCCGGCGGACGAGGCAGCGCGTGAAGCGGCCGGCGCATTCCCGCTGTCGGCGCGTCCCTCTGTCGGCCAGGTGGCCGACGCCGTGCGCTTTCTGCTGGAGGCTGAGGCGACCACCGGCCAAATTCTGTTTGTCGACGGCGGCCAGCACCTTCTTTAACACACAACCAAGGAATCCCCATGAACCCTGCCTCCCTCGCTGTTTCCCGCTCCTGCAGCCACGCCCGCGCGCGTGGGTGCGCGTTAGCCGCGGCGCTGCTGCTCTCCGCCGGCTGCGCCAGCCTGAGCGGACCGCGCCACGCCACGGCGGCCATCCCCTGTACCTACCGCTTCAAAATGCTCTCGCGCCCGACCGACCAAGAGCGCGTGGAACGCGCAATCCGCGCAGTGGCCGCCGGCCCGGTCGCCAAGAGCGGCACCGTCACGTATCCGGAATACCGTTTCCACGTGGCGCGTCTGGCCGACCTCGACCGGCTGAATCCTGAGCTGCTGTTTGACAATCCCGACACGCTGTTGGCCGCAAACCGGCGCCAAGCGCTGAATCTACGCGCCGCTGGCGTGGATTTCACCTTTGACTCCACCGATGTCTCAGCCTCGGCGACCATCACCGTCACCTTCCACGTCAAACCGGGCTCGCGCCTCTATTATAAGCATCCCGGCGGCGTGGAGAGCGACATCACGGCCAAGGTCGACAAGCAGGGCAAGGTGACGCTGCCCACCGCGATTAAGGAAGGCCAGAAATTCATCTACGCGCGTGCCGTGAAAGACAACGTGAACCGCTACATCCGCATCAATATCTTCAGCAACGAGGTGCAAGATATCAGCCGCCGCGAGTATTGACCGCGTCCCCTCATTTTCTCCAAACGAGTGCTTGCATCTTACCGGCGAATCAGCCATCATAACAGCCACTTTTTACCACAAAGGATGATCTGGAGGAGTTTTCATGGGCACAGGCCGTACATTAAACAAGAATCCGCGCACACGTCCAATCAAGAGCCAAGGAGAGAAGCGCCGCCGTTATAAAGTGCAGCGCGCCCGCTTGGTCAAGCTCGGCATGGACGAAGCGGTTGTCGCCAAGCTGCAGCCGAACGAGCTGCGCACGCTGGTACAGCACCCGACCAAGGTGAAGAAGATGGTGGCGCCCAAGGCTCCCAAAGCCGCGAAGCCGGCCAAGGCCAAGCCCGAGGTTGTGGCTGCCGCCGAGCCGGTGAAGGCCGCCCCCAAGCCGCGCAAAGCGCCGGCCGCCAAGACAGCGCCCGCCAAGAAAGCGCCCGCCAAGAAGGCACCTGCCAAGGCGAAAAAGGCTGCCGACGACACGAAAGCGGAATAACGCCGTTGCGGACTGACTTTTGAAAACGCGCCCCGCTCAAACGGCTGGCGCGTTTTTTTCTCTTTTTAACCTGTTGCTTGCAGAATCGAAATCGAGGAGTTGAATCATGGCCCCTGTCCCTGTGAACCGCGAAACCGTGTTGGCCTTTCATCAAGGCGGGAAAGTCGGCGTGCGCCTGACCAAGCCGCTGAACACGCAGAACGACCTTTGCCTCGCCTACACGCCCGGCGTGGCGCATGCTGTCAAAGAGATTGCCGCGAAGCCCGACAGCGTGTTTGACTTCACCGCCAAGCGCAGCCTCGTGGCCGTGGTCTCCGACGGCACCGCGATCCTCGGACTCGGTGACCTCGGCGCTGCCGCCAGCATCCCGGTGATGGAAGGCAAGGCCGTGCTCTTCAAGGCGTTCGGCGACGTCGACGCCTGGCCGGTGCCGCTGGCGCACTGCCGACGCGACGGCGCCGACACCGGCAAGACCGATCCGCAGCGCGTGATCGATGCGGTACTGGCCCTCGCGCCGATGTACGGCGGCATCAACCTCGAAGACATCGCGGCCCCGGCCTGTTTCGAGATCGAGGACCGGCTGGACGCCATGCTCGATATTCCGGTCTTTCATGACGACCAGTGGGGCACGGCGGTCATCACGCTGGCCGGCCTGCTCAACTACGCGCAGCTCTGTGGCCGGGCGTTGTCCGAGATCCGCGTCGTGATGAACGGCGCCGGCGCGGCGGGCATCCGCATCGCCGACATGTGCAAGGCCGCCGGTGTCCGGGATCTTGTCATGTGCGACACCCGCGGCGTGATCCACAGCGGGCGCACGGACCTCAACGACCACAAGCGCCGCCACGCCTCGGACACCCCGGCCCGCACGCTGCAAGAGGCGCTGCGCGGCGCCCACGTCTTCGTCGGCGTCTCGGCGGCGGACTGCGTGACGGCGGATGACGTGCGCGGCATGGCCGATTATCCGGCGATCTTCGCCATGTCCAATCCCGATCCGGAAATCCGGCCCGACATCGTGGCGGACGTCATGAACGGCAAGCCGTATGTCATGGCCACCGGACGCTCCGACTACCCCAACCAGATCAACAATGTGCTGGGCTTCCCCTATCTGTTCCGCGGCGCGCTGGATGCGCACGCGCGCACCGTCAACACCGCGATGAAGGTGGCGGCTTCCGAAGCGCTGGCCGCGCTGGCCCGCGAACCGGTGCCGGCCGACGTGCAGGCGCTCTATCCCGACGAGCGGCTTGAATTCGGCGACGGCTACGTGATCCCCAAACCGTTCGACCGCCGCCTTTTCGTCGAGGTCTCGTTCGCGGTGGCGCGCGCCGCCGTCGAGTCCGGCGCGGCGCCGGCCGACACCGATCTGGCCGCGCTCAAGGCCAGCCTTGAAGCCCGCAACGCGAACCGCGCCTAACGCGACGCTGACCGACCTCAGTGTACGAAGCGAAAATGAAACGGCCCCCCGTCACACAATCAGCATACAGTCTCCGTAGCTGAAGAAACGGTAACGTTCGCGGACCGCCTCGCGGTAAGCCTCCAGGATCAGTTCGCGCGCGGCCAGCGCCGCGGCCATCATGATCAGCGTCGACCGCGGCAGATGGAAATTCGTGAGCATCACGTCGGTCGCCTGAAAGCGGCAGGTCGTCCGCCGACAGGCAGTCCGGCAGGTCAGCCACGCGGCGGTGCTCCAGGCGTCCGTCCGCGCGGTGCAGCACCATCATGCGCGAGGCCCCGCGTTCGGCGGGCGGCTCCTGCGCGATCAGCTCCTGCGGCAGCTCATAATCAAAATCGCTGGTCAACATAACGGTCCATTTCCCTTACGAATCACATGCCGCGCATAGTACCGCAGCCTGACGCCCGAAACAAGACACACAAGAAAGAAGGAGAAAGGAGGAAGGA
>JAQUEX010000041.1 GCA_028684935.1 Kiritimatiellia bacterium | reverse complement strand
GATTACGATTACAAGAAGGTCTCCCCAACAGAACTGCCATGCGCCCCTCGTGCAGAGGGCGGCACCCGCACGCGTCCCATGCACCGGTTTTCGTCTTCCTCTGTTTGCGCGACTATGCTAACATGCCGGCATAACGACAAGGATAGGTAATCTGCGAATGACCATGACTCTGCAAGACGAGATTCAAAGACTGAAGCGTGAACGGGGCGCCGTCATCCTGGCCCACAATTACCAGCTTGGCGAGGTACAGGACATCGCCGACTTCACGGGCGATTCTCTGGAGCTCGCGCGCAAGGCGACCGACATCCAAGCGGACGTCATTGTGTTCTGCGGTGTTCACTTCATGGCGGAGACCGCCGCGATCCTCAATCCCGGCAAGACGGTGCTGCTGCCGGCCGAGGATGCCGGTTGTCCGATGGCGGACATGATCAGCGGCGAGCAGCTCCGCGCCCTCAAGGCGCAGCATCCCGGCGCCAAGGTCCTCTGCTATGTCAACAGCACCGCGGAGGTCAAGTCTGAGAGCGACTGTTGCGTGACCTCTGCCAACGCCGTCCAGGTCGCGCGCAGCTACGCGCCGGACCAGCCCATCATTTTTGTGCCGGACCGCCATCTCGGCAGCTACACCGCCGAGCAACTCGGACGAACGTTCATCTTGTGGCCGGGGTTCTGCCCGACCCATGCGCGTCTCACGCAAACCCACATTCAAACCGCGCGCGCGCAGCATCCCGGCGCGCCGGTGCTGGTCCATCCCGAGTGTCCCAAGCCGGTGCGTGACGCCGCTGACGCCGTGCTCTCGACGGGCGGCATGTGCCGCCACGTCCAGGGACGCGGCGAATCCACGTTCATCATCGGCACCGAGACCGGCATCCTGCACCGGCTCCAACTTGAGAATCCCGCAAAAACGTTCTACCCCCTGCTCGAACAGGCGGTCTGCCCCAACATGAAAAAGATCACGTTGGAAAAGATTCTTTGGAGCCTGCGCGAGATGCACGCCGTCATCACCGTTCCGGAACCCATCGCTGGCAAAGCCCGGCACGCCATCGAGGCGATGCTGGCCATACACTAAACACCAACAAAAGGAATGGTCCCTATGGACACGACAGCACCCCGTTCACATACCTGGCGCTTCTTCCGCACCTGCGGGCTTGACCAAGCGCTCCTTCAAACAGGCGATGACCTCTCGGACCTCGCCAGTCTGGACCAAAAACTGTGGACGGCCCTGAGCTGTCCCACCCGCGGTGTCCGCTTCGATGCCAAGACACTGGCGCTGCTGGACTCTGACAACGACGGACGCATCCGTGTGCCCGAGATGCTCGCCGCCATTGCCTGGCTCTCGGCACGCCTGACCTCGCTCGACCCCCTGCTCGCCGGTTCTGACACGGTCAAGCTCGCCACCATCACGACCGCCACGCCCGAAGGCAAGGCGATGCTCGCCAACGCCAAGCGCATCCTCAGCAATCTAGGCAAAGGCTCAGCGGATGCCATCAGCCTGGCGGACGTCGCCGACACCGCCAAAATCTTTGCAGAGACCCGCTTCAACGGCGACGGCATCGTGCCGGCCGAGGCCGCCGAAGATCCGGCTGTGCAGCAGGCCATCACGGACATCATCGCCCTGTTCGGCGCCGAGACCGACCGCAGCGGCAAGCCCGGCGTGAATCAGGCCAAGACGGACGCATTTTTCGCGGCAGCCGCCGCGCGCCTGCAGTGGTCCGCTGCCGCTGCGACCGACCCCGCCGTCCTTCCGCTCGGCGACAAGACCGCCGCCGCGGCGTCCGCGACCGCCGCCGTGCGCGCCAAGATCGACGACTACTTCACACGCTGCCGTATGGCTGCCTTTGATCCGCGCGCCGCTCAGGCGCTCAGCCGCACCGACGCTGATCTGGCCGCGTTGGCCGACCAAGAGTTGAGTGACGGACAACCGGCCATCGCCGCATTCCCGCTCTCCAAGATCGAGGCGGATCGTGAACTGCCACTGCTGAGCGGCGCAAACCCCTACTGGGCCGGCGCGCTGGCGGCGTTTCATGACGCGGCCGTCAAACCGATGCTGGGGGACGGCGTGGCCGCGCTCTCCGCCGCGCAATGGCAAACCCTCAAGGCCAAGCTGGCCCCTTACGACGCGTGGCGGGCGGCTGAAGCCGGCAAAGAGGTCGCCGCGTTGCCCGCCGACCGCCTGGCGACGCTGGTCAACGGCAAGGCCAAAGAGGCGATCACCGCGCTGATCGCCCAAGATGCGGCTCTGGAAGCCGAGAACGCGCAGATCACCGAGGTGGAGCGCTTGATCCGTTACCACGCCAATCTGTTGACTCTGTTGAACAACTACGTCAACATGGGACGGCTCTACGATCCGACTGCCACGGCAATCTTTCAGGTCGGAACGCTCTACATGGACGCCCGCGCCGCCAGCCTCTGCTTCCACGTCGACGACGTCGGCGCACACTCAACGATGGCGGCGGCGAGCAAGTGCTGCCTCGCCTATTGCGTGCTCACGCGTCCCGGCACCAAGGAGACGCGGACGGTCTGCGCGGCCTTCACTGCCGGTTTCGCGCAGACGCTGTGGGTGGGCCGCAACGGCATCTTCTATGATCTCGACGGCAAAGACTGGGATGCGACGATCGTCAAGATCGTGGACAACGCGATCTCGCTGAAAGAGGCGTTCTGGGATCCGTGGCGCAAAATCGCGGCGATGATCAACGCGCAGATCACGAAGCTGCTCGCCTCCAAACAGGATGCCGCGCTGGCTGCGGCGTCTAAAAAAGTCGATTCGGCCGGTGCGGCGGCCGCTGCGCCCGCTGCGGCTGATGCGTCCAAAAAAATGGACGGTGCGGCGCTGGCCTCCTCGGTTGCGGCTCTCGGCATCGCGATCGGCTTGATCGGTTCTGCCGTGGGCGGGCTGGTCAGCGTGCTGGCCGGGCTGCCGCTCTGGAAAACACTGGCCGGCGTGCTCGCGGTCATTCTGATCGTCTCCGGTCCGTCGATGATCCTCACATGGTTCAAATTGCGCGCGCGTGATCTGGCGCCGATCCTCAACGCATGCGGCTGGGCGGTCAACCGCCGCCTGCGGTTCTCGCTCAAACTGGGCCGCCTCTTCACGAGCGAGGCCGAACTGCCGCAGAACGCCTCGCGCGAATTGAAGGATCCGTATGCCGACGACACCTCGACGCGTAACACGGTGATCACGTTGCTGGTGCTCGCGGCGGTCATCGCCGCGCTCTGGCTGGCCGGTGTGCTGGACAACGCGCTGCCCGGGTGTCTCAAACGCGAACGGCCGGCCTGCACCGTACCGGCTGTGGAAGCCCCCGCCGCCCCGGCCGCCGCGTCATGAACCCGACCGTCGAACACCTGAATCAACGCTTCGGCGCTCCCGGACGGCTGGTTTTCCGTACGGGGGCTGCCGGTTTGCCTTTTGTGGCGCTGGCCAGCCGTTACGGCACCTGCGAGCTGTCGCTCTATGGTGCCCACGTCCTGAACTACCGGCCGCTCGGACACGTGCCGGTCCTGTTTATGAGCGAACAGTCGCGTGTGGAACGCGGCGCGCCGTTCCGCGGCGGCATCCCAGTCTGCTGGCCGTGGTTCGGCCCGGCCGCCGATCCCGGCCTGCCGCTTCACGGTTTCGCGCGCATCACCGAGTGGTGCGTGCAGGCCACGGCCTATGCCTCGGACAGTACAGAAATCACGCTGGCTCTGGCCGATACCGACGCCTCGCGCCGTTTCTGGCCCCACGCTTTTGCCTTGACCCTGCGCATCGTGCTGGCGCAGAGCCTGACGTTGGAACTCACGACGGAAAACCGGGACACGCGGCCCTTCACCGTCTCGCAAGCCTTTCACCCCTATTTGCGCGTGCGCCAGATCATGGACGCGACGGTGCGCGGACTCGACGGCGCACCGTATCGGGACCGCCTGAGCGGCCGTCAGGGTGAACAGGCCGGCCTGCTGAACATCCGTGGCGAAACGGACCGTGTCTTCACGCCGCGCGCTCCGGCCTGTGCCCTGCATGATCCGGGCATCGGACGAGACATCACCGTGACCTTCCGGGGCACGCGTCGCCTCGTGGTGTGGAACCCCTGGATCGATAAAGCGAGGGCGCTATCCGATTTCGGCGACGACGAGTACGCGCGGATGCTCTGCATCGAACCCGCCAATACCGACGGCGACGAGGTCACGCTCGCGCCCGGGGAGAAACACACGCTTTCGCTCGCCGTGCAGGCTACGCTCACATGAACCGCTGGTCACAACGCTGCTATCGCTACGGGCCGGCGGTCGCACTGTCGCTCGTGATTCCGCTGTTGTCGCTCTTGCCCGCCCGTTTTTTCACCCGTCTTGCCGGCACGCCTTCCGTCCCCGGCATGGACAAACTGTTTCACGCACTGATGTATGCCGCGCTGAGCCTGTCGTTCTATCATGCTCTCTCCCCGCGCACACGCCGGCGCCCCGCTCCATTATTGGCGCTCGCCGCCTGCGCCTCGATCTACGGGGCGTTGCTGGAATGCGGCCAGGGGTTGCTGACACATTCACGGGCGACGGATCCGTGGGATGCACTGGCCAACACGGCAGGTGCCTTCAGTGTGATCCTCGCCATCATGCTGGGTACGCATGTTCTCTTTTCTCGCCATGAGTGATTCTGACACAGACCTGTTCACCGACGACGATACCCCTGAGGGAGGCGCGACAGACGGCGCAACCACACAACTCCGGCAGCCCTTGGCAGCCCGCATGCGCCCCGCCACGCTGGAGGAGGTGCTGGGACAGGAGCATATCCTCGGCCCCGGCAAACTGCTTCGCCGCGTCATCGAGGCCGACCGGCTCACCAACCTGATCTTTTACGGGCCTCCGGGCTGCGGCAAGACCACGCTCGCCGAAGTGATCGCACGGGTCACCCTTCGCCGCTTCGAACGCACATCCGGCGTGCTCTCCAATGTCGCAGGATTGCGCACGGTGTGCGAGACCGCCAAACTGTTCAAGGACGGGCCCGGCACGGTGTTGTTCGTGGATGAGATCCATCGCTTCAACAAGTCGCAGCAGGATGTGCTGCTGCCCTATGTGGAGAATGGCACCGTCACGCTGATCGGCGCGACCACCCACAATCCGAATGTGTTCGTAAACAGCCCGCTGACGTCACGGTCGCTGGTCTTTGAACTGCGTCCGCTGAGCGAAGAGGCGGTCGCCGCGCTGATCCGCCGTGCCGTGGCCGACACCGCGCGCGGTCTGGGCCACCTGCGCCTTGACCTCACGCCGGAAGCCGTGGGCTTCCTGGCGATGATCTGCGACGGCGACGCGCGACGCGCGCTGACCGCGCTGGAGGTGGCCGCGCTCTCCACGCCGCCTGACGCGGACGGTGTGATCCGGCTGACGCACGCCGTGGTCGAGGAGTGCGTCCAGCGCAAGATGGTGCTCTACGATAAAGATGAGGACGGCCACTACGACACGATTTCCGCCTTTATTAAATCGGTGCGCGGTTCCGATCCGCACGCGGCGGTCTACTGGCTCGCCAAGATGCTGGAGGCCGGTGAAGACCCGCGGTTCATCGCGCGCCGCCTGATCATCCTGGCTTCCGAAGACATCGGCAACGCTGATCCGCGCGGACTGACCGTCGCCGTGGCCGCGATGCAGGCGGTCGAGTTTATCGGAATGCCCGAGGCGCGTATCACGTTAGCGCAGGCCACCACGTATCTCGCCACCGCACCCAAGAGCAACGCCGCCTATCTGGCCGTGGACGAAGCGCTTGCGGATGTGCGTTCCGGCCGGCTGATGGCAGTCCCGGAGCACCTCAAGAACGTTCACGTCGCGGCGATCGGCCGCGACGGGCTCGATACGCCCTACAAATACCCGCACGATTACGCGCAGCACACGGTCCAGCAAACCTATCTTCCGGTGGACAAGCGCTACTACCGGCCTACCGCCCAAGGGTATGAAGAGACCATCGGGAAAAGGATGGCGCATGTTGAGACTCTGAAGCGCAAGCCTGCGCGGAATTCGTGACGCCTGCAGGCCAATCCCGTGACTTCTGAAAGGTTCCATCAGCATGAAGACGGTCTTGAAAATCCCCGGTTTCGTCGATCTCCAAGTGAACGGTTTTGTCGGTGTGGACTTCAGCAGCGAAACCCTCACTGAGGAGGGCTTTGTTCACGCCGCGCGCGCCTTGCTGGAGCGCGGCACCGCGGCGTTTCTGCCGACCCTGATCACCAATCACGAGGCGCTGTTGCGCCGCAATCTTACGATCCTCGTGCGCGCGCTGAAAAACGATGCCGTGCTCGCGCGCCATATTCCGGGGTTTCATCTCGAAGGCCCGTTCATCTCGCGGGAACCCGGGGCGGTCGGCGCGCATGATCCGGCGGCTGTTCACGTCCCCTCGTGTGAGGTTTTCGACAGGCTCCGGGCGTGGTCCGGCGATCATTTGCGCCTGCTGACGCTTGCGGCGGACGTGCCGGGCGCAGACCGGCTCACGCGGCATGCCGTCGCGAGCGGCGTCACCGTTTCATGCGGCCATCACCTGGCAGGCCCGGAAGACGTGAGGCGGCTCGCCGACGCGGGTGCCTCTGCGCTCACGCACCTTGGCAACGGCATGCCGAACCAGGTGCACCGGCACAACAATCCCCTGCTCGCCGGACTCGCCGAAGAACGGCTCAAGGTGCTGTTTATTCCGGACGGCCACCACCTGCCCGATCATGTGCTCAAAGTGTTCGCGCGCGCGGCCGGTGTTGACCGCCTGATTGCGACGACAGACGCAGCTTCCGCTGCCGGACTCCCCCCCGGCACCTACGATGTTCTGGGCAACCGTGCGGTGCTTGAACCGGACGGACGCCTTCACAATCCCGAGAAGCAATGCCTGGTGGGGTCGTCTGCGACGCTGCTGGCCTGCATGAATGTGCTGCATGCGCTCGGCTGTTTTTCTTTGGACGCGTTGCTGCGCATCGGTTTCTACAATCCCTTGCAGTTGATCGGAATCGAGCCGGCCGACATTCCGTCCTGCAAACACGGCGTCATTTTTACGCCGGATACCGGCTTTGCACTGCATTGAGTTGCCGAGTATAAATGGAGAGGGAATGACAAATGAAAGTGATGGTAATATCCGACGTGCACGGACATACCGGACAGGTTACAGCGATGCACAAGGCTTGCGAAGGCGTTGACGCGCTGATCATGTGCGGCGACTTCACCACCTTCGGCCCGCCCAGACAAATCCAACGTGTCGCAGACACATTGCGCGTGCCTGATCGTCCGTGTTTTTTCGTCATCGGAAACTGCGACTGCATGGCCATCGACGGTTCGCTGGATGGCTGGGTCAACCTGCACGCCCGTTGCGTGCCGCTTGGCGAATGGACACTGACCGGACTCGGCGGAGCGCTGCCCTGCCCCGCGCAAACCCCCACGGAACTTCCCGAATCAGCGTACGTCGCACATCTCGACCGTCTGCTCACCACATGCGAAACGCAGGCATCGCGGGTCATTCTGGCGGTCCACCAGCCGCCGTACGGCACTTCGGCCGACCTGCTGCCCAACGGCATACACGTCGGCTCTCACGCGCTCCGCGCCTTCATTGACGGCTTCCAGCCGGCGTGCTGCCTCTCGGGTCATATTCACGAGGCCGCGTCGCGAAGCCGCTGTGGTTCAACGCTCGTTGTCAATCCCGGCCCCTTCGCAAAGGGAAACTTTGCGATTGTCGAGTTGTGAGTGCCGCTTTGTGGTGTACATGCGCCGCCCAGTCGCGTTATAGTGATTAAACAATTGTTCAAAATCACGGGTTCAAGGATGGCCGTTTGGGGGATGCGGATGATAAAGAGACACGGCATGTGGGGGCGTGTCGGGATGATGGGGCTTTGTTCGGCCTGTGTGGCCGGCTGTCTCACGCGCGATGCGCTGTATCAGGATTTACAAGAAACACGGGATGCCGCCTACGAGTCTTGGTTGCGTGTGCGTGAAGACGGCGAGATGCCGATCCCGGCTGAAAAGCTATCACTGGACGAGGCGGTGCGCATCGCCCTGCTCTACAACAAGTCGCTGCAGGCCAAGATTCAGGAACGTGAAGTGGCGCGCGGCGAATTGGTCGCTGCCTATCAGCTTGCCCTGCCCCGCGTCGATGCGGCTGCGTCAACGGCGTACGGCAACCGCGACGCGGACAGCGCCAGCCTTTCCTTCCGCCAGCCCGTGTTCCGTGGCGGCGGGGCCACCGCCGGCCTGCGCGCAGCCAAACTGTTCGCGTTCTGGTCGGACGAGAGTGTCCGCAACACCGTCCAGACCGTGATGAAACAGGTGACTGCCGATTATTACGGCGCGTTGCTGGCAGACAATCTTTGCCAAGTCAACCGCGACGCCGTCGTGTCGGCCGAGGCGCATCTCAATGATGTCCGTATCAAGCGTGTCAACGGCGTGGCATCAAAGTATGACGAATTGCGCGCCCAAGTGGATGTTGCCAACTTCCGGGCGGAGATGATCCGCCAGGAGAACAACCTGGTGCTGGCTAAAACAGGTCTGCTGCGCACGCTCGGCACAGCGACCGACGCCCAGATCCGGCTTGCGGAGGAACTGCGGCACGAGCCGATCAGCACGACGTTGGAACAAGCCGTTGACACCGCGTATGCCAACCGTCCCGATCTCTACATGGCTGAGTTGAATATCCGCATGCAGCGCGAGAAGGTCCGCGCGATCCGCGGCACCTACTTGCCGGAGATCGATCTCGCGCTCAGCGCCAGCACCGACCGCGCGCGGGACGGTGACGACGAGTGGGCCGGCACGCAGCGCGCGGCGCTGGAGCTCACCTGGCCGCTCTTTGACGGCTTCGGGCGCGAAGGCCAACTGATTGCCGCACGGGCACGACTGCGGCAGCGCGAAATCGAACTCAAAAGTGTGGAGGAAGATGTTTTTCTGGATGTTCAGCAGGCGCTGCTGAACCTGAAAAACGCCGAAGAGTATGTCGAGTCGCAACGCTTAAACCTGCAACATGCCGAAGAGGGGTTGCGCTTGGCCATGACCGGGTATCGAGAGGGCGTGAATACCGAGGTTGAGGTGGTCGACGCGCGTTCCTCGCTGACTGAAGCGCGCGGCAACTATTATCGCGCTCTTTACGATCACAGCATGGCCCGTCTGGCGCTGCAGCAGGCCACAGGCACGCTGGGGAAACATCTGGGGCAAGAATGAAAACAGTTTTTAAAACGCTGATGTATCTGATGATTGTGGCGGGACTGGCATTCGGTGCCCGTTACGGTTACCGTCTTGCGAAAGAGAAAGCGAATCCAACCGCCAAAAAAGAGGGCCGAGCCGCGTTGCCGGTCCGCGTGCTGCCGGTCCAGACCGGGTGCGTCACCAACGCCATCAAACTGACCGGTTCGCTAGAGGCCATCCGGACGGTGGACATCATGCCGAAGATATCGGGACGATTGGAGCGCCTTTCGCTGGAGGACGGCACGCCGGTTTGGGAGGGCCTCGAAGTGACCAACCGGCAAGTTCTGGCGGTCATCGACCATCGCGACATCCACGCCCAGTTGTCGCAAGCCAAAGCGGCCGTCGAATCCGCACGCGCCGCAGTGGCCACAGCCAACGTCGTTCTGAAAGACCGTGCCCGTGAACGCACGCGCATGGAGAAACTGTTTGCCGAAGGCTCCACCACCGAGCAGCAGCGTGACTTGGCGATGACCGCATACGAACAGGCCGTCACAGAACGTGCCCAGGCTGAAGCGAATCTGGTACACGCTCAGACGGCGGTCAACGTGAGCGAGGTGACGCTCAGCGAAGCCTTCATCCATGCGCCGATGAACGGCGTCGTCAGCGCCAAATACGTGGATCCAGGTGCCATGGTTGGGGCCTCAACCAAGATCGTTCAAGTCATTCCGATGGATGAATTGAAGTTTATGATCGCGATTCCCGGCCCCTATCTGCATCTGCTGGCCGCCGGACGGACGGCGGTCAGCATTCGCTCGGATGCGGTCCCCGGCCGTGTGTTCCTCGGTCAGATCGCCCGAATCTATCCTGCCGTCGACCCCGTGACACGCACCGCCACGGTGGAGGTGCGGCTTAAAAACGAGCGTAACACGGCCGGCGAGTGGCTGTTGCGTCCCGGGCTCTATGCCGAAGGGCACATCATTCTCGAGGTCAAGCAGAAGACCGTGACACTTCCCGCCGATGTGGCGCTGCGGCGCGGGTCGCGGTTTCTGGCCTTTGTGGTCAAGGATGGCACGGTTCAGACGCGTGAATTGACCGTCGGTGTGCGTGACGGCAACATACTGGAGATCCTGCACGGGCTCGCGGTCGGCGAACAGGTGGTGGTGATGGGGCAACACCGGTTGACGGACGGCATACCGGTGACCTTGGTGAACGACCCTGCTGATGACGGGCAGAAGGAGTAACCATGCGCCTGCCTGAACTCGGAGTCAAACGTCCGGTCTTCACGCTGATGGTGTTCATTGCCATCCTGGTGCTGGGCGGCGTCTCGTTGCAGCGTCTGCCGGTGGATCTGTTTCCGGAGGTTGAGACACCGTCTGTCACGGTCATCGCGCAATGGCCGGGGGCCAGCGTCGAGGATGTCGAGGGCCGCGTCACACGTGTCATCGAGAACCAGCTCAGCATCGTCAACAATCTCGACGAGGTGACAAGCCGCACGCGTGAAGGCGTGTCGGCGATCACGTGCATGTTCGAGTGGGGAACGGATCTGGAAGAGGCCGCGAATGACATCCGCGACCGGATCAGCGTGTCGCGCCGTTACTTGCCCGATGACATCGAAGAGCCCATCATTTACAAATTCAACAGCTCCTCGATGCCGATCCTCGTTTTCGCCGCGACCGCAAAAGAATCCTGGGAAAAACTCTATGACATTGTCGAAGACGATCTTGGCGACGCGTTGAAACGGCTGCCCGGTGTGGGCGCGGTCAACATCTATGGCGGGCTGCATCGCCAGATCAACATTGACATCGATCCGATGAAGCTGGCGGGATACGGGTTGACGCTCGGCGAGATCGAGCGCACGATCGCACGCGAAAATCTCACGCTGCCTGCGGGCAGCATCAAGAGCGGCATCATCGAATACACCGTTCGCGTGCCCGGCGAATTTGAAGATCCCGATGAGGCCAAAGATATTGTCGTCAAGCGCAATGCTTCAGGCGGCGCCATCTACTTGCGGGATGTCGCCGATGTTTATGACGGCTTTGAGGAAGCAACGCGCCTGTCGGGAGCCAACGGTGAACAAAGCGTGATTTTCGTCGTGCAGAAGCGCTCTGGGGCCAACACCCTCGCCGTCTGCAAGTCCGTGCTTGCGGCCGTTGAAGAGTATGCGCCGTTCATGCCGCAGGACATCCGCGTCGTCAACCTGATGAACGCCAGCGATTTCATCCGCCAATCGCTGCGCAACGTCACCGAAACGCTGATGTGGGGCGGTCTTTTCGTGACGCTGACGACCTTCGTTTTTCTGCGGACGATCCGTGCGTCGCTGGTCATCGTGCTGACCATTCCTTTCTCGCTGATCATCGCGTTTTTCTTCATGTTCATCCGCGGCTGGACGATTAACATCATTTCGCTCTCCTCGCTCTCGGTGGCGATCGGCATGGTGGTTGACAATGCGGTCGTCGTGCTTGAGAACATCGACAGCTATACGCGCCGCGGGGTTAAACTGCGCGAGGCGGCCCTCTACGCCACCGGTGAGGTCGGACTCGCCCTTTCGGCCAGCACCCTGACCACGGTGGCGGTCTTTGTGCCGCTGATCTTCGTGTCAGGCATGTCGGGAATCTTTTTTGGACAGCTTGGCGGTATCATCACCACGACGCTGCTGGCCAGCCTGTTTTGCTCGCTCATGCTGACACCCATGCTCGCCTCTTTCTTCTTGAAGGAAGATCGCGACGTCATCGGCGGCGGTCCAATAGGGCGCGCGCTTTACCGAGTGAGCGAGTCGGCGTTTAATGGCATCGAAGAGGCCTATGCCCGTCTGCTCGGCTGGGCCCTGAGGTGGCGCGGGTTGGTCTGTATGACGGCTTTCGCCGTTTTCTGTTTCTCGCTGGCGCTCTTCCCCTTGATCGGGTCTGAGTTTTCACCCGACACCGACTCTGGCGATCTGACCGTCAATTTTGAACTCGGGCTTGGGACACGGGTCGAAGAAACGGCGCGCATCTGTGAAGAGGCGCGGCAGCTCGGCGTCGCGCTGATCGGAGCCGAGCATGTACGCAACTCCCGCTGGCGGTGCGGTGATTCCAAATTCGGTTCCGGGCGTCAGGGTTCGCATATCGGGCGCGTCGAATTCAAGCTGATTCCGATGGACCGGCGCTCGTTTACCGCACGTGAAGCCGGACGGCGTTTACTCGACACGTTGCGCGCACGGCCTGAGTTTGTGAAGACCAGCATGAGCACCGTCAACCGGCAGATGGGCCGCTTCAGCGGCAGCGGACAACCCATCGTGATCGAGGTTCTGGGTCATGATCTCGAAAAAACGCGCCGTGTCGCCGAAGAGATCAAGGCGTTGTGCGACCGTACGCCGGGCGCGCGTGACGCGAGCGTCAGCATGGACGATGGCAAGCCGGAACTGCTAGTCCAGGTCGACCGTTTGAAAATCGCCACGCTCGGACTCAATGTTTCCGATGTGGTGGAAACAATCCGCACCCTCTTTTACGGCAAAGAGGCCTCCGATTTCCGTGAAGGCGAAAATGAGTACTGGATTTTCATGCGTCTGAAAGAGTCGCGCCGCGGTGAATTGGCCGACATCATGGATTCTGAGGTCGTTCTGCCCAATGGCAGACGGGTGCGGGTTGACGCGATCGCCGAAGTGGTCCAAGATCTCGGACCGTTGGACATCGAACGCAAAGATCAGGAGCGCATGGTCAAGGTCGAGGTTGACTATTTCGGTCGATCCATCGGCGATGTGGTGGCCAGCATCCAGGCGGGCATCGCCAAAGAGATCGTCCTGCCAGATGCCACGCACATCACGTACGGCGGCATGGTTAAAGAGCAGGCCGAAGCGTTTGCCGACCTCATCGGCTTGGCGGTGCTGGGGCTTGTGCTCGTCTACATGGTCATGGCCGGACAATTTGAATCATTGATTGATCCTTTCGTGATCTTTCTCGCGCTGCCATTTGCCTTCTCGGGTGTTTTGTTCGGGCTTTACACCTTTGGCATGACCTTTAACATGTTCAGCTTTATCGGCATCATCCTGCTTGTCGGCACCGGCGTGAACAACGGCATTGTGCTGGTCGATTACATCAACACGCTGCGTGCGCGTGGCGAAAGCATGAGCGATGCGATCCGCCACAGCGGGCGCCAGCGCCTGCGCCCGGTCTTGATTACCACGCTCACGACAATTTTTGGTATGATGCCACTTGCGATGGCGGGCGGTGAGGGGTCAGAGACGTGGAAACCCATGGGCGTGACCGTGATCGGAGGACTCTCCTTCTCGACGGTCGTGACTCTGATCTTGGTGCCGGTGCTCTACAGCCTCTTAAGCCGCAATGTCCGCAAAAAAAGGGCTCGGCTTTTGCCGCCAGACCTGAGTATGTTATCTGCAAGAAAGGACCACGTATGAAAACAGGCATGATGATCACGCTGCTTTCGCTCCTCACCGCCGGTCACATTTTTTCGCAGACCGCGCTCCCCAAACCGCTCCCCGTTGTTCCTGCTGAAGGTGTCGCCCAGCTTGAGGGTTTGATCGGCACCAGACTGACGGCCAAGCCAGTCAAACCGCGCAAGGTGCTGGTCTTCAGCCGGTGCGAAGGGTTCGTACACGGCGAGGGCATTGTCTACGGTATCAAGGCGCTCGAAATTGCCGCGCGCACCGGTGCTTTCGCCGCGACCTTCACGATTGATTACGCCGCGTTGACCGACAAGGACACTCTGTTCACGTATGACGCGGTCGTGCTGAACAACACCACGCACCTCAAGGCCAAAGACCATCCCGCGCTCGTGCCGAACCTGATCGAGTTTGTGAAAAGCGGGCGCGGGCTCTGCGTGATTCACGCGGGGGCCGACAATTTTTATGACAGCCCTGTGGCCGCCGAAATGGTCGGCGGACAGTTCGACGGACACCCGTGGACCGCAGGCGGAACGTGGGCATTCAAACTGGATGAGTCGGCCCACCCGCTCAACCGAGCCTTCGGCGGCCAAGGGTTCCGTTTTGGCGACGAGATTTACCAGCAGAAGTCTCCTTTTTACGACCGCGCCAAACTGCGCGTGCTGGTGTCGCTCGACCTGTCTGACGCGAAAACCGCTGCCGCCAAAGGCATGAAGCGCGCTGACAATGACTATGCGGTGAGCTGGATCCGTCCGTACGGTGCCGGGCGCGTGTTCTACACGTCATTCGCGCATGACAAGCGCGCGTTTCTCAATAAAGCGACGCTGTGGCATATTCTGGACGGCCTGCAGTACACGCTCGGCGATCTCAAAGCCGACGACGCTCCGACCGCAAAGTAATACGGCCGGCCGCCGCGAGATCACGCTCAGCATGCTGAGCGTCGCCGACACGCAACAGGAGGAGAGGCATGAAAAAGGCCACCGCTGGAGTTCCCGTCGGACGACGGACATTCATGAAAGCCGCTGCTGCGGCCGTGGCGACGCAATGGCCCGCTGCAGCGTCTGTCACGGCGGCGGGCGCTGCCGGGATGCCGGCCCGGCTGGGCGGCCGCAAGGCCCATGACGCCGGCTGGCCGCGCTGGCCGCGCTGGATATCCGAGACCGACGAACAGAGCTTGCTGTCGGTTGTCCGCAGCGGCGTGTGGTCGCGCGCGGGTACGGTCAACGCGTTTGAAAAGCAGTGGGCCGCAACCATGGGCGCCAAGCGCTGCCTCGCCGTGGTCAACGGCACGCAAGCGCTGATCACTGCGCTGGCGCAGCTTGATATCGGGGCCGGCGACGAGGTGATTCTTCCGCCCTACACCTTTATCGCCACGCCGCAGGCCATCCTGATGAACGGCGCGATCCCGATCTTCTGTGACATCGACCCTGCCACCTATCAGCTCGACCCCGGAAAAATCGAGGCCGCAATCACGCCGCGAACACGGGCCATCCTGCCCGTGCATATTCTTGGCCTGCCCGCAGACATGACGGCGATTATGAACATCGCCCGCAAACACAACCTGCTGGTCGTTGAGGATGCCTGCCAGGCCTGGCTGGCGGAAATCAATGGAAAAAAATGCGGCACCTTGGGTCATGCCGGCTGCTACAGTTTCCAGAACTCCAAAAACATGGCCATCGGCGAGGGCGGCGCGATCGTCAGCGACGACGACGCGTTCATGGACCGCTGTTTTTCATACCACAACTATGGGAACGCCTACGGGACGGCCGTGGGCACGGTGGGTGCCGGCACGCCGATGCTGGGCACCAAGCTGAGAATCACGGAATATCAAGCGGCGATCGGCCTCGCCCAGTTAAAACGGCTGCCGCAAGAGAGCGCTCTGCGGCATGAAAATGCCGAATACCTCAAGCAACGAATACGCGACATTCCCGGAATCACACCTTATGCGCTTTCGCCCGGAGTGACGCGCGCAGCCTTCCATCTTTTCCCATTTCGTTATGACGCTACGGCGTTTCGCGGGTTGCCGCGGTCAGCGTTTCTCACTGCGTTGCACGCGGAGGGCGTGCCGTGTTCATCCGGCTATACGCCGTTGAACACCATGCCGTTCGTTCAACACGCCTTCCAAACTAAAAATTTCCGCCGCATGTATACCGCTGAGGAGTTGAATGACGCAGCGTGGTTGGCCCGCACCCGGTGCCCCGAAAACGACCGCCTATGCCGCGAGATGGTCTGGCTGCCTCAGAACCTGCTCCTCGCCGAACGCAGCGCCATGGATGACATCGCTAACGCCATCGAAAAAATCCACGCCTACGCCGACAAGCTGTCCGCGAAGGGGTGACCGGACAGACCACTATGCAACGGACGCTGTTGATGATAGCCTGCATCTGCATGGCCTTACGCGGCCTGGCCGCCGTCACCGGCATGCAAGCCGGCGTCGGGCGGGCCGTGATCACCCCCGATACCCAACCGGTCTGGCTGGCGGGTTACGCGGCGCGCACGACACCCGCGACCGGCATGCTCCATCATGTCTGGGCCAAAGCACTGGCCATCGAAGACGGTGACGGCAAGCGCGCGGTGATCATCACGGCCGATGTGCTGGGATTGACCCGCGAGCTAACAACGATCATATGCGCACAGCTCGCGGCCAAGCACGGGCTGACGCGGCAGCAGATTTTTTTCAACGCGTCGCACACGCATTCCGGGCCTGTGGTGTGGCCGAGTCTTAGCGTGTGCTGCGCCTTCACACCGCAGGATCAGCAGCATGTGGTGACGCAAAACCGCATGCTGGCAGAGCGCATGGTCATGGCCGTCGATCACGCCGTAGCCACGCTCGCTCCAGCGGAACTCTCCCTCGGATACGGTACGGCCGGTTTTGCCATCAACCGCCGCAAACGCGACATCGCCCCGGTGGATCACACGGTGCCCGTCCTGCGTGTATCGGCGCCCGACGGCACGGTACGCGCAATCCTTTTCAATTACGCCTGCCACGGCACCACCCTGCAAGGCAATAACCTGCTGATCAACGGCGATTATGCCGGCTTTGCCATGCTGGAATTAGAGCGCGCGTACCCCGGAGCAACCGCGCTGTTCGTGCAGGGCTGCGCCGGCGATCAAGGACCGGAGCCGCGCGGCACCGTTGCACATGCAGCAGCCTATGGCAAGACGCTGGCCGAGGCTGTTGAGCGTGTGTTGGCCCAAGAAATGAAAAGCGTCGCGGGCGCATTGCGAACGGCTTTCACGGAAACGCGTCTCTCGTTTCGGCCTGTCGGTCTCGATGTTTTTCGCGCGGAATTGACAGGCAGCAATCCTTTTCGGCAGCGGCGTGCCGAGCGTGTCCTCTATGCGTTTAACGCGGGCTCCCCTATGACGGACATCCCCTATCCGGTCCAGGCGCTGCGCATGGGCGAAACGACGGTCTTCATCTTTCTGAGCGGCGAAATTGTTGTGGATTACGCGCGGCGCATCAGGCGCGACTATCCCCATCCGGATCTGCTGGTCGCCGGTTATTGCAACGAGGTTCAGAGTTACATCCCGTCGTTGCGCGTCTTGCGGGAGGGCGGCTACGAGGCGGATGACAGCATGATCTATTATGGTCTGCCCGGACCTTTCACCGACGCGGTCGAAGCGTCTGTCCTCGACGCCGTCGCAACAGTTTGCCGGCAGCTCGGGCTCACGCCCACGTCACGCGGCGAATGAAACTTGCGCCCCCCCCTATCACTTTTTTACGGGTGTGTGACCCTGAAATACGCCGTGTCAAAGCGGCGTGAGGCCAGTTCCCGCACGCGGATCTGCCACAGACCGCGACGGTCATTGGGCGCAAGATCGAGCGTGAGCGTCAGGCAGCCTTGTTCGGCGCCGTAGTAGCCGCTCCATTCTGCCGGAGCCCCCGCCGGGTCGAGGATCTCGACATGCACAGGCACCACGGCGTCGAGCGGTTTCCCGTTCACATCCACCACAGATACCGTGCAGGGCAGACGGCCGCCGAGACTCGTCTCCTGCGCAACGTCAATGCGCACTGCCTCGATGGCACGCTCCGTGACCATCAGCACGCAGCCGTCGCAGGGGCCGAAGGCGCGCGCGACCGTCAACCGTCCCTCCTGCACACGCGCGTGCAGGGCGCGCCCTTCCGTCAGGTCATACACATGGCCTGATGGACGCGCCAGCGAGAGCATAGCCTCTGCCGGCAGGCCGTTCTCCATCACCAAACCATGCTGACCGACATAATCTCCGAATTCGCGCCGATCATTGACGGCGAACAGGTAATCGGTAGAGCCGCAGGAACGGCAGCGCGGAACGACATCAGGCGTTGACGCGTCGCAATAACGCCGATAGCGCGTGTCGAGCGCCGCACGCAACTCGGCAGCCTTAGCGATCAGAGCGGCACGGTCTTCATCCGCCTTGCGCGTCCGCGTGTAACTCGCAACCGTCATGTCAGCCTGGATGGCCGGGCAGAGGCGTTCATCCCCCACAACTTGTCCACCGCGCGCCTGAAACGCCTTGACCGCAGCCGCCACGCCGGCAGTCAGCACATCGCAATCCATCATGAACAGAACGCGGAAGTCATCCAAACCACGCGTTCGCACCGTTTCATCGTAGATGATCTCAGGCTG
This sequence comes from Kiritimatiellia bacterium, assembly GCA_028684935.1. Lineage (GTDB taxonomy): Bacteria > Verrucomicrobiota > Kiritimatiellia > RFP12 > UBA1067 > DUPH01. The sequence goes on along the minus strand of JAQUEX010000041.1, from coordinate 2,597 downwards.
GAGATGCGCCCAAAGCAGCATGTGATACGCATCGCCGGACCACCCATTGCCCCAACCGTAGGTTCCGCGACGCGCAAACATTTGGGACGCAAAACTCTCCAGAAACGCGACATCGCTCGGCCGGTCAGGAATCTGCAGCAAGGCCGGGCCCAGCGGCGCCACAACTTCTTTGATCAGGCGACGCAGTTCATGCTGTGTCTGCGGATGGGTGTACCGGTAGGTGCTTTCACCGCTTTGCGGCACCAGAGACCCCCAGCCGTGATACATGATGCCCCGCACCGGGCGGGCCAGTTTGGTCCAAAATGCCTCGCGCAGATGCATGGGCGCGATGGTCGGGAATGCCGCATCGGGATCGGTGTCTTCCCACGGCGAGGCCGGTGCCTTCTTGACCTCGTCCCCTTTGGCAGCCGGCGCGGTCTGCGAGCGGTACCAGATGATCTGGGTCATTTTCATGACCTGCTGCGGTTGGGCGGCACCGCGCGCCATGGCAAACAGTTCGTCAGTCGCGACACCGATGCGGATCGGGTCCGGATAGGAATAGGTCCATTGTGAAAGGACATCTGCGCTGCCGCCGCTTCCGTAAACGCTCGCCACGCGCACCGCCGGATCATGAAACGTCCAGAGCCCGTCGCGTCCGACGGATCTGAGCCCCCGGTTCAACTCGGTGTTCATGCGGTTCCACCCGTCCCCCTCTTTCCAATACCACGTCAGGAAACGCAACAGCGGATGGTCGTCTGGGATCACCCGGTCACGCGGAAAATCCGCAAGCTTCGTATAGTCCACGCCGCCCTTGCCCGGAGCGTCCGGCGGATACTCCGCGCCGGTCGCGCGCCGGTACGCCTCGCGGTCATGCGGGTGCCAGCAGACGTTCGCTCCGTCACGGACCTCGGTGTGCAGCAGGGCTGCCTGCCAAGCCGGGAAGGCGCTGTAGGCTTGCGCGACCGAGGCACCCACGTGAAAGGCGAAGGTCTGCATCTCCGGGAACGACGCGCAGAGAGCAGGTTTTTTGTCGGTGCTCGTTCCTTTCCGGTCTACGCGCCGGAAGTCCGCCTTCGAGCCGGCGGCCCAGTGACCGGGCGAGAGCGTCGCGATGATGCCGACGTCATGCGCCAGCGCCGTGTCCAGCATCCGCTTGACCTCTGCGACGCGTTCAGGCGCTTCGGGCGCCACCGGTTGGCCCGCCTCAAAAACGCGTCCGTAGTCAGCGCCGAAACCCAAGCAATGCGTAAAACCGATTTCCGTCAGACGCGGCAATTCGCGCAGCACGTTGGCCGCTCCGTAAAGGCCCCACATCACAACCGGCATGCGCGGCGGACGGCGCGGCACCAAGGTGAACGTCACGTTCTCCTCGCTTACATAGGGCGCTTCTGCCTCTCTGCCCGGCAGTGCGACGCGGACCCGCAACGTGTAGCTGCCGGGGCGCAGGGCGGTATCCACCGGCACATCCAACGTCCGGCTTTCGCCCGGCGCGAGTCCCGGTATCAGGTCGCGCGCGGTTTCGCGCCCCTCGATCGAACAGCGCACGGACACGTCACGCACCGGTTGTCGTTGGGTATTCGCCAACGTGAAGCGCAGGGTCGGCGTCTTTTCCATGCGCACAAACACGCTTCGATCCGAGGCTAGGGTCAGTGTGACGGGACGAAATTCCAGCGCGCCTTGACACAGTCGCACTTGCGCCAGATATCCAGGAAAGCCATGATAGAGGCTCCCGATACGATCGCCGATGGACAGCGGGTGACTGCCGGGCGCAATGCGTGAACGACCAGTCCGGGAAAGTGTGCCCAGCGATGCGCCGTCCCTGAAAAACCGCACGGTGCCTGAACCGTCATAGGTGACCGCGAGATGCGTCCAGGTGTTCGTTGCATACAGCGAGGGCTCCGAACCATAGTTTTCCGAATCATCGCCGAACCCGAGCCTTAAATGAAGACGCCGCTGGCCGCTTTTGTCCGCAGCGCCCAGCGTCCATTGATAATCGGTGTGCGCCACATACTTTTTGTCGGCAAGGAACGCTTCGGGATAACCGGCGAATTCGGGTTTCGGCTTGACCCACATCTCTAGGGTAAACGCGCCTTTGGGCGAGAGCGAAGGATGGTTGGCAACCACGGCGGCGTGGCGCGTGTCCTGTACAGGCCAGCCGCAGAACGACTCCAGACAGGTCCCCAAACGCGCATCAGAGGCCAGCGTTGCGCCGTGCAGCACCGCATCGCGCCCCTTGCCCGACGCATCCTTTACATCGGCGAATGTCCATAAGCCGATCACCTTGGGGCCTGTCGCGTCCTCACCCGTATACGGAGCCTGCCATGCTTCGCAAGCCGGTTCCGCTGCAAGGCCACCCACGACGGCAGCCAGACCCCATGCGATTCCCACGATTCGTTTCATGACTTTTCCTTCGCGACGCCCCCCCCCAACCTCTTTAACGTTAGGTATTATGCGTGTCCCGCAACCGGACTGTCAAATACCATCTCACGTCGCCCTCTCACGCTGAGCACACGCCTCGCGTGGCCCTCCGCGTGCCCCGCCCGGATATCATCCGCCTCGCCAACCTATGGGCGTGTCTTCATTTTAGCGAGCCCGCAACGAAGACCGTGAAGAGCGCG
>JAQUEX010000249.1 GCA_028684935.1 Kiritimatiellia bacterium | reverse complement strand
ATCGATCCGTGACAGACCCGGCGCGTGTCTGTTAAACTCGCGGCATGAAACGGCGCAAACAGATTTTTTTTCTGCTGTCGTGGAACGACTACCGGATCTTTCAGGGCATCAGCCGTTTTGCCCGCGAGGCCGGCTGGCGCATGGACACGCGGCACTTCTTCACCAACCAGATTCCGCTCGACGGCACGTTTGACGGCATGATCGCCATGGGCCACCGCGATCCTGCGGTCAATGCGTATGTTCGCGCACGCGCCGCAACCGTGCCCGCCGTCATTCTCGGCACCGACTCGCCGGGCCTGGACGCCCCCATGGTCGTGCCGGACAACCGTCAGATCGCCCGCGCGGCGGCGGACCATCTCTATGCCCTTTTTCACAAAAAAACGGGGTGGTTCGCCTGCGACGCGTCCCCCTCCGGCGACGAGCGCAAGCGGGCTTTCCGCGAACGGCTGGAAGAGCTGAAGCTCCCCTTCATGGACCTCTCCGGCTCCACGCCTCGCGAACAGCTCCACGCGCTGACCTCGCGTCTGAAGAGCTGCCGCAAGCCGCTCGGCGTGATGTGCCGCGACGACCACGACGCCGTCGTCCTGATCGAGCGCTGCATCGAGGCGCAGATTCAGGTACCGGATGAGGTGGCGGTCATCGGCGTGGGCGATCTTGAGTCGCTCTGCGCGATCTCGCCGGTGCCGCTCACCAGCGTCTCGCCGGACATGGAGCAGCTCGGCTACCAGGCAGCGCGCGTACTCGACCGCCGGATGCGCGGGCTCCCCGTGCCGCCGGTCACCGTGGTGCCGCCCGGTCCGCTGATCCGCCGCGCCTCCACCGGCTGCCTGGCCATCACGCATCCCGCCCTCAAACGGGCAGTCCACCTGATCGACACGCGCTTCCATGGTCCGCTGGCCATGGAGCAGCTCGCCGAGGAGGCCGGCGTGTCGCTCCGCCAGCTCTTCCTCCTGTTCCGCCGCGAGATGCGCGGCTCGCCGCACCGCTACCTGCTCGAAACCCGGCTGGAACACGCCCAGCAACTGGTGCTCGCCAATGAGCTGCGCGTGACGGAGATCGCGGCGGCCTGCGGCTTCAGCACCACGCGGACCCTGACCCGCGCGTTTCATCAGCAGGTCGGCATGGCACCGGCCAAATGGGGAAAAAGGATACGGCAATCGCAAAGCACGTGACGCGGTCGGGCGTCAACTGTGCCCCCAGTCTCTCGCATCTTTTCACCAGACACGCATGACCTTCGCCCCCCCTGTCCTGAACGTTTGCCTTTTTAGATTCACAAAAGACGCATGATCTGCTTTGATATGCCTCATGGATGAACAATCAAAACGGCTGGTCGTCAACGCGATCACCTTCGGACGCGTACCGTTCGTCGTGCTGTTTATGGTGCTGGCCGTGATCGACGGCTATTGGCCGGCCTGGTGGCTCGCCGTCTTGGCAACCGCTTCGCTGGCGATCGCCTCGCTGACCGACCTCTACGACGGCAAGCTGGCGCGCAAATGGAACGTGGTCACCAAGTTCGGGGCCATGGCCGACCCGCTGATGGACAAGGTCTTCTATCTGGTGGTTTTCCCGACCCTGCTCTGGCTGCTGGGGCGTCAGCCGCACGAGGCGATACACGCGCTGGTCATGCTCGTTTTCACCGTGCTCTATATCCTGCGCGACCAGTGGGTGACCTTCCTGCGATCGGTGGGTTCGCTCTATGACGCGGACTGCAAAGCCAACTGGCTCGGCAAGTTCCGCACGGCTGCCAGCTTCCCCTCCGCCTGCGTCATCTACGTCTACGTCTCCCTGCACCCGTGGTTCCTGCCCCAGTCGCTGATCTTCGTGATCGAGGCCTTTCTCATCTTTGTCAACTTCTGGTCGATCATCGTCTATACCCGGCAGTACATGCCCTACCTCAAGCGGGCGCTCGACAAGAACTGAGCACGCGCCGACGCCTCACGCGACACAGACACGGCGCATGCGCGGGCCGTCGAATTCACACAGGTAGATGCCTTGCCAAACACCCAGCTCAAGGTGTCCGCACGTCACGATCAGGTGCAGCGAACAGCCCATCAGAGAGGCTTTGAGGTGCGCGGCGGAGTTGCCCTCGGCGTGTTCGTAGAAGGGCTGGCGCAGCGGCACCATCCGGTCGAGCTGCTGAAGCATGTCGCTGACCACATGCGGATCGGCGTTCTCGTTGACCGTCACGCCGCAGGTGGTGTGCGGCACAAACACCGTCACCGCGCCGTCGACGATGCCCAGCTTCTGCACCGCCTGCTGCACCTGGCCGGTGATGTTCACAAACTGTTCGCGCGTGCGGGTCGGGACGTCAACGTGAATCATCATGTCAGGCTCCTTTTTTAACTGTGCATAACCGAACGGCTCACGGGGCCGTCTCGCTCCGGCGGCCCGCGCCGAAGCGCGTCTCATACATCGTCGCGCCGATCGTGCGCGCGGCTTCGACCAGTTCGGGGTAGGGCTGGTCGGTGATCGTCAGAAATCCGATCTGGTAGTTTTCGCCGTCGCCGCGCCCGGTCAGCGCCTGGTCGCGCCACTGGAACCAGTGGGTGCCGACATACCGCGGATGACGCAGGCACGATTCGACAAACGCGACGTAGCACGCGGCGCGCTCCGCCTGGCTCCGGGTGGCCACCAGGCCGGTGTGAAACAGGCCGCGGTCGAGCGCGCCGAAGTGGAATTCGCCGTTGATCATCGGCTTGTCCTCACTGCCGTCCGGCAGCTCTTTGTTCGCCTGCCGCTGATAGATGTTCACGCTCACCACATCGCAGTATTTCGCGGCGGCGCGGTAGACGCTCGGCGCGCCCCAGGCGATGCGGCAGCCGAGATAGAGCTTGTCGGGCGCGGCGGCTTTGACCGCGTCGCGGATCACGCGGAAATACTGCTCGGCGATCTGGCTGTGAAACGCCTCCAGATCCGCGCCGCACCGTTTCTCTGACGGCTTGTTGGTGGTGGCGAGAAAGGCGTCCCATGCGGCGAAGTCCGTGCCCCACGCGGCGTTCAGCGCCGCGACCGTCGCATACCGGCCCTGCAGCCAGTCGCGGAACGCGAGCTTGGCCGGCTGCGCGGCGGGCGAGAGCAAGGCGCCCAGCGCCAGCGAGCGGTCATCCTTGCCCCACGACAGCTCATTGTCCACAAAATACCCGATGCACCACGGATCGTTGACCGTTCCGGGCTTCTGCTGGTCGCGCGCGCGCCGCCGGATGCCCTCGATGAACTCCTTCGCGAACGGATCCGGGAATTTCCCCCACCAGCCGTCAGACCCCTCGATGCGCGGACCGCCGGTGTGGAGGCACACGGTGTAGGGCGTGCGGCGCTGGAGATAGACCTTGTCGTCGGACCAGTTGGCCACAGTGTTCAGCCCCCACGCGCGAATGCGTCGATGCGCCAGATTGACATGCTCATCGAACCAGGCCTCGCCATATTTGCGCAGCAGGTTCGCGCCGGCGAAATTGAAGGTCCGAAAGGTGTTCTTGTCCTTATAGAAGCCGTGCGGCGCCCAATTCGCCTTGCCGTAGAACGCTTCGAACGGAGAGCCCTTTTCCGGCAGCCACGCGAAGTAGTTCTCGCGGTACTGGATGCCGGTCTCGGCACCGTGCCGCACGCAATCGACGCCGTGCGAGAAGAAGAGCCGCCCGTCGGGATCCACCAGCCACCAGAGGCCGTCGACCTTTTCGGTGCGGAAATGCCCGGTCGCCTTGAGCTGCGGGCCGCCGGTCCAGCCGCCCCACGCGTTGCGGTCCGCGGCCGGTCCGGCAGCGTTGGCGGCGAGCCATGCCGCCTCCCGCTCCCGGGCCTGCTGCAGTTCGGCCTCGTCATGGATCTTGCCCGGCCACTCGTCGTGCCGGAACTGGCCGAAGCGGTCGACGAACGGCAGAAAGGTGTCGGCCTTGAGCAGCGCGAGCGGCGCTTTGTCCGCTTCGATCTTGAGGATCACGAAACGGGCCGGCGCGTCGGGCGAGTTGAGAAAGACATGCAGCTCGGCGGTTTTGCGCACATTGAAGGAGCCGCCCTCGATCGCCGACGGATGGCCCCGCATGCCGACCAGCTCAAGCGGCCGGTCGAGCATCCAGGGACTCAGGCGCAGGTTGGCCTCGATCACGCCGACCGCACCCGGCGCCACCAGCGCACTGCCGCCCGGCGACTGCTCTTTCTGGTTGCGGTTCTTGACGCTCAGATTGACGGTCAGCGCGCGTGCCGAGGCATTGCTGACCGTGACGCGCAGCGGCCCGTACGCCGCCAGATCCATCTCGCCCGCTTTAAAGAACACGGTGGCGCCCGGCCAGGTGTACCGCGTGCCGGCGGTGACCTGAACGGTCCGGCCCGCGTCAACCGCGACGCTGCTGTCGGTGTGCTGCCGCACGTCGCACAGCTCGGACGGCCAGAGCGTCAGCGTCTGTCCGTGCGCGGCGCAAACAAGAACCCATCCCCCAAAAATAAGTGCAGTCTTCATCGTGCTCCTTCTTGTGTGGGTCATCATAACAATCTTTGGCACCGAACGGTATGGAAAACGTCAGGCCAAACATCAGGCTTGCAGTTTGGGGCACCAGCTTTTAATATACCCCCACTTTTTTGCGCCTGTAGCTCAACTGGATAGAGTGTTGGCCTCCGAAGCCAAAGGTTGTGGGTTCGACCCCCGCCAGGCGCACCATGTTCCGCGCATTTATTAATTGCACCGACAGAACAGGTTCAGCCCTCACGATCATTCGCGGCGCAGCCGCGCGGCGGGCTCGTCCATAACTTGAGCGTTGAGCTTTAAAAGTTGCGCCTTCGTAATAGATTTCCTCAGTCATCCGGATACGGCGGTGCAGAGGGTTGTAAGCATTGAACGTGCGGAGGTCGCCGTCCTGCGGACAAACGATCCCACAGGTCCATTCTCCTGTGACAGGCATCACGGCGACAAGTCGGTTCTCCGCGTCCCATTCAAGAAGGC
>JAQUEX010000040.1 GCA_028684935.1 Kiritimatiellia bacterium | reverse complement strand
AATCGGTTGGTGGCCGGGGGTGCGAGGAAAGCGCGTTTCAGATGAACGTGTGGTGCAAAACCGGGGGCGCGGACGGCCCCGTCCGCGAACAGGCGGTCAGTCAAACGCCGGTCTCGCGTCAGCCTTGCGTGACCGTTCAGAACGCGGACGGGGCCGTCCGCGTCCCAGCCGCTCCGCACACGCCACGAACGAACCTCGCCCACCGTTTGCACGGATTGGCAAGACGGGCACTGGTCACCGCAGAATGAGAACCGCGCCGCCCTCGGAGAGCAGCAGGAGCGCGTTGTTGCGGCGGACCAGTTTCCAGCCGGAGGGCAGGTCCGTGTCGAGCGTCGGCACGCCGGTGATGCCCGTCGTCGTCTGGATGAGCGTGTAGGTCTGCGAGCGGTCGAGCGCCTCGGGATTGTTGACAGTCACGATCAGTCCGCTGATGTCGAGCGCGCCGGTGACGTCCAGGCGATCACCCAGGTCGGCGCGGTAGTGCGTGCCGGGGACGAGGGTGACGTCGGCAAAGGTGAGCGTGCCGACCGTGCCGTCGCCGGCGGGGCTGAGCACGGTGCTGGCGTCAAGGGCGCCGTTCGAGATGGTGCCGGTGCCGGTGACGGAATGGACGGTCTGGGTCGAGTCGCCGAGGTCGAGCGTCGCGCCGGCCGCGAGATCCACGTCCGTGTCGGCAAGCAGGTGGCCGATGTCTTCCGGCGCAACCGCCGGACGCACGAAGACGTAGAGGTTGCGGATGTCGAAGCTTCCGGCGTTGTAGGTCCAGGTGTAGTCGTAGGCGGTGGTGGAATTGGCGGGCGGATTGGGGTCGTTGCCGATACCCAGTCCGATGTCGTTGTTGGAACCGCCGCAATGCGAGATGGAGAAGAGCACCTGCTGCGCGCCCCAGTTGTGGATCTGGAAGGAGCCGTGCCCGATGTCAGTGCTGTTCGCCCCGTTGTCGTTGAAGTCGAACGTGCTGGAACTGCCGCCGATGTCGGCGATGCCGAGGCCGGTGCCGTAGTTGGAGGGCCAGATCTCGAGGTTGCCGGTGTCGACGCCGGTGACGTCGGTGACGGTGCCGACGTTGGCACGCACGTCCATGTTGAAGACCTTCTGCTGCCACATGAAGGTGGCGCCGTTGCGGTTGGGGTAGCCGAGCTTGGTCCGGTCTTGGGTGTGGGCGTTGAAGGAGACCCAGACCCATTGCGATTCGCTCTCGCCGGTCTTGCGGATTTCGAGGTAGTAGGCCACGCGGTCGAAGGGCGCGGTCGCGGCGGAGTTGTCGATGGCGTAGGCCGTGCCGTTGTAGGCGGCTGCTGCCTTGGTGGAGATCGGCGAGTAGTAGACGGTGTCGTATCCGTCGGCGAGGGCGCCGACCTTGGCACGGATGTCGGCCGGCACGGGCATCGTGCCGCCGGTGTCGACGAGGCGCAGCGTGCCTTCGTTGACCTGCACGTCAGGCGCCTCTTCAACCACGGGGGCAACATCGCGCGTGAGGATGTAGAGTTCGCGAACTGTGTAGTCGGGGGCGTTTTCGGTGAAGGTCCAATCGAGATTGGTGGAATCGCCGGGCTTGTTGCCGATGCCGATGCAGGGCTTGTAATCGGTCCGGCCGAAGTGGTTGACCGCGAAGAGGGTCTGGTTCAGGCCGAAGTTGTGGACCTGGAAGCAGGCGTAACCGGCTGCGTTGCCGTAGAAGGTGCCGTCGCTTCCGCTGTTCCTGTCATCGAAGTCATATTTGGTGCCGTCGCCGACATAGCCGCGGTCGAAGGCGTTAGCGGTCGGGAGGGCGTTATTGTAGTCGTTGGGGTACCACTCGATGTTGCCGGTGTCCACGTTATCCACGGGCGTGACGTTGGTGTTGGCGCTGGAACGGACGGTGAGGTGGTTCACACGCTTCTGGAAGCACATCCGCTTGGAGGTGATCGGGAAGGCCAGCTTGGTGCGGTCGGTGAAGGGCGGCTCGAAGGAGGCCCAGACCCACTGGCGGCCGAACGTGGGATGTTCGAGGGCCATGACATAGGCCACGCGGTCGAAGCGGTTGGAGCTGCCGAGGTTCTTCACGCTCCAGAAGGAGTCGTCTAGGATCGTGTTTGAGTTTGTGGGAATCGAGCCCGCGTAGATGATCGAGAAGCCCTTGGCGAGGTCGCCCACGCCGGCGGTGACATCGGCGGGCAGCGTCGGGACGACCGTGGAAACCGGCTCAAACGCGATGCCGAGTTCGTCGTACGGATTGTTGACGGTGAAGAGCGAGCCGTCGCCGGGGTCGGTGATGAACTCGCAGTATTCCACGTTGACCGTGTCGCGGGCGAGGCGGTCGATGCCCCAGGCCGGGCGGGTACCGTCGGATTTGGTCCAGTAGCCGCCGACACCGCCGCCGCCCTGGCCGGCGCGGATCTCGAGGGCGTGCGGGCCGGGCGAGAGGGTGACGGTGCAGTGCGTGCCTGCATTGGCGGTGACGCGGTAGGGCAGAATCGATGTGAAGCCCTTGTTGAGGATGACATTGCCGTCGAGGCGCATCAGGAAGGTGTCGTCCATGTTCTGCATGAACGTCCAAGTGACATTCGTCGGCTCGCGGTTCCAGAGATAGCCGGTGTAGACGTAGACGGAATTGTCCGGCCACCAGGCGCCGTTGAGGGTCGCGCCGCCGCCGGAGGAAGCTGCGTTGCCGAAGAGGGCGCGGGTGGAGAGCTGGACCACGGGGCCGTAGGCGGCGGTGTCCACCGCGTTCGTGTTGACGCTGGCTCCGTTGAGCCGGTACTCGAGCAGGCCGGGGACTTTGGCGTCGCGGATGGCGGCGTCCAGATCGTCCGCGCGCGGGGTGATGCGCGTCGAGATGTCGAAGGTGCCTGCCCCGTCTTTGACGAGCGAGGCGGTGGTCAGAGAACCGCTGGCGAGCGCGCCGTCACCGGTGACGCGGGTGGAGCGGTTGGTGTGGGCACCGCCGCTGAGGACCAGCATGCCGCCCGCGAGTATAAGGTCAGAGCCGTCGGGCAGGGCCTCTTCGTGAGCGGGAATGAGGGTGCCGCCCGCGATGGTGGTCGGGCCGCGGTAGGTGTTGGGGGCGGTGAGGGTGAGGGTGCCCGCGCCGGTCTTGATGAGGCCGCCGTCAAGCGCGTCTGGGAGACCGCGGGTGGCCCTGCGGATGCTGGCACCGGTGAGCGGGCCGCCGCCATTGAGCGAGACGGAGGGGTCGGAGGTGTAGCCCGTGCCGGGCGAGAGGATGCGGAACCCGGAGACCGCGCCGTCGCTGAGGACAGCTTCGGCGACCGCACCGACACCCCCGCCGCCGGTGACGAGCACGGCGGGCGGTGCGATATAACCAGAGCCTCTCGCATTGACTTCGATGTAGGAGAGCCCCATGCCGGCGGGTTCCAGCGGGAGGTCAAGCGAGGCACCGATGCCGGCGGGGGTGTCGATGACTGCGCCGCCTGCATGGACGGCCAGGGTGGCGGGCACGTTGTTCGCGCCGGTGCGTACGATTGAGCCGGACTCACGGACGGAGAGGGTGCCGCCGTCGAAGTTGATTGCGGCCTGTGCGGTGTTACCTGCCGCGTTGTTGCCGCCCTTGCGCAGGTACTTGGTGTCGAGCACGCCGCCCTTGAGGGTGACGACCGCCAGCGGGGAACTGTTGCGGTTGGCGAGGGTCACGATGTTGGCCGAAACGCGGGCGTTCTCGTCGAGGGTCAGGAAGCCCCATCCGTTGTTGTAGGAGTTGACGTCCGTCCACATGCAGAGATCGAGGCTGGTGGAACCGGTGTCGAGGGTGCCGTTGCCGGAGAGGTGGAAGTGACCGAAGCCGGCACGGGTGCCGAGGGTGCCGTTGTAATAGGCGGCGGGATTGTCGCCGCCTGTGCCTTGGGCCGCCACGGTGCCGGAGTTGAAAACGACGCGGCCTTCGCCTTTGACGCGGAGGGTGCCGTAGGCGCTGCTGTTGTGCGAGAGCTGCGTGTAGCCCTTGTTGGTGAGCGCGCCGCCGGAGATCTCGTAATAGCCGAAGCCCGATTCGCCGATGCGTCCGTCGGCGGCGGCCCCGCCTGTGTTGAGGAAAACGCCGCCGGTCTGGTAGACCGCGCCGGCCGAGGTGTTGTCGCGGCCGACGTGCAGGCGGCCGTTGATAAAGGCGTTGTCGTCGAGCGTCAGGACGCCGCGTGACGAGCCGAGGGTGCCCACGCCGATGGCGGGTTGGGCGCGGTTGTAGCCGTTGTCGTCGGTGGTGATGGCGGTGCTGCCGGAGAGCGGGAGGATGCCGCAGGAGGCGGCCCAGTTGTCCACGCCGACCTGAACGCCGTACGCGCCGAGATCGATGGCACCGCCGTTGAAGCCGTCCAGATCGAGCGTGCCGTCGTGGACGCGGATGGGACCTGTGACAGGCCAGTCACCGGTGAGCGTGAGGGCGTAGGGGCCGAGCTTGGAGAGGCCGGTGGCGGGCCAGTCGGCGGTATAGGTGAGGTCGGCTTCGGCCGTGTCGATACCGAGATAAGCGGTACGGGACGTGAAGGCGCCCGAGGCGGCGAGCGACGCGATCTGTGCGGTCGACCAGCCATCGGCGGCGTGACGAACGGCGAATTCGCCGGTGCCGGACACGGTCAGCGAGGCGGGTGCGCTCGGCACGGAACCGGGGGCATAGGTGTGGAGCAGCGAGTTGGTGACGCTGATCAGGCCGGCGAACGTGTTGGCAGGATGACGCAGATAGGTGGTGCCGCCGTATGCCTTGAGGAGTCCGCCCGGTCCTGAAATCGGCCCCGCGATGGTGTTGTGCGCGTAGGAGGTCTGGCCGTCGAGAATGGCCTGGCCGCCGGTCAACGTGACGGGGCCGGCCACGATGTTCTGGTTGGTGTTGCCGGAACGGACGGAGAGGTGTGCGCCGTCGGCGAGGCTCAGGGACCAGGCGACGGGAAGAGTGAGGTTGTAGAAGTCTAAGCCCGCGCCTGCGGCAACGGCGGCCGTGTTGGCGGAGGAGCCGCCGAGGTCGGTGGACGTTTCTAGCCCGAGGACGCCGCTTTGGATATCGAGTGCTGCGCCAAGCGTCACGCCCATGGCTCGGGTAGCGGTTAGAATGAGCGAACTGGAGCCGACTTTGCTCAGCGTGTGGCCGCCGAAATCGAGCGTGCCGTTGCGGATGTCGAACCGGCCGCGTGATCCGTTGTAAGGAAGCGGGGTCGGTCCGTTGCCGCCGATTGCAGCGTCATCCGAGAGCGCGACAGATTTGAAGGCATTGTACTGAAGCGCGTCATAGTCCATGCGCAGGGCGCCGAGGCTGTCTGGTCCGCTGCCGGCGATCATGACGGTCTTGGCGAGGGTAATCGTGTTGTTGGGGACTTGTCCGAGGGCGAGCGCGCCGCCGGCAGCGACGGTGACGGATGGCTGGGCCGCGGCGCCCAGCGACTGGGAGTGGGCGATCTCGAGGATGCCGTTGGAGACGGCCACCGGCCCGGTGAAGGCCGGGTTGGCGGTGTTGAGGATGACGCGCCCCGCGCCGTTCAGCGTGAGGGACGCGCTGCCGGAGACGGGGCCGTTGAACGCCTGCGTGACTGTCGCGGCAGGCGCGAGCGTGAGCGGCGCGTCGAAGCGGGCGGCGCCGGTCAGCGAGACGGGCCCCGAGAGCGTCAGCGGGTCGGTGCCGCCGATGTTGAGCGCGGTGGGGACGCCGTTGTCGGCGAGGGCGGCGGAGATGCTGAGCGGCCCGGAGAGGGCGAGCGAACCAGACGCGGGCGGGGTGCCTGCGGCGGCGGCGAGGCGCTCGTTCGAGAAGCCGAAGCAGCCGCTGGCGACGTTGCCGGAGGTGGCGACGGCGGTGACGGCGAACTTGAGGATGCCGCTGGCGGGTGCCATGTAGCGGTAGACGATGGCGTTGGCCGAGTTCGGCTGGCTGGCGTAAATGACGGACGTGTCAGGGAACGAGGAGGAGACCGAGTAGAACTGGTAGAGGCTGCGGCGTTCTTGGGTTGAGGGCGGCGCGTCCCAGGCGCGGAAATAGAGCGTGACCTCGTAGATCGCGCCGGGGGTGAGGCCTGAGAGCTGGGCCGTGTAGTTTCCCGCGTAGTTCATGTCGTAGAGAAGCGAGCGGAGCCCCGAACAGGTCTCGGGCGGAAGGTCGTTCGTCCAGGCGTTCCAGCCGCTGAAACGGTCACCGCTGGGGAAGCCGGAGTAACCGGTGTCAGTACCGGTGGAGGCGCCCAAGGTGAATGCGACCCCGTTGATGATGGTGCTGGCGACGCCCTGGTAACCGAAATCGATGAGGTGCGTGTAGGTCTTGGAAGTTGACAGGCCGGTGGCCGCGTCAGAGGTAAGGGGGACAATGCTGACGGTGCGCAAGCCGAGGTAGTTGATGTTGGCGATCGCGCCGGAAGCGGTCAGCGTGCCGTTGATGACGGAGAGCGGCGCTTCGGACTGGATGTAATTGAGGGCGAGGATGCCGCCGCCAAGATCAAGCGTGGCGGGTGTGGCGGCCGAGTAGGTGAACTGGCCGAGGGTGGTCAGGGATGCGGCGATGGAGAAGTTGCCGGCCGGCGCGGTGTCGGCGGTCGCGGCGGATCCGGCGGCGTCTGGGAGCGTGTCGTCCACGATGGCGGCGGGGGGCAGGGCCAGCGGTGCGAGGCCGTCGGCGGCGCTATAGGTGGCGGGGCCGCCGTTGAGGATGATGCCGCTGGCCGGGCCGTCGGCGAGGCCGGTGATGAAGATGCGGTTCACGGCGGTGCCGGCGGACGGGGCACTGACCACGAGCGTGTTGCCGTTGAGGGCGAGCGAGGCGAGGGTGACCGACGACGCCGTGGCGGCGGCCGGGACGGTCAGCGACGAGGCGGTGGTGAGCGTCGTCACAGGGAGGGACGCGGAATAACCGTCGGCGGCGGCGGGATTGAGGGCGAGCGTGCCGCCCGCGAGGGTGAGTGTGCCGGAACCGAGTGCCGCGCCGGCAGGGAGGGCGAGCGTGCCGCCTTCGACAGTGGTCGTGCCGGAATAGGTGTTGGCGGCCGTCAGGGTGAGGATGCCTGCGCCGGCCTTGGCAATGCCGCCGGAGTCGGAACGGACGCCAGAGAATACGATGGGGCCGGAGGCGTCGAAGGCGAACGTGCCCGCACCGGTCATGTTGCCGGTGAGGGTGAGCGTGCCGGTGCCGGCGTTTTCAATGATGGCCCGGTCTTTGTCGACGGTGAACGTCTTGTCGGTGGAGGATGCGGCGGCGCCGGTGACGCGCACTCGCGCGTAGACGCCGCTGTCGAGCGGATTGACGAAGTTGACGGTCGTGCAGGAGCCGAGGGGGTTGGGCGTGCCGTTGGGGGCGAGGAAGGCGACCTCCACGCAGTTGCCCCTGTCGAGCGCGAGTGTGCCCTGGATGTCGTTGTCGGGATGGTTCAGGGCTAGGGTGCCCCGCGTCCAGCCGTTGAGCGTCTCGAATCCCTTGGGCGCGATGAGTTGGACGTTCATGTCGAGGCGCTGGGTTTGGATGGCGACGCGGGCGCGTTTAGCGGGGTCCGAGGGGACGATGCGCAGGGCCGCGCCCTCGCCGTTCATTACACCGCCGAGATTGATGGCGAAGTTCCAGTCGTTGCGGCAAAAAATATTGGTGGTGTGCGGGGCGAAGGTGAGGTTGATAGGAGAGTCATACCCCCAGAGGGCGCCGATGGTCATGCGCTCGGTAAAGGTGAGCGGGGCGTTGATGCGCGACTCGAGCATGATGTAGTTGGTGTCGGTCTCTTCCTGGGCGGCGGCGCGGCGCAGCGTGTTGAAGGTGACCGGGCCGCTGCCGCGCAGATAGATGTTGCGCGAGGAGGTGTTGGTGTAGCTGAGGGTGAGGGTCTTGGACGGCTCGTAGTTGTAGACGTAGAGGTTCCCGCCCACGAGCAGCGAGGCGTCCACGGCCTGGTCATAAGTGGAACCGGCAGATAGCGTGAGCGTGCCGTTGGCGGCGAGCGTCAGCGTTTCTCCCGGGAGGCCGACCGTGTACGCGGCGGCGTCCGGAGCAAAGGTGATGCCGGCTGCAGTGGCTCCGCTGCCGAGCACAAGGTTTGTCCGGTTGTTGCCGTTACCGGTGAAAAGCACGTTTTCCGAAGAAGAGGGCACCGCGCTGCCGGTCCAGTTGGCGGCAGTCGACCACAAGGCATCAGCGCCGAGACCGGTCCACGCGCGCACATTGGAAGCATAAAAAGTGCCGACCGCGCCGGACAGGGAGGTGGTGAACGGGCCGCCGCTTGAAGCGGGGATGAGATCGGTGACGGTGCCGGTGAAGGAGAGCGTGGAGACGGAGGCCGGGGCAAGGCCGGCGACGGTCAGCGTGATGGCGCGCTGGTCAGCGGAGAGCGCGGAAACGGCGGTGACGGTCCCGGCCGGGGAGAGCGTCCATGAGGCCGCATTGGTGACGGCCGGGGAGGCCGCAAGGTCGATGGGCTTCGAGAAGGTGACGGTGACCGACGTGTCCGTGGCAACGCGGACGGTGGCGACGGCGGGTGCAACAAGGTCGCCGTAGGGCGTGACGATGTTGGTGACGACCGGGAACCACGCGGCTGCCATCTTGCCGTAGCCGGCGTTGTTCGGGTGGAGGTTGTCATACATGTCCGTCCGCTCGAGGTAGGCATGCATGTCGAGGAAATGGACGCGGCGGCCGGCCACTTTGTGGGCATCGACCACGCCTTCGACATACGGGTTGAAGTAGGTGTTGATCAGGACGTAGCGCGAGTCCGTGTCGTCGGCGCCGCGTTTCAGCAGGGTCGTGACGATGATGTGCGCGAAGGGGCGGGCGGAGGCGATGCGGCTGATGAGCGCATCGAGCTCGTCGATGGTGCCGGGGAAGTTCGGCACATCGCCGGTGTCATTCGTGCCGATGTGAATCAGCACCACGTCGGGGTCCGCAATCTGCGCGAGCCAAGGGAGGATATTCTCGTAAAGGCCGTTGCTGGCGGCGGAGACATGCCAGCCGCTGTGCCCCTCGTGGTTGATTTCGGCGCCGAGACCGGGGTGCGTCACTGAGGTCTGCGTGCCGACGTAATCGACGTTGTAACCCGCGTTGGTGAGCGCCACATAGAGTGGGTAGCGGTAGCCGCCGCCGATTCCGTCGTTGTTGGCGCCGTAGGTGATGGAATCGCCGAGCGGCATGATGCGCAGCGGGGGCGGCTGCGACAGCGCGGAGGAGGTGGCCAGCATGACGGCACAGGCAAACAAAGCAAAACGAATGATCACGCACGAACGGGCAAAACCATACATACGGAGTGTCATAACTACATCCTTTCGCACAAAGTTCGGACACAAAAAAATCAGCAGTTACTGTTTATTATATACAGGTTTTCACGAAAAACAACCCTCAAGAGGAAATTATTTGGGCAACGGGGTCCTGTCGGTCTTCGTGCCGGGTTGCGGCGCGGCTAGAATGTGCTGGTCCGGGAAGATCAGTGTGTGGCGTTCGGCGGTGATCACAGCGGTATCGGGGGCCGGGCACACGCGGTAACCGATCCGGGCGAGGCGCGCGCCGTGGCCGAGCAAACCGCTGCGACCAAGTTCAATCAAGCGCGGAAAATCGTCAAATTCGCGGAAGGTGCCCTGTGACACACGCAACGGACCGCATTCCGGGGTCGGGCTGAGCCCGCAGGCGGTCATCCATTCCGCCAAGGCCCGCAGGCGGGCCTCTTCGAGCGATTGCGGCGGACGGCCGGGCGTGCGCGGCTTTTCATCCAGCCAAAGGGACACTTCCTCGCGCATCCGCTGGCGTTCCCAGCGCGGTTCAGGCGGCCGGGCTTTTTCGTTCTCGTCCCAGAAATGCATGTCGCCGATCAGGCGTGCCGGCGCCAGCAGCCCGCCGAGAAAGGCGCGGGGCACGGCGTCGGGCGGAAGCGCGGCCATCTCCCCGATGCGCGCGCGCAGGTCTTCCAGGCGGTGGCTGCGGCGCTCGAGTTCACGCAGGTGGGTATAGAGTTTGCGCCAGACCAGGAGGGCGGCCGTGCTGACGCGGGCGCACAACTGTTCGAGCGCGCCGTCCGCCGCATAAAAGGCGGCCAGGTCCGCCAGCGTCCGATCAGGATGCGGCAGACGGGTGCGCATCAGGTGCGGGGTCGCGCGCGCCTCTTCTTCCATGATGGACAGGCAGGCCTGCCAGCGCGCCGTATAACGCCCTTGGCGCAACTTGCTGATTTCCGGCGAGATTTCCGTGCGCAGCGTGTGGATGCGGTTCAGGAACTGTTTCAGGAAGCGTTCCAACTCGGCCAGAATGGCGCGCGCCTCGGTCGCATCGTAACGGCCGCTCGCGAATCCGAGCAGCCGGATGTTGAAGTCGCCGAGCGCCTGGCTGGCGCTCTCGGTGAGCGTTCCCATCCGCGTAAGGCGATAAAAAACGCCGCGCGCGGTCTCATAGTCGAGCGCGTCGACGCCGGTCTTGTTGAAGAGCCGTGCCGTCTCGCGCAGGGTGCCGATCACCTCGGAAAGCAGGTCGCGCGTGTCGGCGTCGGCCGGTTCCAGATCGGCACGTAACCGGGCTTCCAGCCAGAGCAGAAACGCGGCCGCCTCATCGGTGATCCGGTAGCGGAACTTGCGCCGGCGCGTGTCTTTATACCCGCGCAGCCGCTCCTTCTCCAGGCGGTCGGTGATAAGCCCCCAGAGCAGCAGTTGGCGGATGTCCTGATTGAAGGCGTCAGCCGTATAACCGTCACCGTCCAGCTCCGCGCGAACGGCCGCGAACAAGTCGTCATGGAGCGGTTCGGGTTCATGCTTGCGGCGGAACGCCAGCAGCGCGCTGAGGACGGTGACATACCAGACCGCCCGCTCGGAGAGCAGCAGGTTGCCGGTCTCGCGGTTGCGGCGGGCCAGCAACTCCAAGGCATGCGTCGGTTGCGTCGGTGTCCTGTCGGGTACGTCACTCATGACACGTTCAACCATACCATACCCCGAAGCGGCCTGCCAGCGTCTGTCGCGATGGACCGCTTATTCGCCGGCTATTCGATGCAGAAGAGCGTGCCGCGCTGGTTGGTCAGGAAGAGGGTCCTTCCGTCGGCCGAATACTCGGCCTTCACAGAGTTCGGGAATCCGACCAGTGTGATCGACTCAAGGGGTGTCCCGAGGGGCGCATCTTCCGAAACCAAGACCGGCCAGCGGGCGGGCGGCTGGCCGCTCTGCCCCGCCGTGATCGTGAAGGGGTCGGGCAGGGTGACGCTGCCCGCAGACAAGGTGCCTCCCGCGCCGGCGGCGCTCCAGTCCCAGACATACGCGGTGCCGGCCGCAAAGGCAACCGGGCCGGCCGTGAGCGGGGCGTCGTTCGTGAACGCCGCGCCGAAGCTGCCCGCGGCGATGGTCACCGGACCGCTGGCGGCCGAAGAGCCGGTCAGCAGCAGGACGCCCGCGCCGCTTTTCGTCAACTGCGCGGGACCGTCCAGCGTGCCCGCGAAGGCGTCGGTTCGTCCCGCCGGGACCGAGACCGTCAAGCCGCCGTCCCACGCCTCCGCATCCGGGTCGCTGAGGTCTTCGTTGGAAAACCCGTAGATGTGCCAGCCGTTGTTGTCGATGAGGTTCGAGACGCGGATGCTCAGCGTGGTGCCTTCCGGGACATATCGGTAGACCACGGCGTTGGGCAACAGCGCGTCCGGGTTGAAGAGGATGCTGTCGCGGTAGCGCCCGTCCAGCGTGCTGCAGAAATCGACGAACTGATGGCGGCTGCCGCCCCAGCCCCACGAGCGGTTGTAGATGCGCACTTCGTACGGGTGCCCCGGCGTGAGGCCGGAGAGGGTCAGGGTCGTGTTCTTGGGCGCTGGCAGGGCCCCCGCGACATAGCACATGTCCGTCAGCAGCGCGAAGAGGCCGGAGTCGGTTGGCACCGGACCGAGCGCCGCGCCGCTGAGCAGGTTGCCGTCGTGCGTGGAGAGGGACGGCGACGCGGTGAAGGTGGCGGTATTGCCGGTCACCTTGGTGAACGTGATGCCGTTGACGACGGCGGGTCCCACGTTGCCCAGGTCGTACAGGTGGGTGTAGCTCTTGTCCGGCGAGAGGCCGGTGGAGGCGTCCGTCGAGAGGAAGGCGATGTGCGGCGCCGAGGGCGAGGCGTCGCCGGGGGCCGGAAGGCCGAGGGCGAGCACGCCGTCGCCGCCGAGCCCGCCGATCGCGACCGCGCCCGCGGTGTGCAGCGCGCCCGGGGCATGGACGGCGGCCGGTCCGTCGAGGACGGCGCCGGCATGCAGCGCGGCGGCGCCGCCGGTGACCGAGATCCCGCCGGGAGCGACGTTCGGCCCGGAGAAGATCTGGGTGCCGGGGCCGTTCACCGTGACGGTGCCGCTGCCGGTGAACGCGCCGGCATACTCGGCAGACTCGTCGGCGGCCGGCGCGAGCGTGAGCGTGGCGGCTGGCGCGGGGGACGCAGCGCCGGCCGGCACCTCTTCGTTGGTGAGGCCGTAGAGATGCAGCGTGTTGTTGGACGCGTGGGGCGTGAGCCGCACGCGCAGTGCGCCGGAGGGCGACGGGCGGTAGCGGTAGGCCACATAGTAGGCGGTGTTTGTCAGGTCGGCGCTAAATGAAAACTGGTGGTCGATCCGGCCGGCGTCGTTGACGATGAAGCCGAGGAGCTGGTTGCGGTTGTCGTTGACGCTGGCGCCGCCCCAGCAACGCTGATAAATGCGCAGTTCGTACGTCTTGGCCGGAGCGAGTCCGTTGAGTTCACAGACCAGGTTGCGGCCCTCGTAGTTCATGTCGTAGAGCAGCTTATGCAGGTTTCCGGAAGCGGCGGTGGAGCCGTTGCCTGTATTGCCGGAGGCCGGCGGCATGTCCTTGAACCCGTAGGTGAGGCCGTCCGTGCCGGTGCAGGTGCCGGCGGCGGCAGTCGTGGAGAGGAACGGCACGCCGTTGATGGCGCCCACCGCGAGGCCGCTGTTACTGCCGAAATCGATGGCATGCGTGTAGGTCTTGTCCGCGGAGATGCCGCAGTCGGCGTCGTTGTGGATGATCGTGATCGTGGCTGGCGCGCCGAGGGCGAAGCCGCCCGTGCCGGAAAGGGCGGCTACGGTCTGGTCGGCGGCCAGGGTGAATCCGGCGTTGTCGTACAGCGAGAGCCGTGCGGAGGGTGCCAAGATGCCGGGCGCCGCCAGCGTAGTGCGTCCCGCGCTGTTCACGAAGCGCCCCGCGAAACCGCCTGTGGCGGCTGTGGCGAAGGTGGCGATGTCCAGTGCGCCCTGCTTGTTGAACACGGCGTCCGCGCCGCCGGAAAACAGGGGGCGCGCGGCGGAGAAGTACGGGATGACCGAGCCCGCGCCGCCGGTCTGCGGATAGCCGGCGCCACCGTAGGTGAGGCGCAGATGCGCGCCGTTCGCGACCGCGAGCGCGCCCGCGCCGCTGACGGTTGAGAGCGCTGAAATCGGCGTGAGCCAGGCGGTCGGCAGCGTGGTCTTGGGCGCAAACATGCGCGAGGTGTGAACGCGCAGGTAGGCGCCGCCCGTGACTTGCACGAGACCGATGAGAATGTCGTGCGGCCCGGCGGCGAGGTGGCCGGCATTCACGTGGGTGGTGCCGACCGGTGTCTTGACAGCGATCTCGCGTCCGTCGATGGCAAGGATGCTGTGATCATCAGTCTCAAGATGGAACATATAATCGCCGGCTTCGGGGATCTGGAGGGTGCCGCGCAGCACCAGCAGCCACCAGTCGTTGCGCGGTGCCAGCGGACGGAGGTCGGAGATGGCGAAGACGCCGCCTGTGCCGGAGAAGATGGAGATGGCGCTTGGTGTTCCGGCGGCAGCCGCTTCGAGAACAGCGCGGCTGAGCACGGCGTTGGTGTAGGTGCCGTTGTACCAGAAGGCGGTCAAACCGTTGGTCGTGGGGGACGCGGCCGCGAGCGTGGCGCCGGATGCCAGCGTGGCAGGCGTGCCGAATTGCGCGGCGTCCAGCGCGAGCGTGCCCGCGCCGACCGTGAGCGGCGTTTGTGCGAGCGTGTCGCGGTTGGCCAGCGTCTGGGTCGCGCCGGAGGCGTTGAGGGTCAGCGTGCCGGTGCCCGCGAGCGGTCCGGTGTGGGTGGCGGTGAAGCCGGTCCCGTTCAGAGTGAGCGCGGCCGTGCCCGCGAGTGTGGCCGCGGACGCGCCTGACAGCCCGCCGCTCAGCGCGGCTTCCGTGAAGGTCAGTGAGGCGCCGGCTCCCACGGTGATCGGGAGCGGCCCCGCGCCGGCCGGCTGGAGGTGTGCGCTAAGGGTGTGGCTGCCGTCGTCGAGAGTGAGGCTGCCGAGCGTGAGCGGCGCCGTGGCGTCGCCGGCCACGGTGTAGCGGGCGTCGGGATGCACGATGCGCAGGGCGTTGATGGCTGCGGGTGCCGTGAGCGTGACGGTGGCGTCATTCGTGATCGCGGAGCCGAGCGTGGCGTCGGAGGCGGCGTCGGGAACCGTGCCGGCGCTCCAGTTGGCGGCGGTGGCGAAGGCGCCGGAAGTCGGATGCGCCCAGAAGGTGGCGGGGGTTCCGGCCGAGGCGGCAATCGTCAGCGTGATGCTTTCGCCGGACTGGCTGAAACCGTAGGTGAACCCCGCGACCGGATTGCTGACCGTGAACGAGGCAGGATGGGCGGCAAGGCTGGGGGCCGTGAAAAGAACATACGTGCCGGGCTCCGAGAACGGCAGGCCGGTGCCGGCGTAAACCGCTTTGACGGCCACATTCGACAGAACCAGCGAGCTGGCGGTCACGGTGTCGTTGTCAGAGGAAAATTCAAAGGTGAAGGCGGCACCGTCTGCGGTCAGCGCGTGAAACGCGGTGGACGCGGCGGTGCCGGGCGAAAGGGTCAGACCGCGGCCGGCAAGATCCAGGGCGACGCCGGCCGCATCGTTCAGGGTCAGGCTGCCGATGCCGTCGAGGAGCAGCGGCTGCGGCGCGGAGGGCGCGGCCAGCGTGTCGAAGGTGACCGCGGCGGTCGCGGGACCGCCGAGCCGAAGCGCGTCATGCAGGGTCACGGTCCCGGTGAAACGGGCGGTCGTCACGGCATCCAGAACCAGCGCGGCCTGCGCGGACGGCGCGGCGGCGACGGTGATGTCGTGGGCGACGAGCGAGGCGCCGCCGGCCAGTTCAAGTGTCGGATCGTCACCCGCGCCGGTGAGCGCGTCGCCGAGCAGGATCGGGACAGAAACCGGGGACTGGCCGAGCGCGCCGCCGTTGCCGGCCGGATTGTCGTCGGCCAGGATGCGGAGTGTTCCGGCACGGATGACGGTCTGTCCGAGATAACCGAAGTAGTCGGTGCCCGGGGGCACGCCGCGCGCCTCCAGGATGCCGGTGCCGGTTTTGAGCAACGCCCCCTTGCCATCGATATCGGAGACGCGTCCGTCGCGTCCGAGGCAGGCGGTCGAGTAAAGCGCGCCGCCTGCGATCTGCAGCGTGTTCACGGCGGCATGCAGCAGGGTGCGTCCGGTGTTGGCCACGGAGGCGAGGATGTTCAGCGAAGGCGCGCCGTCGCCGCCCAGCACGATGTTGCCGCCACGGAAAGGCGAGGCCTGGGTGAGCGTCAGGGCGGCGCTGCGCGCCGGAAGCGCGTGGATGAACGTTTCATTGGGCGTGGCGCTGTTGGTGACGAACGAAGGCAGGATCAGTTCGCCGTCGTACACGACGAATCCGGCTTGCGGCCGGTACGTGTTGGGCGCGCTGTCGAGCGGCTGCACCAAGGTGACGGTGGCGGGGCCGGTCTTGACAAAGGCCGCGTAGCGGTGGTTCGAGAGCGCGTTGAGGGTCACCGGCGCCGCAGCGTCGATGAAGAGCGAGAATGGGTGAACGTTCGCCTCATTGGTGATGTCCGGGTTACCCGACGCGACCACCGGGACAGCCAGCGGGACCGTGAAGGCGGCCGGCGCGAACGCGGTGATGCGGGGTGTGGCGTCGAAAGTGGCCACGAGATTGGAAAGCGTGACGCCTGACCCGCTGATCGTGGCGGGCGCGGCAACCAGCAGATGGCGGGCGAGCGCGGAGGGAATCGAGGCGTCGCCATGAAACGCGAGTGTCGCGGAGGCGTCGTCGACCGGTGCCGACGGCGACCAGGCGGTGTCATAGGCATAGGCCTGGGCCGAGGCGGACCAGGTGCCGGGCCCTGCCACGCTGCCGGCGGCATCCAGGAACGCCAGCGGCAGGTTGCCGGCGTGATTGAGCAGCGCGGCGCCGCTGGCCGTCAGCGTGACCGAGGAGTCCGCGCCGAGTGCGCGGCAAGGCTGGGTGGCCGAAGGCGGGGCGAGGATCGCGAGGTCGATCATGGTGGAGGAATCGTACCAGGTGCCGCAGCCCTCAAAGCCGACGTTA
Source organism: Kiritimatiellia bacterium (assembly GCA_028684935.1). GTDB lineage: Bacteria > Verrucomicrobiota > Kiritimatiellia > RFP12 > UBA1067 > DUPH01. The sequence goes on along the minus strand of JAQUEX010000040.1, from coordinate 4,569 downwards.
TGCGTGCCGGCGGCCAGATAGACCGGCACCGAGGTGTAATGGGCCGTGTCGAACTGGTCGTGAACCGTCAGGATCGGAGGGAAACGTTTGCCGTCGATGGACGGCGTGATCAGGTGCGGCGGGAAGCCGCGGCGCCGGAAATGATCGAACGCGAGCTGGTAATAGCCGGAGGTGGCCACTTGGAAGGATTGGGTGACTGAGCCGTGGCGCTGCACGATCAGGACGTGGTTGGCGTCCGGGACCGAGCCGCCGGAGATCCAGGTGGAGGTCGGCTCGGTTGGGTAGCAGCGTGCGATGTAAGCTGCGGTGGCGGTTCCCCATGCCGTGATGATGCCGGTGCCGCCGACGCTGACGTACTTGTAGGTGTTGGCATCGAGGGACGGGTCTTCGAACGAATCGTTGGTCAGCAGATTGCCGGCACGGTCCGGTGCGCCGAGTGTCAGCAAGGTGCCGCCGTCGACCTGGACGAGCGCGGTGGCGAGATCCGACGCGGCGGCCAGCAGGGTGCCGGATGCCAGCGTCACACGGCCGGACACGCGGCCCAAAGCGACCGCGCCGGGACCGGTGACCGTGAGTCCGTTCAACGCGAGCACTTCGGTGGCGACCGCATTGGTGGCGGCGGCGTCGGCAATCGTGATGGCCGCGGTCCGCAGACGCCCCGCGCCGGCCAGCGTGACACCCGAGGCGCCGGTATCAAAAGAGACGGAAAGGGCGGTGAGATCCTCGGCGATTTCGATCAGGGAGCCTGACGCGGCGGCCGGGAAAACGGCGCTCGCGCCGGGAACCCAGGCAGAGGGCGTGCCGTTATCGAGCCAATTGAGCGAGGCGGAGTCCCATGACGCGCCCGGCGCTGCCGGCGTCCAGATGAGCGTCTGGGCAAGTGCGCGCTGCACGCTTTGTGCCAGAGTGAAAAAGGCACACACAACCACAATCCGCGACAGGTTCATAGTACTCTCCAATCGTTACGACCATAACCACCGTTTAAAAAGTAACACGTCTTCGAGAGGAAGGGAACCCAGAAAATGAGGCATGCGCAGGATTGCATGCAGGGTAAGGAAACGGTAGAGTTTCAAGTATGTCACGCGTGCGGATGCGGGCCGCGGAAGCGAGCCAAGACCGCTGCGGGGATCGGAGGACAACATGCAACGTGATGCGGGGATCTGGATCATGGCGGCCGCGGCATCAGCCTGCGCTGCGGCACCGGTGAATGTGGCGCTGAACAAACCGTACACCCTGACGCCGGTCCCGAGCTACCGGTATTGCACGGATGCCGGAGACATGACGCAACTGACGGACGGCACTTATGTGAAGGGCTATTTCTGGACGCAGACCGGCACGGTAGGGTGGAGCAGCGTCGCGCCGGTCTTCTGCACGATCGACCTGGGACGCGTGGAGCCGATCTGCGGCGTGTCGTGGAGCACGGCGGCCGGCGCGGCAGGCGTGGGGTGGCCCGAATGCCTGTATGTGCTGGCGAGCGAAGACCGCAAAACCTGGACATGCCTGGGCGACCTCTGCGAATGGGGGGATGATGCCCGGCGCCCGCCGCAGGGGGCTTATGCAACCTTCCGGTTCGCCTCGGACCGCTTGAAGGGGCGCGGACGCTACGTGTGCGTGATCGCCGCGGCGCGTCCTTACTGCTTTGTGGATGAAATTGAAGTGTGGCGCGGGCCGGATGCCTGGCTGACCGGGCCGATGCCGGGCCGTCAGAGCGATGACCCCGGCCGATTCTACAACGATACCTGTGTTCAGTCCGGCGTGTCGGCACGGCTGCGCCAAGACCTAGCCACCATCTTCAGTCAGGCGGCTTCCAACGGTTTGGCCGCAGCGCTGGCGGCGCGCAAAGGCGAGGCGGACCGGCTGCGCGCGGCCATCGCCGGCACTGCGGCGGAGATGCCCGGTTCCCTGCAGACCGTGCTGCCGTATGGCGGGACACACGAAAAGATTCTGGCGCTCAACGCGCCGGTCCTGCGGGCGGCCGGCGTGACGCGGCCGAGCCTGTGGCAGGGTAACCGCTGGGATCCGCTCGCGCTGACCGTCCTGCCGCCGCCGGGCGCGGAGGTGTCGATGCTGTCGCTCGACCTCATGCGCGGCGAGGTGCGCGGCGAGGCGCTGAACCTCACGAATCCGCATGACCGTGCGTTGCCGTTCACGTTGCGGCTGGACGGTCTGACGGCCGCGCTGAATCTGGAGCTGCGCGAGGTCGTGCCGACCGACACGCAGAGCCGCACGCCGGTGATGGCCGCGCTGCGGCCGCTTGTTCCCGACGCTGATGGCCGCTGTAAGCTCAACGTGCCGGCAGGCTGCACGCGGCAGGTGTGGCTCTCCTGCCGCCGTCCTGCCGCGCGGCCCGGCATTCACGAAGGACGCCTGCTGATCGAAGCGCCGTCGATGGCTTTTCGACGCGACGTGTCCGTGCGCGTGCGGCTGCGCAATCTCGATTTCCCGCGCCAGCCGCGGCTGCATGTGGGCGGCTGGGATTATGTGCAGGGGAACGCTGACTACTACCGCGCGCCCGGCAATCTCGCGCCCGCTCTGGCGTTGATGCGCGATCTGTATGTCGACAGCCCCTGGGCGACCCCCGCCGTCTTTCCCAAGGGGGCGCGTTTCGATGAGGCCGGCCGCCTGCTCAATGCCGACGCGCTCGACTACACGCTCTGGGACGCGTGGACGGCGCGTTGGCAAGGGGCCCGCAACTACTGCGTGTTCTTTGCGGTCGGCGCTGCATTTCACAACGAAAAGATGGGCACGCCGCGCTTCACATACATGGTCGGATCTTGGCTCGCCGCTTGGGTCCGGCACTTGGAGGGACAGGGCTTGAAGGCGAACCAGATGGTCATCCTGCTGGTGGATGAGCCGCACGAGCGCAGTCAGGACGAGGTCTTGATCGCATGGGCGCGGGCCGTGCGCGCCGCCCGCCTCGGCGTGACGCTGTTCGTCGATCCAACCTACACCGACCCGGCGAAGGGTGATCCCGAGATGTATGCCCTCCACGACGTTCTCTGTCCGAACACGCCGATGATGGTTCAGCACGGTGCGACGTTCCGCGACTTTTACGTGCGCCAGCAGGCGGCGGGGAAAACCCTTTGGCTGTACTCGTGCAGCGGCCCCGCCAAGTTGCTGGACCCGGTTACCTATCATCGCGCGCAGGCTTGGCTGGCGTTTCAACTCGGAGCCCAAGGCTCCTTCTACTGGGCCTTGGGCTGCGGCGGCGGCATCGGGGATTCGTGGCGCGCCTATGCGCAGTCGGGCATCGAATACTCGCCCTATTTCGTGGGGCCGGACAGCGTGCTGGACGGCAAGCACAGCGAGGCCGTGCGCGAAGGCGTTCAGGACTACGAGGCACTCTGCATGCTGCGGGATCTCATTGACCAGGCGCGCGCTGCCGGACGCGATGCGCCGTGGGTGCGGGAGGCCGAGCGCGTGCTGTCTGCCGGTGTGGCGGAGGCGGTGGCGGCAGTGCAGCCGGAACACCTCTATTGGCATGTCGCCAAAGAGCGCGGAACGATGGACTGCGTGCGTCTTCAGGTCCTCGATCTGTTGGAGGCAGCGTCGCGCGACAAGTGATTGGGGTTCAGGGTTCCTGGTTTCTGGTTTCTGGGTTCTGGTTTCTTAACGCAGAGGCGCAGAGGCGCAAATTCGTGAGAACATCTTTACGCCTTGGATCCATCCGTTGACGCCATGCTTGAACGTTCCTTCCGCCCTCCCGTCGGCTAAATGGGGGCCGAATGCCCTCTATTGGCTGGCCGGAAGGCCGTGCACGTTCACAGCGAAGCGGTACACGTTCACGTACACGATAACGCGGAAGACTTCAGCGTGCGCGGTAAGAATACGGATGCATGCGGGCACCTTCTGGTGGAGACGCCGGCGGCAAACGTGAGCGCTTTCATGGCCAGCGATCGGATCCGCCACGTCAACATGCGAGTGAGGGCGAAGCGGTGGGCAATCAGTTCTGGTCGTAAGGTCCAAGAAAACGCACGCCGTTGAAGTGGATCAGATGTGTGGGTGCATCCGCAAAAGAAGGACTCGCGAAGCGGCGTGAAGTGGAGGAGAGGCTCTGCCATAATGGGCCTGGGACGGGCGAGGACGGAGACCGGAGAGGGGCGGCTTTGTTCAAAGTCAAATTACGCCCCCGGAGACAGTCCAAGTGACACAGAAAGTGTCTCCGTCAGAATAATTCTCGATTGTCTGGAAAGTAATTGGCAAGCCGTCCACATCGGCCTACCCTTTCCAATGTCTTACGCATGTAATTACACCTGCTGTCTTCGGTTAACGTGGACAGCACCTGCAGCAAGTCTAGGTGCATTGACGCTGAAGCGAACGTTGCCAGAAAGGGTGTTTTCATGAAAGCCTCCGGTCCCCTTGAGTTCTGCCTCGCCGTCTCCCTGTTTGCGGCTGTGCCGCTTGGCGCGAAGGCACAGGATGGCTCGCTCACGCCGCCAGGCGCACCCGGGCGGACGATGAAAACGCTGGCGCAGGTCGAGCCGCGGACGCCGATTGGGAGCGCGCCGGTCACGCTGAGCCGGCCGGGCTCGTATTACCTGACCACCAATCTTTCCGATACGGTGACGA
>JAQUEX010000248.1 GCA_028684935.1 Kiritimatiellia bacterium | reverse complement strand
GCTCGTAATGCTCTTTGATATAGAGCGACGCGCCGCGCCACAAGACCGCGCCCGCGTCGTAATGACGCGCCCAGCCCGCCACGCTGCGCACGATCTTCTCTTCGGTGTCGAGTTGCGCGTCGCCCTTGGCCACCATGATCTGGTCGCCCCAACTGACATAGATCAGGTTGCCATCACGTCGTGCGCGCGGGGTCCCGCCAAGATGCAACAGCGAGCATCCGGCGAGCAGAAGCGCGACGCCGGCACAACCTGCCCTCAATCCATGTTTTTGTTTCACCGATCACCCCATCCCGTTGCCACTCACTTCGTCACCCGCCACAGCGTTCCCATCAGACCGGTCATCTCGCCCTTGTTCTCCGCCTGGTAGTAAACTGTCAGGATGCTGCCGTCCGACAGTTCGGCCGAAGCCGGATAGCCTAGGTCGCTGTTGAAATGCCCGGCCAGCTTGATCTCGTTCGCGGTGTCCCATGTGCGCCCGTGGTCGTCGCTGATGCAGGCGTACTCGCCGAAGGCGCCGAAGCGCCGCCCGTAGACCGACACCAGCTTGCCGCTGCGCAGCCGCAGCAGGTGCGGCGGCAGCCCCGCCAGCTCGGTGGGCCGCGCCGGCTGCCATGTCTGCCCACCGTCAGCGCTCTCGGATTGCCACAGCCGCACAGCCGCCCCCTGGCCCTTGCCGTGATAGCGGATCTGCGCCACCACCCGTCCGTCCGCCGTCTCGACGGCGTGCGGCTCATGGAAATCGCCGGGCTTCTCGCCCGCGGGCAGCGGAATCGCGCCGATGCGCCGCCACGAGCGCGCGCCGTCGCGCGATTCGGCGACCGACACCTCGTTGGCCGCCCCGCTGAAGATCCCGAAATGTCCGGAGTAGGTGATCCCGACATAGAGCAGCCGCCCGTCCTTCAAGACGATCGGCCCGTGCGGCGCGGTGCCCGGCGTGCGCACCGGCGCCTCCCAGTTTTTGCCGCCATCCGACGAGCGGATCGTGAAGTAGCCCAAGCCGTCCCGCTTGGTCTGCGCCGGGATCTTCTCGTCATGCAGCCACCAGTAGAAGCGCGGCGAGCCGGGCTTCAGCTTGGCGCGGTCGCGGATACTGGCCGTATAGGCCAGCGACGTGAACCACGACGCCACCAGGTCGCCGCCGGACAGCTCCACAAGGCCCGCGTCACGGTCGTCCAGCGGCGTGTTGCCGATGTTGGTCGCCGGCGACCAAGTCGCGCCGCCGTCCGCGCTGCGCACCATCTGCACCTTGCCGAACGGACAGACGTGCTCGTCGCGATCGCCCGAAAACACCGCCAGCAGCTCGCCGTTGGCGCGGGCGCAGACCGTCGGCCAGCCGATGTACCGTCCCGGCTGCTTGCACAGCACCCGCGTCCACACGATCTCCGCGCGGGCTTGCCGCACCGGCGCCCCGCCGATCTCCGCCGGCGTCTCTTGTCCTCCCGCCGCCAGCACGCCGAACACGCCGCCCATCACCGCCGCCCACACGCTTTGCCCGTTTCTCACGTTGCCCCTCTCCTTGCGCTCGCGCCATCCGCCCCGACACGTCCGGGGCGCCCGGCACAGATCACCTATAACCATTCATAACCGTAGCGTACCATACCCGCGATGTGAGAAAAGCAGTGAAAATAGAAATGCAATTTCATTGTATCGGATGCCCGAAAATTGACAGGTTTACGGGAATATGGGAAGCTGTGGCCATCATGAAGAATGACGGAAATACGCGCGCGAGGACCGAGAGCCTGGCTGTCATCTACAGTGACACGCAGGAGCGACGCGTGTTCAATCTGGCTGAGGCTGGGTTGCGCGAAGTCCCGGCGCTGGGTTTCAGCCGTTACAGCCACGTCATTGCGCCGGTCGGCACCCACCGTCACGCCGGCTGTCTGGAGATCGGTCTCTGTCTGCGCGGCGCGCTCACCCTCCTGAACAACGGCCAGGAGCACCGGATCATGCCGGGTGACCTCTACCTCAACAAGCCGTCGGACACCCACTGCCTGACCGCCCATCCCAAGGGCACGGTCATCCACTGGCTGCTGATCCGCGAGCCGCGGCGCGGACAGGCCTTTCTGCGCCTCACCCATCCCGAAGCCCGCGACCTCTGGCGGCGGCTGACGCGCCTGCCCTGCCACATCATCGCCCGGACCGACACGGTGAAGCACGCCTTCGCCCACCTCTTCAAATACCACGCGCAGCCGGCCGGTCCCTACCGGACCGTCGGCCTGACCGCGGCATGCACCTCGCTGCTGATGGGCGTGATCGACGCCGCCTCGCACAAGAGCGTGATCGCGCGCCCGCCGCTGATCGAGCAACTCACCGCCGCGATCCGCGAGCACCCGGAGCGCGACCTCCGCCTCGATGCCCTGGCGCGCGAGGCCCGTCTCTCGCCTTCGCTGCTGATCGCGCAGTTCAAGCAGATCACCGGGCTGCCGCCCATCCACTTCCAGCTTGCCTGCCGCCTGGAGAAGGCCAAACGCCTGCTGGCCGAGACCGACACGCCGATCACGCAACTTGCGTTTGATCTCGGCTTCTGCGCCTCGCAGCACTTCTCCGGCCACTTCAAGCGCGCGTTCGGCCTGACGCCGACCGCCTGGCGCAAACAGGCCGCCGCCGCGCACTGAGCGCGCGTGACCGTCAATTTCGGCAAGGCCGACTTCAAGCTGGCCGACGGCCGCGTGATCAAAGCCGGACGATCCCGGATCGAATATGCGGGACAGGCGCGCGTTTACGGCCGTCCCTGCCGGCCGCGCGCCAGTCGCGCAGCCTCGGCGTAATGGCGGTCAGCCTCCTGACGGCGGCCCAGGCCGGCCAGCGCGCGACCCAGCGCGGCGTGCACGTTCGCTTTGTCGGGATCCAGCCGCAGCGCCGCGCGCAGCGGCGCCTCCGCCTCCGACAGCCGCCCCCGCTGCACCAGCAGCACGCCCAGATTGCCTTGCGTGCTCGCTGACCCCGGGTTCAGCCGCGCCGCCTCGGCGCAACAGCGGATCGCCTCGTCCAGCCGCTGCCGCTTGGCTTCGGTCACCGCCAGATTGTACCAGGCCGTGGCGTTGTCGGGCGCGCGCGCCAGCGCCTCGCTCAGACACTCTGCGGCGGCCGCCAGCTCGTTCTTGTCCGACAATACCGCGCCCATGTTGACGCGCGCGTCCACACTGTCCGGATTCAGCGCCAGCGCGCGGCGGTACTGTACCAAGGCCTGATCATACGCGCCGCCCTGCTGAAAGGCGATGCCGGACCGGACCAGCGACGCGTCATCCACAAAACGCTCGCGGATGCGGCGGATGGTCTCGTCGCCGCACGCCACGAATTCGGGGATGTTCGCCGCGCGTCCGGGTTCCGTGAACCGGTCGAGCAGCACCGCCGGCGTGCTGACGCCCCGCTCGTCGACCTGCGTCAGGAACAGGCGCGTGTAGGGCGATCCGGACTTGGAGGCGAAGACCAGCCAACGGCCGTTCGGCGACCAGCTATGCCACGAATTCATGCGCGACAGGTTGCAGGCGAGCCGCCGCGCCTCGCCGCCGCCGGACGGCACGATGTACAGTTCGCTGTCCGGTTGCAGCAGCATGAAGCTCGCCGCCTTGCAAAAGACGATCCAGCGTCCATCCGGCGAATACTTGGGAAAGAAGTTGCTGGCCCCGTTGCCGGAGGCCCCCGGCAGCGGCCGCGCCGTGCCGCCCCGCCCGTTGTTGAAGGGCACGGTGCAGAGATCATAGCGGAAGGTCAGTCCGCCGCTCAGGAACTCTTCGCACTCTTCGCGCCGCAGCAGCACCGCATCTTTGCGCACCGGCCGGCGCAGCTCATGCACGCGGCTGCGCGCAAAAATCACGGTCTGCCCGTCCGGGCTCCACGCCGGGTTGCTCTGCACATACGCCGGATCATCCGCCCCCGGCAGCGGGGCGAACGTGCCGGTCTGACGGTCATACACCACGAGGATTCCCCGAATCGGGAAGAAGAGCTGTGAGAAGGCGAGGTCAGGCATGGGCAGGAACACCGAGCGGTCCTTGACCGTGCTGATCACATAACGCCCGTCCGGCGACACCTGCGAGAGCAGCCCGAAGGTCTGCACGCCGTCCTCCGGCCGGTACCCGCTCCACGAAAACAACTTGTCGGGCGTCAGCTCGATCTCCGGCTCAACCCGCGCCGTCACGTAAGAGCCCTTGTCGTTGGCGTAGTCGACATCCATTCCCAGCACGCGGCCATCCCGAGAAAAGGAGTGGCAGTTGCCGCAGACCGGCAGCTTCTCCAAGACCACGCGCGGACGCACGGCGGAGACAGGCCCTAGACGCCAGCGGATGCGCGAAGGATCCTTAACCGCCTCGCTGAAGGGCAAGTTCACCTCGCGATAGAAGATCGGCGCGCCGACCGGATGCGGCGACACGCTCACACGGACCGTCGCCGCGCAAAGCACGCCCGCGCCGCGTCCGTTCCCCGTGAGCCCGAGCACCGTCACCGCCGCCGGGCCCTCACAGCAGCGCGCGACAAACCGCCGCCAGGCCCGCCGGCCGGGCCGCCAAGTCGGCGTGTCCGTGAACACCGCCAGCGGCGCGCGTCCGTCGGCGAACTCCGCCGCCAGCAGCCAGCGTTCCACAGCGAGATCCGCAGCGCGCCACGTGAACGCGGGCGGCGCCAGATCCGGCGGAAAGACCGTTCCGTCGAACGGGTACTCGAAGCGCGCGGTGCCGTCAGGCCGCACGTCCCGCGCCGCGCGCAGCAGCGACGCCGCGCGGCGCGACGGCACGGTCCACGCGAACAATCCCGCCGCGGCGCCGGCCGTCAGCGCCGCAGCCATCACTGTGTAGATGGCAGCCTTCATCGTAACCTTGTATGAAACCGTACCACATTGATACGCCCCCGATCAAGCGGGGCGCATGGCAGTTCTGTTGGGGTCCGTGATTCGTAATCGTAATCTTGCTCGTAATCATAATCTTGAATGTGGCACGCACGAGCTAT
>JAQUEX010000247.1 GCA_028684935.1 Kiritimatiellia bacterium | reverse complement strand
TTCATAGCGGATCACCCTGACCGCCTCGGTCTCCAGCAACTCCGCCATCGCCGCCTGCGCATCCGCACTGTAGCCGATCGCGTCGATCAACTTGTGCTGCAGCGCATCGCCCGCCAGGAACACGCGGCCGTCGGCCAGCGGCGCCACGGTCTCTTTCGGCAGCTTGCGATGTTCGGCCACCAGGGACACAAAGCGTTCGTGCATGGCCGAGATCACCTTTTGCAGCAGCTCCTTCTGCTCGGGCTTGACCTCGTGGAACGGATTGAGCAGATCCTTGTTCTCGCCGGACTTGATGGTCACATCCTGAACGCCCAATTTCGCCGCCAGTTCCTTGATGTTGTACGACTGCATGATCACGCCGATGGAACCGGTCAGGGTCGTCGGATGCGCCAGGATCCGGTCGGAGGCGAGCGCGATGTAATACGCGCCCGACGCGGCCACGTCGCCCATGAGCGACACGACAACGCGCCCCTCCTGCGCTTTCTTGAAGTCGAGCAGCGCTTTGTAGATGATGTCGCTGTCCGTGATGCCGCCGCCGCCGCTGTTGATCTCCAGCAACAGGCCCCGCACCTCAGGATCATGGGTCGCGCGGCGGATCGAGCGCAGCACCGTGTTGGCATTGCCCGCGTACCACGCCGAATCGCCGAGCATGATCATGCCGCTGACCGGCACACGCACCACTTTGGCTTCACCCTGGCCGGACGACCAGCGCTCGATCATGTCCGGCGCGTCATCCTCGCCCACGTCATACGCGGTGCCGCGTGAATGGAGCAGGCCGCCCAAGGGACCGCCCGTCCGCGAAGAAAACGCGCCCACGCCTTCCATCAGCGCCAACCCGACCAGCACGCCGAACCCGACAAATAAAATGAGGATCAGCGCGCAACCGAATCCGCAACCGCGCCCTCTGCGAGTGTTTTCCTGACTCTCAGCCATACACATCCCCCTTTGGGTAAAATCCATCGGAATGTTAACACACCCTCTTGTCCCTCGCCATTATTTAAAACAAAAACCGCGCAAACGTTGGCGTGCAACTGTTTACGCGGCTTTCAAGTTGGTGCTCGGGGGGGGACTCGAACCCCCACGCCTCTCGGCATATGCCCCTCAAACATACGTGTCTGCCATTCCACCACCCGAGCGGAGAAACGTCGCGTACTTTATACGATTCGCCCCGCCGATGGCAAGTGGAATCGACTAAAAATCGGGATCGGTGTGGCAGGGGTTCGCGAGCCGAGCGCGTGTTTGATGCGAAGCACAGTCGGGCGAGGGCTGCGACCGGTTGTGGAGTGCGGGAGCTTGCTCCCGCTTTCCCAAGCGGCGGCAAGCCGCCGCGCTCCAAAAGGAGCCAGCGTTCCCGACTCCTTGCCTATTCTTCTTTTTCGCCGAAAACGAAATCATCCAGATAGTACGCCGCTGAACGTGTGGCGGTCGAACAGAACCCCAGCCACTCCATGTCCTCAAAATCCTCGCTCGCCATGCGCAGGTCCGACACCGTGACCGGCGGCTGCCCGGCTCGGGCGACCGTGACCGACCAACGGCCCGTATCACCGCCGTCCAGCGCGGCCGTCACCGTGACCTGCGCCCAGGCATCGACCGGCAGATCAGCGACCTTGACCTCGCCCCCGCCGACGGTGCCGTCCGCGCGCGTGACACGTGTGCGCGCCGTGACCGTGCCGTTGCGGAACATCAGGCACGGCCCGACGCGATAGGCGTTCCCGCCCGCCGCCGGATAGTCGCGCCACTCGGTGAAGAACTCAGCCCCGGGCCCCATCCGGACCGCAAACCGGTTCTCGACGACCGCGTTGCTGAAGGCGCACCCGAACGTGAAATGCGGATTGTACGCATGGGTCAGGCCCGGCGCGTCCTGCACCTTGAGCGACTGCCTGCCGGAGAAGGCCGCCTCATCGGTCACGGCAAGACCGTCTCCCTTTTTCTCCACATGCGTCGCGACATTCGGGAAAGCCGCCTTCAGGGGAAGGTTGTCGAAATTGTCGTCCAGCCTGCGGATCACGAAACGCGGCGGTTCGGGCGCGAAGCGCAACGGCGCGGGACGCAGGCTCGCGGCCAGACGGCGCCAGGCGCGCGATCCGTAAACGCCGGCCCGGTCAGCGTCAAAGGGCCGGAAACCGGCCTTGACCGCCGGCGACCGCCAGCGAAAACGGAAGTCCCCTTTCGCTGGATTCTTGAAGCGCGGATCGGCGATCTGCGACCGCGTGTCCTGTCCCGCCGCTTGCCACGCCTCCCACGTCCCGCCGTTGAAGGCGTTGCTCGCGATGCCGGCCGGATTCCAGTAGGTGTTGGCATTGACCACGACGTCGGTCACGGTGCCCTCCGCGCCGGCATAGCCCCGCCAGAACGCCGCCGACGCATTGTCCCAGTAGATGACGTTGTTGGTGATGATGACCGTCGTATGCGGCTCGATGCGCGACCGCTGGATCTGCCCGTTCATGCTGAAGGCCAGGATGTTGTTGCGGAACACGTTCTCTTTGCCGTAATGCTGATGGATGCACCCGGTCTTCACATGATGCACGAGGTTGTTTTCATAGACCATGCCGGCGCTGCCCTCGTCCGTGTAGAGGCCCCAGCCGCCCCGCCCGGTGTAGTCATACGAATAGACGTCGTGAATGTGGTTGTTGGAGATGGCACTGCCTTCCGAGAGTCCCAGCGTGTACGTGCCGCCCATGTCGCTCAGCACGCCCTGGCCGATGTGGTGGATGCGGTTGAAGGCGATCGTGTTGCGGTGGGTCGCGGTCTCGCGGTATCCCCACGTCCAGCCCATCGAGACCCCGGTGTAGAAAAAGTCGCCGATGTCGTTGTGCGTCACCCGGACATCGCTGGCATGCCCGATCCAGACCCCGGTCGCTCCGGGGAAGACGCGTCCGCCGGTCTGCAGAATGTTGTTGTCGACGACGATCCGGCCGGTGAGCCGGTCCGGCAGCTCCTCCTTGCTCCACTTCGCGTCGCCCACCCGCACCGCGCCGCCGCCGATGTCGGTGACCCGGCAGCGCGTCAGCTCGCTCTCGCGGCAGCCCTTGCGGAACCAGATCCCGTGCGTGCCGATGTGCGAGAAGACACAATCACGAAACGCGATCCGCCGCACGCCGTCCAGTTCGACCGCCGCCGGTTGCGACACGGCCGCCTGGCCGTCGCCCTGGCCGTTCGCCGGCAGCGCGTACGCCGTGTAGGCGAAGGTCAAGCCCTCGAACGCGAGATCGGTGATCCAGCGTCCGGCCAGCGCATCGCCGCGCAGATGCAGGAACGCCGGCGTCACGGGCGCGACCGCCTCGACGCGCTCGATCCGCTCGCCCGGCAGCGGCAGATAACACAACACGCCGTCGGCGTCGAGATACCACTCGCCGGCCTCGTCCAGCGCCTCGGCAAAATTCTCAAGCTGATAGCGCGGCAGATAACTCTTCCAGTAGAAGTAGGGCCACGGCGTGCTGGCCGTCGCCACCACGCGCCCGCTGGCGGCATCCACCTCCTGCACGCGCGCCTGACTGACTTCCCAAGAATGGAACACGCGCACCACGACATTCGAAAGTTCCGCGCGGCTCTTCCCTGCGAGCGGCGCGATGTCCGCGCGCGCGGCCATGAATGCCCGGCGCGAGAGATCCGCGACGCGGCCGGTCAACGGATCGACCCCGTACGCCACCGGGGCCTGCATGTAGTGGTAGAAACGGTTGGGCGAGCGCGCGCGCACGGCGCGCCGGCCGTTGATGTAGAGCTGCTCGAAACGCAGCGCGGGATCGAGCTGCACGCGCCACACCCCGTCCGCACCGGCCTGAAAACGCGGCAGGCGCCGTCCGCCGAAAAAGAGCGGCCGCGCCCCGTGCGCTGCCGCGTAGCGGACCGGCGCGCCGGCCGCGCCCGAATCTTCGGGATCGAACGCGACCGGCGCGTCCAGCACGTATTCGCCGTCCGCGAACAAAACCTCATACGCCTCTTTGCGCGCGCCGCGCGCGCGGTCTTGGCGGATGCGGTCGCGCGCGCCCTGCAGGGTCGCGAGCGGACGCGCTCGGCTGCCTTCCCATCCGTCATCGCCCGCAGGCGACACATGGAGCGTCGCTCCCGTTGCAGGCGCCGCAGCCAGCACCGCCAGCATCACGCCCGCGCACACCCCGATGCTCTTCCCGAATCCCGTCATGCTCAGCCCCCTCCCCCTTCACCTGTTCGCCGCATCCAACAGCAACGCGAGCGCATGCTCCGTCGCCTGAAGACGGACCGCCTCGCGGTCCCCCGTAAAGATCCTGTGCTCCGTCCGCACGCCGTCCGCCGCGGCCAGGCCGAAACAGACCAGACCGACCGGTTTCTCCGGCGTTCCGCCGGTCGGCCCGGCGATGCCGGTCACAGCGACGGCGAGGTCCGCCTTCAGACGTTGGCGCGCGCCGTCAGCCATTGCAGCGGCGCACGTCTCGCTCACCGCGCCGGCCTGTTCCAGCACCGGCTGCGGCACGCCGAGCAGAGCCATCTTGGCCGCGTTGGCGTAGCTGACGATGCCGCCCAGAAAGACTGCCGAGGAGCCGGACACCGCCGTGATCCGCGCCGCGACCAGGCCGCCGGTGCACGACTCCGCCGTTGCCAGCGTCACGCCGCGCGCGACACACGCCTCCACCAACCGGTTCTCAAGATTCATGTCCGCCCCTTTCGCACGCCCGCCGAAGATTCAAACGGCTGAATTATTGTTGATCGCCACGTGAATGTCGAGACGCTTCCTTCACACCGGTGACGCATGGCCGTTCTGTCGGGGAGACCTTCTCGTAATCGTAATCGTAATCGTAATCTTAATCTTAATCTTAATCCGCTCGTCTCCGATTGTCGGCCTCCTATTCGGCCGGCTCCTCATGAACGCGATCAGATGAGGACCTGCGGATCAAGCTCACCTGATTCGGTCTTTTGGACGAAACGCGCGTTGCCGAGTGCCTGCGGGGTCTTCGGTCTCAATCGCCTTTCGGCTGATTCG
>JAQUEX010000246.1 GCA_028684935.1 Kiritimatiellia bacterium | reverse complement strand
TCTTCGAAAAAAATATGCCACAACCACGCAAAAAACCGACCATACCCGTCTCTTTCCGGTCCGACACACAGAAAGCATGCGCTTACACAAAAAAGGCAAGCACACACCTCCGTCATTTTTGATGTTATCATGAGACAAACTTCACGGGCAAGGCCATTTTTTTAAAACCTTCGGGAACGCGCGTCACGATAGGCTTGAGGACGCCACGCGCTCTCTGCTATGATGAAAAATCTATGCGATATTTTTGGCCCATCTATCTTATGACGGCGGTCGCCGGCACGGCGGTTGTCTATGTGGCGGCACCGTTGGCCCGGCCGTATGTGCCGGCGTTTATGAAAGTCTCCGCATCGCCAGCTCCTGTTTCGGCCGTCCAGCCCTCCGCCGCAGCGCGCATCCAGAGCGCTGAACCCGCGGCGGGGCGTGCCGCGCCGCCGGAATCAGAGCGCGGCCGCGCCGCGCCGGCGCGCGCGGCCTCCCAAGACGCGCAACTCGATGAGATGCCGCCGGCCCTGCACGGCATCTACCTCGCGCAGCGCGGCGAGAAGCCCGGCTGGGGCGTCACGCACCAGCGCACCGTTTACTACACGCTCGACGGCACCCGCGCCGGCCATGTGGAGGGCGGCGCGCTGCTCGATTTCCACGGCACGCGCACCTCCTCCAAAGGCGGCATGGTCGAGTGTATCCTGCAGGAGGAAAACATCCCGGCCACCCCCATGCTGGTCAGCGTGTCCGACGTCTACCTGTTCACCGGCGATTACCGCAAGCTTTCGCCGCGGCAGCGCCAGGACCTGAAAGCCTACTACGCCCTGTGCGGCAAGATCGCGGCCCGCAAGAAAGAGCTGCTCCAGCTCGCGGCCGACAAGAACCCCTTCTTCGCGGAGTACCAGTCCGCCTACAAAACGCTCATGACCCACATCGAAACCGCCAAGGCTCTCTCGCTCAAGCGCGACAAGGCGTCCGAGCTGGAAAAGATGCGCATCGAAGATTCCCTGCGCCAGATGAAAATGGCCGAAGTTCAACTCCGCAAAACCTACGACGCGATCCACCTGAAGTTCCGCACCTGGAAGGAACAGCACGCCAACGAGATCGCCAAGCCCGAGAACGACGCGCAGGTCCAGCAGTGGACCCAGCAGCGGCTCGCCCTGATCCCGCGCGTGCCGGGCCTCGCCTACTGATGACGCGCCCTCACCCGCCGTGGTGCGGCGCGTGCATCGCCGCCGTCGGATCAAGCACGTGGCAGTCGGCCCCGTGGCGGATCGCCGCCAAACTGCCGCCGAACGCCTCGGTGAAGGTCGACGAGGCCACCTCACCCAACGCGTGCAGGCCCGCCGTGCCGTTGATGCACAGCACGTGCGTCGCATGCCCGGTCACCACGCTCAAGTTGTGCGAGACCATCATCACCGTGATCTCCTGCGTGAGCGCCTTGAAGAGTTCATACAGGCGGCTGGCGTGCTCCGGATCGACATTCGCCACCGGCTCGTCCAGCAGCAGCAGCTCGGAGCCGCCCGCCAGCGCCTGCGCGATCAGCACGCGCTGACGCTCGCCGCCGGACAGCTCGGCGAACGAGCGCCGCCCGAAACCGGACAGCCCCACCCGCTCCAGCGCCAGCCCGGCCGCCGCGTGGTCGGCCCGGCCGTAGTGCCCGAAGCGGCTCTTGGCCACACGCCCCATCAGCACCGCCTCGCTCACCGAGACCGGAAACGAAGGATCGAACGGCGCGGCCTGCGGCACATACCCGACGCGCGTGCGCGCCGCCGCAGGCGCCGCGCCCAGCACGCGGATCGTGCCGTAACGCGGCGCGTGCTCGCCCAGCAGCAGCTTGAGCAGCGTGGTCTTGCCGCCGCCGTTCGGACCGACCACCGCCACCAGCGCGCGCGGCGCCACGCTGAAGGTGACGTTGTGCAGCACCTCCTGCCCGTTGTAGGCGAAACAGACATCGCGCACGTCAATGACCGGCCCGCAGCCGGCGCTCACGGCGCGTCTCCCGCCGCCAGCTTCGCCGCCACGTCGCGCATCAGCTCCGGCCACGCCTCGGCCAACGGATCGATGACCTCGAGACGCGCGCCCACTTGCCGGGCCAGCGTCGTCACCGGCCGCCGGTCATACTGCGGCTCGGTGAACACGGCGCGCACGCCCGCCTCCCGCGCCTGCCGGATCACCGCCGCCAGATGCCGCGCCGACGGCGTCTTGCCGTCCTCCTCGACCGCCAGCAGCATGAGCCCGTAACTCTCCGCGAAATAGGACCACGACGGATGATACACCACCCACGCGCGCGTCCGCAGCCCCGCCAGCCGCTCGCGCACCACAGCGTCGGTCGCGCGGATCTCCGCCACCGTCGCCGCCAGCCGCTCCGCCAAGCCCGGCCGCAACGCCGGCAGCGTCCGCTCCAGCGCCGTCACGGTGTTCGAGGCCATGGCGCACATCAGACGCGGCGCCAGCCAGATGTGTGGATCGCCGCCCGCCCCGCCGCAGATATGCCCCGGTGCGCCGTGATCATGATCGTGGCCATGCACGTGCGCGCCGCGCTTGGCGATGCCGGTGTCCATCGCCGCCACCGCCAGCGACGGATTGAGCGCCCCGGCGCGCTCGGCCAGCGGCGCCTCGAACGGCATGCCGACCGTCAGATAGAGCGAGGCCTCCGCCAGCTTGCGCAGTTGGCGCGAGTTCGGCTCGTAGGTGTGCGGGTTCACCCCCGCGGCCAGCAGCGTCTGCACCTCGGCCGCATCGCCGGCCAGCCGCTTGACCAGCCACGCCTGCGGCGGGATCGACACGAACACCACCGGGCGCGCCTCGGCACCGCGCACCGCAATGAGCCCAATCACCACCACGAGGCCGCGCAACCCAATTGTGCTAACACCTATCCTCCGTTTCATTCGCACCGCTTACTTCCGCTCCTTGGCCAGCGCAGATTTCACCGACACGCCGGCAATCTTGCCGAGCCGCCCGGAGAGCGACCCCAGCTCGTCGGTCGTGGCCTCCACCACCAGCGTGATCACCGAGATACCCTTCTCGCGGCACGGCAGGCCCACGCGCGCCAGGATCATCCCCGCGTGTCCGGACAGCACATGGTTGACCGCCTCCACGCCTTCGCGGTTTTCCAAAATGATGCCGACAAAGCCGATGCGCCGTTCCATGCGCGCCCCTACGCCTTGCTCAGCTCGCGGCTGCGCGCGGCAGCCGCCGCCAGCGTCTGGCCGATGACCGCCTTCACGTCCGAAGCCTCCAGCACCGACAGACCCGCCGCGGTCGTGCCTTTCGGCGAGGCGACCGCCTGGATAAACTCGCCGATGTCGCGGCCCGTGTTCTGCAGATAGATGCCGGTGCCGATCAGCGTCTGCTCCGCCAGCAGGCGCGCGGCGTCCTTCGGCAGCTTGAGCGCCGCAGCCGCCGCGATCATGGCCTGCATCACGTACGCCACAAAGGCCGGCCCCGAACCGCTCAGCGCCGTGACGGCGTCAAAATGCCGCTCCGGCAGCTCCAGCACGGCGCCCGCGCCGCCGAAAAGCTGCGCCACCGTCTTCCTGTCGGCCGGCTTGGCGTTCTTGGCCGCGCAGTAGACGCTCATGCCCTCCTGCACGCTCAGCGCGAGATTGGGCATCACGCGCACCAGGCGCGGCTTGGCCCCGGCGGCCTTCTTCAGCGCCGCGAGCGTCTTGCCCGCCGCGATCGAAATCACCAGGTGGCGCTCGGTCAGCCGGCCCTTGAGCCCGGCCAGCAGCGCGTCGAGATCCTGCGGCTTGACCGCGACCACCAGCACCTTGCAGCTCTTGACCGTCTGCACCGCGTCATCCGTGACCGCCACTTCATACTGCTTGGCGATCCAGTCGCGCCGCTCCGCCGAGGTGTCGCAGGCGACCACCTCCCACGGCTCGCACAGTCCGCCCTGCACCACCGAGGACAAGATCGCCTCCGCCATCTTGCCCGTGCCCAGAAATCCGATTGTCATTGTTTGCTCCTCTTACGATCACGCATATCCGTGGCGGCGCAGCTCATCGCGCAGCGCGTTCTGGAAGGCCTGCATGTCTGCGGGCGACGGACGGTAGCCCGGCGTCTCCGGCTCGAGGCCGAAGCGCCCGTACTGATCGATCAGCCAGCGCGCCTTGGTGCCGTCCGAAAAAGTCACGTCGCCGCTCACCATCGCCCCGGGACGCATCACGCGGTCCAGCGACAGCGACACCTGCGACGCCTGCGCACCGCCGGGCAGCCCGCCGGCGCCGGGCGCCGCCTCATCGGCGAACGCCTCGTCGGCGTAGGGATCATCCTCCGGCGGGAGCGTGGGCGGCTGCGGCTTCGGCTCAGCCGGTTTGGGCTCGGGCTTGTCCTTCACGGCAGCGCCGATCTCCAGCACCAGCAGGCGCACGTCCATGTAGGTCAGGGCGATCCCGAACTCGCTTTTCAGGTTCTTCTGGACATCGGAGAGCGAGGCCCCCGCAGCCAGCCATTCGTTCACGCTCTGACGCTGTTGTTCAGTCAGTTCCATCGTTCAGAATCTCCATGAGCAAGAAATAAAATCGGCGGCGGCACACGCCGTGTTGTCCGGTTTCACTGCGTTCGGCACAACCATCCCGCGCCGTCCCATGCTCCGGCAGCGGCCCCGCCTTGACATGGTTCGGAAGGATAACATACCGTCCGCGGCTTGTCGAGCCGGGCCGGGGGCTTGCAGCAGGGCGCTTTCATTTGGCCTGTTTTGCGGCATAGCGGTTTTTTCACGAGGTTACCGTCCTTGTACGTGAACTCTGGACAATCGCAGAAGTAGATGCGTTTGCCGACCGCATCCTCGGAAATCTCCGCCTGGATCTGGCCGTCTTGGGTCCATCCTTTGAACGCCCTCGGCGGCAGATCGATCACGGTGTTTTCGACCTTCGTCTTGAGCCGCTCCTTGAGATTGCCGTTCGCGACGATTACGGTGCCGTCTTTGTATTCGACGAACACCTGGTTGCGTCCGACCGTGCCGTCCGCAATCGC
>JAQUEX010000245.1 GCA_028684935.1 Kiritimatiellia bacterium | reverse complement strand
CCCACGAACGGCGGGTTGCCCAGAATGTAGGAGCACTCGGCGGGATTCAGGATGTTGCGCCAGTTGAGGCGTAGGGCGTTGTCGTTGACGATGCGGGCCGACTTTTTGAGCGGCAGGCGCACGAAATACTGGCCGAACTTCTCGGCCAGCAACAGGTTCATCTGGTGATCCATCAGCCACAACGCCGTCTCGGCGATGCGGGCGGGCCACTCTTCGATCTCGATACCGAACATCTGGTCCACGTCCACGCGCGCGAGCAGCGCGATGTCGGTCACGGCCTGCCCGCCATAGCCCATCGCGTCGAGGACCTCCAGTTCGAGCAGGCGCAGCTCGCGGTAGGTGATGACCAGGAAGTTGCCGCAGCCGCAGGCGGGGTCGAAAAACGTCAGCGCGCCCAGCTTCTGGTGGAACGCCGGCAGCCTGCGGCGGTCGTGCTTGATCGTTTCGAACTCAGCCCGCAGGTCGTCGAGGAACAGGGCGTGGACCAGCTTGAGGATGTCGCGTTCGGAGGTGTAGTGCGCCCCGATCTGGCGGCGCTCCGCGGGCTGCATGATCGACTGGAAGAGCGAGCCGAACACGGCGGGCGAGATCCGGCTCCAATCGAAGCCGGTGCAGCGGACGAGCGCGTCGCGCATCTCCGCGTTCATGTCGGCCAGCGGCAGCGTTTCAGAGAACAGCCCGCCGTTGACGTAGGGCAGGCCCAGCAGGCGCTCGTCGAGGTTCTTCTGGCGCTGCCCGCGCGGCGTGTCGAGCACCTGGAAGAGCCGGGCAAGGTGCAGGCCGAGGTCCGCGCCGTCCGGCCGCGTCTGGTTCTCGATGTACTCCGTAAAAACGTTGGGGTCGAAGATGCCGGTGTCCTCGGAGAAGAGGCAGAAGAGGACGCGCACCAGGAAACGTTCCAGCGCGTGACCGCTGTAGCCGCCCGCCGCCATGGTGTCGTGAAGCCGGCCCATCACCTCGGCAGCCCTGATGTTGATCGGATCTTCCTTGCCGAACGTGCGGACCTTGTAGCCGGGGATGAAGCCGAACAGCCGCACGTGGCGGTGGAGGTCCCCCACCCGGATCTCGACGCGCTGGACGTGCAGCCCGCAGAAGAGCGGCAGGTCGCGCGTCTCCTCCGGCTCCAGGTCGTAAAGCGCGAGGCGGTCGAAGTCGGTGACGATCACATAGCGCGGGATCTCGTCGTGGCGGCCTTCGCCCGCCAGCGACTGCAAATACTCGAACGCCTGCGACTCGGCGCGGTCCAGGCTCTTGCCGCGGCTCTTGTGCTCGACCAGCAGACGCCCCTTCCAGAACAGGTCAATGAACCCGTACTGCCCGCCCAGCCTGCGGACTGGCTCCTCGAAGGTGGCGACGCTGCGGCGCGGAATGCCGAACACGTTGAAGAAAGCGTCCCAGAAAGATTTGGCCTCCGCTTGCTCGCGGGTCTCTCCGGCCCATTCCCGCGAGAAACTCACGGCCCGCTGCTTGATCTCGTTCCATCCCAACTGCATCGCGCGATCCCTTCATCCTTCTGCTCGACTGCCCGACGCCCAAACTCATCCCTCCCCCTCCCGGTTCAGCGCGAGGAGTTGCTCCAGATATGTCACGAGCGGATCAAAAAAAGCCGGAAATTGGTCTGGACCGTCAGGAACCCATTCGTTGTCGGCAATACTGGTTTGAAGGGTTTTACCTGGCTTCAGCACGCTGGTCATGGCGTGGAGGATGGCCTTGCCCTCATTTCTCCCTGCCTGGGTCAGCTCTGATCCTGGCGGAATCGCATCGTCGGTATTCTTAACTGTTTGAATAAACGCATCAGCTTTATCATGCAGCACTGGATAAACAGCTTTCGCCTGATCCAAAAGAATAGATTCTAGTGAGCCGCTGCGCTGATTGTCGGGCATGACGAATACGCCGAATGGACATATCCCTGTGGTACAAACACCAACACATGAAGGGAACTGATACTTGCGGAGGAGTTCATTGTCTTTAATTTTTTCGACCCACTCGGCTTTCAGCCTATCAAATTTATGCTGAGGCGGGTTACAGTCTGCATCCAAAATGAAACCAATCGATGACACGCAGTCGAGGTCCATAATTCCAATCGCATTAGACACTCCGCCAACAAGCATGGAGTCACCGCCAGTAGGAATCAGAACCACACACTGTTCGTCCTTGACATGAAAAGCGGGAACGTCAGGGCGTCTATGGATATCGCTCTCTTTGTTTGTTGGGAAATTGCGGGGGATTAGCCCTTGGACGGCAAGAGGGATATTTTCCGACGGGGTTTCTGGATTCCCTAACCGTCTCTTCTGTCTAAACCCGAAAGCCTTGAGCACCCGTTGAACAAAAGCAAGGTCGTGTGCGCCTTCAACCGCTATGAGATCGACACGCATAGATTACCTGATCTCCAAACCGCCATGAACCCGGAGGTCAGTCAGCAGGTTAAAGTTCATCCGCTTGGCGAGATGCTCCTCTTTGCTCAGGCGGTATGTGACAAATTCATCTGGGGACTCCTTGGCAGATGAAAGCACGGCATCGACAGCCTCGAGGCTATGTGTTGTTGCAAATATCTGGATGTTATATTCCCGTGCAGCCCTGAACAACCATTTCATGATCTCTGGTAAAACAAAAGCATGTATACCGCTCTCAATCTCATCCAAAAGCAAGAAGCCGTCCTTGGCTGTAACAAGGCCTGTCGCAATGAAAAGCACACGCTTCATCCCGTCACCAAAAACCATGAGTGGGACCTCGCCCAAATCCTTGTGTTCGATCTTCAGGTAAGGTCGGCGATTCTTAGAGGCGACATTGATACTCACTATACCGGAATCAAACATTCGGGCAAGTTCGAGAATTTCCTTTTGTTGATCGGCCTTCAATTTTGAGTAACTGTCGGCGTAGAGTTCTGCAAAACGGTATTCAAATCCCAGAACGGCGGCCACAGGGAATGAGTTGGAAGAAATGCCTCGCCACCGAACAAAAGGAATGTCTTGCCAAAAGCGGCGGGTAACGGATACAGGAGCGGCCAGCGAGTTACCTTGAAGGCGCACAGAGTCCATTTTGATCTCGAGCCCCTCAACCGTTCCGCTTGTTTCGGGATTAAAACCGGGAGTTTGTTTTGCAAAATACTCAAGGTCTTCTTTGTCTGGCATGCCGAAGACCGGCTGAATACTCGCCTCAACCTGTTGAATTGGACATGTTCCAATACCGGAAAGCTGAATTGAACCTGGGCTGCCAGTGTCCGCTTGTTTTGCATGAGGGAACAGCCACGCCAAACAGTCGTTAAACGAATAAGCCGGAAACACACGTGCATTGGAATTTCTAGCGTTGGCGATTCTAACCCAATCAACTGGGTTCTCGGGATTACAGAAGGCCTGCAAGGCCTCGAGCACCGAGGTTTTCCCTGAATTGTTGCCGCCAATTAAAAGATTGAAACGGCCTAGCCGCTCGAAAGTCGTACTTTGGAGCCCACGAAACGCCCCGATTGTAAAAGAGTCTAGATGGTAAGTACTCATTTTGTCTAACCCTGCACCAATCCTCAAACCCCGGCATCTTAACGGTTCGAAGCTCAGACGGCAATAACCGATCCGGCAACGTTCACTCCTGCGGACGGGCGATCTTGAAGGTCCAGGCGTACTCGCAGGGCAGGGTGCCGGGATTGACCGCGGGCGGCTCGATCGTGAGCGACCCGCCGCTACATGTGAATGTGACCGGCAGGGGGCTGCCCAGCAGCGAGACCGCATCGGCCTTGGCAATGTTGTTGATCACCAGCGGGGCCTGCGGCCAGCGTACGCAGATCGCATAGAGGGCATCGGGTTTCCGGGTGAAGTAGACCTTGGTTTCGCGCATGTTCTTGGGACGGTGCTGCCAGGCGGTGGTGGCGTAGATCGCCTCGCCGTTGACGCTCAGCCAGCGCCCCATGTCGAGCAGGCGCTCTTCCATGATCACCGGGATGAGGCCGTCGGCCTGCGGGCCGATATTGAGCAGCAGGTTGCCGCCGCGGCTGACCTTCTCGATCAGGGTCTCCACGCACTGCGCGCTGGTCATGTAGTGCGCGGTGGCCTCAAAGCGGTTGAAGCCGAACGACCCGCCGATGCCGCGGCACTCCTCCCACGGATGCACGAACTGGGTGTCGAGCGAACTGCCCGCGTGGATCAGGTCATACTCGGTCGTGTAGTGGCCGCCGTGCTTGCCGCGCGTCTTCTTGCCCCAGCGGTCATTGACCACCACGCTCTCCTTGACCGGCGACTCGTTGTAGAGCCAGGCCAGGAAGTCGACGCTGCGCAGCTCTTCGTCGGAGTAGTCCCACTCGCCGTCGGTCCAGACCACCTCGGGCTCATAGCGCGTGACCAGCTCCTTCATCTGCGGCAGGTTCATCTCCGCGACCCAGCGGCCGATGTTCTCCTTGTAGAGCGGTGCGCCCCACTCGAGCAGGGAGTAGTAGAAGCCCATGTGCAGGCCGGCCTGCTTGACCGCAGCAGTCAGCTCGCCGGCAAGGTCGCGGTGCGGCCCGAGCACCTGCGCGTTCCAGCGCGGACTGTACGCGCTCGGCCAGAGCGCGAAACCGTCGTGGTGCTTCGACGTGAGCACCACATACCGCGCGCCGGATTTTTTGAAGAGGTCCGCCCACTGGCCGGGATTGAAGTGCTCGGCGCGGAACTGCGTGGCGAAGTCCGCATAGGTGACGCGGTCGCCATAGGTGCGGGCGTGGAAGTTGGTGAAGGCCGCGTTCTTGGAACGCATGCGGTTATCGTAATGTTCCGAATACTTGGCATAGACATTGGCCTCGTCGGTCGGCGCGTAGGCCGGCACCGCGTAGACGCCCCAATGGATGAAGATGCCGAATTTGGCCTCTTGCCACCATTGAGGAATCGGACGTTTATCAAGCGACTCCCAGTCGGCCTTGTACGGTTCGGCGCGCAGCGCGAGCGCGGCGCAGGCGATGAGAACACACGATGTCAGGCAGCGTTTCATAGGCGTCTCCAAGGTTATGCGTGAGCC
>JAQUEX010000039.1 GCA_028684935.1 Kiritimatiellia bacterium | reverse complement strand
CCGATCACCGCGCGCGCGCTGCCGTAGCCGTGGGCGCTGAGGCGTTTGCCGAGCGCTTTGCCGAGGCGAAGGGCAAGCTCCGAATTCACGGGATACCGGTTGGCCTGGCCGCGGATGCCGTCTGTTCCGAAAAGTTTTTCCATGGGTCTTAACCTTGACAGCACGTATCTACTCTGATGCTCGCAATGACACTCCATTTGTACCGCATCAGAACCTGCATGGCAAGCCGTATTCGAGATGAGCCGAGGCACCCAACCGCCATGATTTTCTTTTTTCCTTTTTTTCTTTTTTCGGCCTGTTTCGGACCTTCACTTGCGCTGCCGCTTTTGGTACATTTATAAGTTTTTTTGTATGGCTCGGGGCAAAGAGGCCGAGCCTCGCACACTCAGAGGAATTTTGGTTATGACGACACTCATCATCGTGCGCCACGGTCATACCGTTCTCAACGACGGAGATCGGTTCCGTGGGAGAATCAATGCCCCCTTGTCGGAGCAAGGCATGGTCGAGTCTGAAGTGGCCGCGAAGGCCGTGGCCAGCCGCTGGAGCCTCTCGGCCGTCTACACGAGCTCGGTCTCCCGGGCGCGCATGACCGCGCAGGCCGTCGGCGCTCCTTTCGGCCTGAGCGCGATTGATGAGCCGGGTATACTGGACATGGACTGGGGCGAGTGGACGGGCATGAGCTTCGGCGAGGCGAGCGAGAAGTACCCGGAGACCTACAAGCTCTGCTTTGAGCGCCCGAGCAAGTTCAAGGCGCCGGGCGGCCAGTCCTTCGAGTACCTGCGCCGGCAGTCGGTCGATACGGTCAGGGCCATAGCCGCCCGCCACGAGGGGCAGAGCGTCGCAATCGTGACCCACACGGTCAACATCCGGCTCATTCTCCTCGGATGCCTCGAGATGCCGACCGATTTCTTTTGGCGGGTCCGGCAGGGCACCTGCGCGATCAACGTGCTCGAAACCGAGGGCGGCCTCTTCTTCCTCAGGACGATCAACGATACCTGCCACACGAGGAACCTGCCGGGCGCGAAGCCGGAGGTCGCCGATCTCGCCGGGCATTGAGCCGCCGCTCCCGCCCGCCGCTCCGCTTCGGTCCCCGGGTGGCCGGGGATGTACCGTCGGGGGGGGGGCTTAACAATCCGAATCGTGCGCGAACGGTGTTCAAAGTGCGAGGGCAGCTCGAACGTTTTTGGGAATATTTTCTCCCCACTTTTCGAAGCCGGTGCTGACGTTTCTGGGGGACATGTTCTACGGGCTCCAGGCGTCGAAGGACGTGAAGCTCAGCTGCATCGGGCGCGGCCTCCAAGAAGCGCGGGATTTACGTGACCGACCGGGATTGCGACCGCGAGATTCTGTTCAACCACTTGTTGGACAAAGAGTTGCGTTTTATCGTCCGGCTTGTGGGCGACCGTACCCTGCTCTGGAAGGGCAAGCCGTTCATCGCCGGGAAGCTTGCCGCGAAATTCCGGATGCGCCACGCGGAGACAATCTGGCGGGAGACGGAGGAGAGCGAGAAGAGATACGAGATTCAGTACGGCGCGATGGACATCCGGCTGCTCGATTACACGCGCCTGAAGAACATTATGGCCGTCGTGCTCGCCGCGGTCTTTTTCGCCTCCTGCTGGCTTGGCGAGTCCGTCCGCCGCGGCGTAATATCACGCGAGTCTCGAAGCGCCTGTTCGGCGTCCCCGATTTCCACTACTACGCGCTCGCCGACGGCATCGCGCGGCTCTTCAACAGATGCGGCAGATGGTGCCGCCAGAAAACCACACGCGGCATGGTCGACATGCAGCAAGAACTGCCCCTGTTCGCGTCAGGCTGAAAACTGGGGATAGTCCACTCATGATTAGCCTCATGATTAGCCTTGAATTAGCGGGCAAAGAAGCGCAAACTAATAGGGTTTTTTTTGGCGCACGACGGAGGCGCCATTCTTATTTTTTTCACACGCGAAGCAGAGAAGGACTGATCATGCCATTAAAAAAGTACGACAAGATCCTGGTGATCAATTCGGGGAGCTCCTCGCTCAAATTCACACTCTTCAGCATGACCACCAAGACGGTCTTAGCCAAAGGCCTTGTAGAGCGAATCGGCGGCCCGAACGCAAATCTCGTTTACCAGCGCGACGGCGAGTCCAAGATGACGCAGGGAATCTCAGCCGAGAATCACGGCAAGGCGTTGGCGATGGCGTGCAAAATGTTGGTGGATCCCAAAAACGGCGTTTTGAAATCGTTGAAAGAGGTGAACGCGATCGGCCATCGAGTGCTCCATGGCGGCGAGGATTTCTCCGACCCTGTGGTCGTCACAGAGGATGTGAAAGAAGTCATCAAGAAATGCGCGGATCTCGGGCCGCTGCACAATCCCGTGAACCTCGAGGGTATTGTGGCGTGCGAGACGGTCTTCACAAATGTGCCGAATGTCGCGGTATTTGACACGGCCTTCCATCAGACCATGCCGAAATACGCCTACATGTACGCGCTTCCGCAGAAGTATTACGACGAGTACCATATCCGCAAGTACGGTTTCCACGGCACCTCGCACAAGTTCGTGGCCTACGCGACGGCCGAGTTCCTCAAGAAGCCGCTTGAAGAGTTGAACCTGATCATCTGCCATTTGGGTAACGGCTCTTCTATCGCGGCGATCAGAAAAGGCAAGGTGCTTGACACCTCCATGGGTCTGACCCCGTTGCCGGGCCTGATCATGGGGACGCGCTGCGGCGACATCGATCCGGCGATCATCTTTTTCCTCGCGCGCAAGGGGCTGAGCGTGGACGAGATCGACAACGTGCTCAACAAGCAGAGCGGACTGATGGGGATCAACGGCATCGACAGCGGCGACATGCGCGACACCATCAACGCGGCGCAGCAGGGCAAGGCAGCGGCGCAGAATGCGATCGACATGTTCGGACACCGGACAGCCCTTTATATCGGCGGATACTTCACCCTGGTCGGCGGCGCGGATGCCGTCATCTTTACGGGAGGGATCGGGGAAAACAGCGCGCCGGCGCGCAAAGCGATCATCTCCCGTCTTGAGGCGCTGGGATGCAAATTGGACGAGGTGAAGAACCAGGAGGTTTGCGGCACGGCCGGCGTCATCAGCACGGACTCGTCGAAACTGCCCGCGATCGTGATCCCGACCAACGAAGAGCTGATGATTGCCAGCGAAACTTTCCAGCTGCTCGCGACAACGTTAAAAAAATAAGGATCAAAACGAAATGAGCATTCTCGACTCCATGATTCCCCGTGCCCAGGCGGCAAATAAAACCATCGTGCTGCCCGAGGGCCAAGATCCGCGCGTCATCACAGCAGCCGTCAAAGCGGCCAAGGCCGGCATCTGCACGCCGGTCGTGCTGGGCACGCCCTCCGAAATCGCGGCCGCCGAAGCGCAGGCCGGCATGACGCTGGCCGCGGCCGGCGTGCGCGTGATCGACTACACGTGTTCCGATCTGCAGCCGCGTCTGGCCGCCGCCTTCCATGAAAAGCGCAAAGCCAAGGGCATGACCGCCGAAGAGGCGGACGCCACGGTGAAGGGCAAGCGGCTCTATTTCGGCAACATGATGGTGGCGCTGGATCTGGCGCAGGGGTTAGTGGCCGGCTCGATCGCCTCGACCGGCGACATGCTGCGCAGTGCCTTCCACTGTGTCGGCACGGCCAAAGGCATCGCGCTCGCCTCCTCGACCTTCATCATGGACCTCAAGGCGCCGACCGCCTCCGGCGACACCACGCTGCTCTTCGCGGACTGCGCGGTGAACCCCAACCCGACGGCGGAGGAACTGGTCGATATCGCGCACGCCACCGCCCTCTCCTACCGCAAGCTGATCGGACGTCAGCCGCGCCTGGCTTTCCTCAGTTTCTCCTCCAAGGGCAGCGCCAAGCATGCGCTGGTGGACAAGGCGCGAACCGCGGCGGAACTGACCCGGCAGCGCTTTGAGGCCCTGGGTGTGGACGCCGTGGTTGACGGAGAACTCCAGGCCGACGCTGCGCTCGTGCCCGCGGTCGCCGCCTCCAAAAACAAGGGCGGCGCACTACAGGGCGACGCCAACGTGCTGATCTTCCCGGACCTGCAGGCCGGCAACATCTGCTACAAGCTGGTGGAGCGGCTGGCCGGCGCAACCGCGCTGGGCCCCGTGCTTCAGGGCTTAGCCAAGCCGGTCAACGACCTCTCGCGCGGCTGCAGCGCCGATGACATTTTCGGCACGCTCTGTATCACCGCGCTGCAGAGCTAAGGGGCGATTTCCCTCTTTCCTCTTTGATTTTTGCCTTTATAATACGGCCCTATGAATGAGCCGTCTGTAAAAGGCTATGCCTTTGGAACCTTCAAGGGCGTCTTCACGCCGAGCATCCTCACGATTCTCGGCGTGGTCATGTACCTGCGTTCGGGGTGGGTGCTCGGCCATGTCGGGCTCACCCTGACGCTGGTCATCGTAACCCTCTCCAGCTCGGTCACGCTTCTCACCGGGCTTTCGGTGTCGGCGCTCGCCACCAACATGCGCGTCAAGGGCGGCGGTGCCTACTACATGATTTCGCGCTCGCTCGGGGTCGAGGCTGGCGGCGCGATCGGCATCCCGCTCTTCCTGGCCCAGGCGATCAGTATCGCCTTTTACGCCGCCGGTTTCGCCGAATCGGTGGTCGCCGTGCTGCCGATGTTCGATGTCAAAACGGTGGGCCTGGTGACGCTCGCGATCCTCGGCGTGATCACCGCCTTCTCGGCCGACCTCGCGCTGCGCACCCAGTTTGTCGTGATGGCCTTCATTGTGCTTTCGCTGGTCTCGCTGTTTCTCGGCGGCACGCCGGACGCGGCGGCCTTGACCCCTCCCGCCGCTCCGCCCGCGGCGCTCGGCTTCTGGCCGGTGCTGGCGGTCTTCTTCCCGGCCGTCACCGGCATTCTCGCGGGCGTGAGCATGTCCGGCGACCTCAAGAACCCGAGCCGCGCGTTGCCGCTCGGCACGATCTGCGCGGTGCTGGCCGGCTGCGCGATCTATCTGGCGATCCCGATTTTTCTGAACGCCGCCGTTCCGGACCGCGGGGTGCTGATGACCGATACGCTGATCGTCCAGAAGGTCGCGCGCTGGGGCTCGCTGATCCTGCTCGGCATCTGGGCCGCCTCGCTCTCCAGCGCGGTCGGCTGCATGCTTTCGGCGCCGCGCACATTGCAGGCCCTGGCGTATGACGGTGTTCTGCCGAAAATCCTGGGCCGCGGCTACGGTGCCGGCAACGACCCGCGCCTGGCGACGCTGCTCGCGCTGGCGATCGGCGCTGCCGGCATCCTGTTGGGGGACATCAATCTGATCGCGCCGGTTCTGACCATGTTCTATCTCACGGCGTATGGGCTGCTCAATCTCTCCGCCGGCCTCGAAGAACTGATGGGCAACCCCTCGTGGCGGCCGACGTTCCGCGTGCCGGCAGTCTTCTCGCTGATCGGCTTTGTCGTGTGCCTCAAAATGATGCTGATGATCAGCGCCGGCTGGACGCTGGTCGCGACGGCCTTTGTCGCCGCCGTCTACTGGATCATGAAACGCCGCGCGCTGCGCGCGCGCTGGGGCGACATGCGGGTCGGCCTGCTGATGTTCGGCGTGCGCATGGTGGTGCGGCGCTTGGCGCAACACACCGGCGGCGAGCGCAACTGGCGTCCGAACCTGCTGGTGCTGGCGGGCGCGCCCACGCGCCGCTGGCACCTGATCGAGATGGCCGACGCCATTTCGCGCAACCGCAGCCTGGTGACGGTGGCCTCGATCATCCCCGAAAACACCTGGACCGCCGAGCGCGCCGAGAACCTGCGCCTGTCGATCCGCGGCTACCTGGAAAAACAAGGGGTGGAGGCACAGGTCCGCATCCAGCCCGGCGAGGACCACTGGTCGGGCATCCGCGAGCTCGTGCGCGCCTACGGCTACGGGCCGCTCACGCCCAACACGGTGCTGATCGGCGTCTCGGACAAGCCGGACACCCTGCTGCCCTTTGCGCGGCTGGTGCGGCTGGTCGCGCACACCCGCCGCAACCTGATCATCGTGCGGGAAACGGCTGATGAAAGCGCCGCAGCCGCCGAGCCGCGCATCGACATCTGGTGGCGCGGCCTCACGCCCAATGTCGCCTTTATGCTGGCGCTGGCCTGCATGGTCAAGCGCAGTCCCTGCTGGTCCGGTGCCCGGCTGAGGCTGTGTCACGTCGTCGAGAAAGAGGAAGCGCGCGACGAGGCGCGCCGCACGCTCGACGCCTTCCTTACGCAGGCGCGCGTCGACGCCGAGGTCTCGGTGCTGATCCAAGACGAGCGTCCCGCCTTCGAGCGGATCAGGGAGGCCTCGCGCGGCGCGTCCCTTGTGTTCCTGGGCGTCCGCAAGCCGGAGAGCGAATCAGACGACGCCTACGCCGAATACACCCGCGCGTTTCTCGACGGCACCGCCGGCCTGCCGCTGACCGTCTTCGCCATGGCCGCCGAGGCGGTCGACTTCCAGGGCATCTTCCAGTCCGAGGCCTGACCGACTTGCGGTTTCTGCTGTTTCTGCTGTTTCTGCTTGACCCGCCGGGGTTTATCGTTGAAACTACAAACACTGCGCCTTTATGGCACGGCGAAGAACGTTTGACCCACGGGAAAGAACGCGTGATGTTCAATAAGCTTTTGGCCTTTTTCTCCAGCGATATCGGGATTGATCTCGGGACCGCGAACACGTTGGTTTTTGTCAAAGACCGCGGAATCGTGATCCGGGAACCGTCTGTCGTGGCCATTCAAGAGGGCACCAAACGGATTTTGGCGGTCGGCGAAGAGGCCAAACGCATGTTGGGCCGCACGCCGGGGAACATTGTGGCGATCCGCCCCATGAAATCGGGCGTGATCGCTGATTTCGATATCACGGAGGCGATGATCCGCTACTTCATCCGCAAGGTCCACTCGGCCAAGCTGGTGAAACCGCGCGTGATCGTGGCGGTGCCGAGCGATATCACGGAAGTGGAGAAACGCGCCGTGCAGGAGTCGGCGCGCCACGCGGGCGCCCGCGAGGTCTTCCTGATTGAAGAGCCGATGGCGGCTGCCATCGGGGTGGGATTGCCCGTGTCTGAGCCGGCTGGCAACATGATCGTCGATATCGGCGGCGGAACCTGCGAGGTCGCGTTGATCTCGCTGGCCGGCATTGTGTACGCGCGGAGTGTCCGCGTGGGCGGCGACGCCATGGACGAATGTATCGTTCAGTACATGCGAAGAGTTTACAATCTGATGATTGGAGAGCGGACCGCGGAGGAGATTAAAATCACCATTGGTTCGGCTTATCCTTTGGGTGAGGAGCGCACGCTGGAAGTCAAAGGCCGCGACTTGGTGGCCGGGCTTCCCAAAACCCTGACTGTCACCTCGGAAGAAATTCGTGACGCCTTGCAGGAACCGGTTTCCGCAATCGTCGACGCCGTGCGGATCACACTGGAAAAGTGTCCGCCCGAATTGTCGGCCGACCTTGTGGACCGCGGCCTCGTGTTGGCCGGCGGCGGCTCCATGTTGCGCGGTTTGGACAAGCTGATCGCGTCACAGACAGGATTGCCCGTCACACTGGCCGACGACCCGCTGAGCGCGGTCGCGGAAGGGACGGGGGTGGTGTTGAACGAGCTGAATTTCCTGGCCAAGTCGAAAATGGGCCGGTGATCTTTTCCACGGCTGCTTTCTGGTCTCTGCCTGCCCGGTAAAACGGGGGAGCGACCAGGGTGAAGCAAGCGAAACGGTGGGTATGGCTGTTGGCGGTATCGCTCGGTGTGCTGGTTTTCTGGCACGCCGGGGTGAGCGTGCTTTCACGCGAGGCGCTCTATCCCTACGAGAATGCCAAGGTGTGGCTTGAGCGAACCGTCTGGGTTCGCCTTCAGGCCGTTCTTTCGCGTGCCCGCAACGCGGCGCGCGCGTCTATGCTCGAGCGCGATGTGGCGCGCCTGCGCCTCGCACTCGCCGAGAGCGAGGCGCTGGAAACCGAAGTCGCCCGCCTGCGCGCATTGCTGGATTTTTCCCCGCCGATCGCCTGCCGCTGGCAGGCCGCTCCGGTGCTCTCGCGCGGCGGCACCTCCGCCGTCTGGCAGAGCGTGCGGCTCGCCAAGGGCTCGCTTCACGGGGTCCGAAAAGGCGATCCCGTCGTGGTCCCCGACGGCGTGGTGGGACGCGTCACGGAGGTCTCGCCTCACACCTGCGAGGTGATGCTGATCACCGACCCCAACAGCCGTGTCGCCTGCGAGCTGGAAACGCCCGGCGAGGGCGTGGGCGTCGTGCGCGGCATCCTGTACGGCGGCGGCGCGCGCCCGGCGGTCAACCCCGTCTTGACCCTGCTCTATGTGGTCGAGCCGCTGCGACTGCGTTATCTGGCCCGCGACTTCGAACCGCCGCCGCGTACGCGCATCGTTACGTCTGGATTGGGTCCGACCTACCCCAAAGGCCTGACCGTCGGCTACCTGCTGGAGAGCAGCCTGGAATCGGACGGCCTCTCGCGCGAGGCCGCCGTGATGCCGGCCGTGGACATGGCGGCGCTCGACGAGGTCTTCATCCTGACACGACAGGGAGGCCGACATGCGCGTTGACATGCAGCTCCCGGTTCTGGCCTTTACCCTGCTCATGGCCGCGCTGATGCAGGACCTGATTCCCGCGACCGCCGCCTTTCCGGTCAAGCTCGTTTTTCTAACGGCCGTCGCGCTTTATGCCGCGCTCACCCGTCCGGTGTGGGTCGCCCTGACGGCGGCGGTCTGGGCCGGCGGTCTCACCGACGCGCTCGGGGGGTTGCCGCCGCTCTGCACGCCGCTCTTTCTGATGCTGCTCTACGGCGCGGTGCGCCTGCTGCAGCGCGTCTTTCTGGAGGCCGGACTGCTGCAAGGCACGCTGCTGACGGCGGCAGCCGCCGCCGCCCAATGGCTCTGGACCCGGCTGTGGCTGCACGACAGCGCCGCGCTTTTTACCTTGGAACATCTGAAGGTGCTGGGCTATACGGTGCCGGCCGGCATGCTGGCCGGCTTCGCGGGATTTGCGTTTTGCGGTCTGATCGACCGCCTCTCCGGCCTTGTCACGCCGGTGAAAGAGGGACATGGAATCTTATGGGCAGAAACTGACCGATAGCTGGCGGATCGCGCTTTTTGCGCTGTTGTTTACGGCAGGAATCGTGTTTTTGGCAGTGGCGTTGCACCGCGTGCAGGTGGAGCGCTTCTCCGCGCTTTCCCGCGACCAGTTGCGGCAGAGCGTGCGGCGGGTTCAGGTGCCGGGACCGCGCGGCCGGATTTTTGACCGCAACGGCGTCTGCCTGGCTGACAACCGCGCGAGCTACTGCATCGCCTACTATGTCGAGGAGCTGCGCAAGCGCGGACGCTGGATCAACACGATCCGGGCGGTGGATGCCGACGTGGACCGTCTGGCGGCCGCGTTGGGCATCCCGCGCCAGCTCTCGTTCGCCGCGATCTCTAACCATGTGCTTCAGAGCCTGCCGATGCCGCTGCTGGCCTGGCGCGACGTGGATCAGGAAACCCTCGCGCGCTGGGCTGAAACGGTGGATCCTTTCCCCGGCGTGGACGTCTATGTGCAGCCTGAGCGGATCTATCCGCAGGGTGCGATCGCCGCGCATGTGCTGGGCTATGTCGGCCGTGACCGCCCCCTTCCTCTGCCCGGCCAGAAGATCCACTTCTACCTGCCCGAAATGATCGGCAAGCAGGGCATTGAGCGGCAGTACAACCCCGTCCTCACCGGCACCTCGGGCGGGCGCCTGATTCGCGTCGACGCGCGCGGCTACAAGCATGCGGTCTGGGAGGGCGAGCCCTCGGTCGCCGGCGCCGACGTGCACCTCACGCTGGACATCAAGGTGCAGCGCGCGCTGGAGAAGGCCTTGCGCGGCTGGCGCGGCGCGGGCGTGGTGCTCGATCCGCGCAACGGCGAAGTGCTGGCGCTGGCCAGCGCGCCCGCATTTGATCCCAATGAATTCGTGCCGATCATGACCCCGGGTGTCTGGAAACGCCTGAACGACGATCCCGAGCTGCCGCTCTTCAACCGCGCGGTGCTGGGCCGCTACGCACCGGGCAGCACCTTCAAACCGGTCACGGCAATCGCCGCGTTGCGCCACGGCATCTCTGCGGAGATGACCCATGCCTGCGACGGCGTTTTCCGGCTCGGCACCATGCGGCTGCGCTGCTGGAACACCTACGGGCACGGCGAGATCGCAATGCGCAAGGCCATCGAACAGTCGTGCAACGCCTTCTTCTGCCACCTCGGCCATAGCATCGGGTACGACCCGATCTACGAGGAGGCGCACCGGCTCGGGCTCGGCACGCCGACCGGGATCGACCTGCCCAGCGAGGGCGGCGGCCTGCTGCCCACCGGCGCGTGGAAGGAGAAACAGATGCGCGACGCCTGGCGGCCCGGCGACACCTGCCAGATCTCCATCGGCCAGGGCCTGCTGCTCACCACGCCGCTGCAGATGGCGCTGCTGACCTCGGTCTTTGCAAACGGCGGCACCGTCTACCGCCCCCATCTGGTGCGGCGCACCGGCCTGCCTGAAGCGCGCAACACCATGGCGTGGCCGCCCGAGGCCATCGCGCTGGTGCGCGGCGGCATGCACGATGTGGCGGAACGGGGCACCGGCCGCCGCGTGCGCGTGCGCGGTACGGCAGTCGCCGCCAAAACCGGCACGGCCGAAGTCGACGTGGGCGGTGCGCGCCGCAAGAACACCTGGGTCACCGCCTTCGCGCCCTTCGAACAGCCCACGGCGGCTGTCGCAATCGTCGTCGAGAACGGCGAATCGGGAGGCCTTACCGTCGCCCCGATGGTGCATGACGTGCTCGTTTCGGTGTTCGGCGAGGCGCCACCCGAGAGCGAGCCGACAGCCGACGCGGTTGCCCCGGATCCGGAAGTGAGGGGGGACTGACATGCTGAAAACTCTCCTTGACCGCTTCCAGCGCCTCAACCCGATGCTCTTCGCCTGCATGGCCGGGCTGATCGTGATCGGCGTGGCATTTGTCTACAGCGCCTGCTCGGTGCGCGAAGACCCGGAGCTGCGCATGCTCTACATGCGCCATGCCGAGGTGGGCGTGGCCG
This sequence comes from Kiritimatiellia bacterium, assembly GCA_028684935.1. Classification (GTDB taxonomy): domain Bacteria; phylum Verrucomicrobiota; class Kiritimatiellia; order RFP12; family UBA1067; genus DUPH01. Next base: position 9,950 of record JAQUEX010000039.1, on the reverse strand, counting down.
GCCTCGCGGTCTACCTGCTGCTGGCATGGGTCAATTACCGCACCGTGATCCGCCGCTGGGGCTGGCTGGTCTACCTGGCTTGCCTGGTGCTGCTGGTGCTCGTGCCGCTGATCGGCGAGGCCCGCATGGGCGCGCGACGCTGGCTCTTCGGCATCCAGCCTTCGGAGCCCGCCAAACTGGCGGTGGTCATGCTGCTCGCCTGGCTCTACAGCCGACGCGACGCCAAGCGGGGCGCCGTGATGTTTCTGCTGACGCTCGTCGCGGTCGGCGTGCCGGCCGTGCTGATCCTCGCGCAGCCCGATCTCGGCACGGCGATGGTGCTGGTGCCCACCGTCTTCGCCATGCTCTTCACCGCGCGCGTGGCGCCGCGCATCGTCTGGTCCTGCGTGCTGGCCGGCGCCGTCGCCGCCGCCTTGATCTTGGGCCTGATCTACACGGCCGAGAAGGCCGACCTTCCGCGCGAACGGCGCGAGCAGTTGATCGCCATGACCCAGCTCAAGCCACACCAAGTGCGGCGCCTGCAGGTGTTCCTCTTCCCGGACAAAGACCTGCACGGCAGCGGCTACAACCGCCGCCAGTCGGAGATCGCGGTCGGTTCCGGCGGCGCCTGGGGCAAAGGTTACCTCAAAGGCGAGCAGTACATGCTCGGGTATTTGCCGTCCTCGGTTTCGTCCAATGATTTCATCTTCGCGGTGCTGGCCGAAGAGGCCGGCTTCGCGGGTTCCTTAACGGTGCTGCTGCTGTTCCTGGGCCTGTTGGGCTCGGGACTGTGGGTGGCGTTTCGTTGCCAGAACGATACGGGGCGCCTGTTCTGTGTCGGCATCATCACCCTGACCTTCAGTCACATGTTCATCAACATTGCGATGACGATCGGGATGATGCCGATAACCGGACTGCCGCTGCCGTTCATCAGTTACGGGCGTACCTTTATGCTGACCATGATGGCGGCATTCGGGATCGTCCAGAGTGTGTCCATCTATGGGCGTGAATCGGAGACAAGGTTTTGAACGGGCGCCGACAACGCCCGCAAAAGGCTCAACAAGGAGGAGAAAGCATGTCATTGTTCGGATGGTTTAAAAAAGGCGCTCCCAAGCGCGAGATCGTCGTTAACGTCGAAAAGCTCGAAACCCGCGTGGCGGTGGTCGAAAATGGACGCGTCGAAGAGTTTCAGGTCGAACATCCCACTGAGGAGCGGCTCGTGGGCAGCATCTTCAAAGGGCGCATCCAAAATCTGGAGCACGATCTGCAGGCCGCCTTCGTCGATATCGGCCTGAAGAAAAACGCCTTCCTGCACTATTGGGACATGCTGCCCGATGACGACAGCAGGCTGGACGACGACGACGACCACGCGCGCCCGTCACGGCGGCGGCGGGTCTCCAACGAGGACATCTCTAAACGCTTTCCCCCGGGCTCCGAAATCGTGGTGCAGGTCACCAAGGGCCCGATCGGCACCAAAGGCCCGCGCGTCACCGCCAACCTCAGCCTGCCCGGGCGCTATCTGGTCATGATGCCCGGCACGCGCCTGCGCGGCGTCTCGCGCAAGATCGGCGACGCCAAGGAGCGGCAGCGCCTGAAAAAGATTCTCGACCGCCTGCCGCTGCCGGATGACGCCGGCCTGATTGTCCGCACCGTCGGCTCGGGCGCCAACAAACGCGCCTTCGTGCGCGACCTGCGCAATCTGTGGGAGTCGTGGAATGAACTGCAGAGTAACATCAAGAACCTCAAACCGCCGGCCTGCGTCTATCACGAGCCCGACCTGGTCGAACGCGTCGTGCGCGACTGGCTGACCGAGGAGATCGACCGCGTGACGATCGACGATGCCGACGCTTTTGACCGCATCCGCGGCGTGGCCGGCAAAATCTCGCGCCGCGCGAAGAATGTCATCCACCACTACGAGGGCCAGCTCTCCATCTTCGAGCACCACGGCGTGGAGCGCCAGCTCGAAGAGGCCTTCCGCCGCAAGGTGAACCTCAAGTCCGGCGGCTATCTGGTCTTCGACGAGACCGAGGCGCTGATCGCCATCGATGTCAACACCGGCCGCCACCGCGGCAAAGGCTCGCAGGAAGATGCGATTCTGGAGGTCAATCTCGAGGCCGTCGAGGAGGTCGCGCGCCAGCTCCGCCTGCGTAACATCGGCGGATTGGTCGTGCTCGACCTGATCGATATGAAGTCGCGCAAACACCAGAACGCGGTCCACAAGACCATGAAGCAGGCGCTCAAGCGCGACCGCTCCCGCACCAACGTGCTGCCCATCTCCGAGCTGGGCCTGATGGAGATGACCCGCCAGCGCCAGGAAGAGAGCCTGCTCTCGCAGATGTACTCGGACTGCCCCTACTGCCGCGGCCATGGCTTGATCAAATCGCCGCTGGCCTTGAGCGTGGACATCCAACGCCAGATCGCGGCCCTCATGCGCAAGGTGCGCCATGAAGGGCACAACATGGTCGAGCTGCAGATCGTCGTCGCGCCCAGCGTGCTCGAACGCCTGCGCACTGAGGACGAGGCCTTCCTGGTCGAACTGCAGCGGCGCTACACCGGCCGGCTGACCTTCAAGTCGGAGCTCCACCGCCATCCCGAATCCTTCTGCATCGCGGACGGACAAAGCGGCAAGATCCTGTATTCGGGCGGCGACCAAAGCACGCGCTGAGCCGGGGAAAACCCGCTGACACACAGTGGGATGCGGGACCCTTCCGGGCCGGCGCCACACTTTCAAACGTGTGGCGCCGGCACCTTGTTTTTAGGCGTCCGGATCGTCCAGCAGAATGCGCGCGAGGTCGGCCAGCGGCAACGTCCCGCGCGGATCCGCCACGGAAAGCCGCGCCGCGCCGTCAGGCCCGATGCCCGCGCCGGTGAAAAGCTGTCCCAGCGTCACCACCGTGCCGTCAGCCTGCCGCCGTTTCACGCACTGAATGCCGACGCGCGCGGCAGGGTGTGCCGAACAGGCATTGGGACAGCCCGAGATGCGAACGTCATCCACCACCCGGCGGAACAGGCTGATCTTTGCCGGCGTGTCGGCCGGCAGATAACGGTCCAGTTCCGCCGCCAGGGCATCCCCGGCCGCCGGCGCGTCGGCCACCCCGATCCGGCACACCGTCGCCCCGACGCAGGTGACCACGTGCCCCTTGTAGGAGTCGAAGGTCACGTCAAGGCCCGCCAGCTCGCGCCGCAACCGTATGTACAGGGCGGGCAGCTCGGCATCGGACGCAAAGGGAATCAGCAGATCCTGCGCGGGCAACACACGGACAAACGGCGAGCCTGCTTGTTCAGCGACGCACGCCACCGCGCGCATCTGCGCGGCGCTGAGATTGCCATGCGGCACAAAGAGCCGCACCGAGCGCACCGCCTCGCCAAAGCGGGTGGGCAGCACCGCCATCTGCTTCCATACGTCGAAACGCGTGTCCCGGGCCTGACCGACGCCCGGCTGCGCCGCCGCGGCGCGCGCCGCGAAGCCGTCCGGCAGGGCGGTCTCAGGCACCTCGGGCACCGTCTCGCCGCACGCGATCGCGTCGAAGGCCTGCCAAAAGCGTTCGCGGAACGCCTCGTTCCCCAGCCGCTTCAACACAAAGCGCAGGCGCGCCTGATTGCGATTCTCCCGGTCGCCGTGCGCGTGAAAGAGCGACACGGCGGCCAACGCGGCGCGCACCGCGTCGCCAGCCGGCAGGAACGGCGACAAGAGCACGCCGGCGCGGCTTTCGCGGCCCATGCCGCCCCCGCCGGTCAGCACGAACCCGCGCGCGCCGCCGCGCTGCGTCGCCACGAAACCCACGTCATGCACTGCCGCGCGCAGGGCGTCCGCCGCCTCCGCGAAGAACCCGATCTTGAATTTCCGCGGCAACTGAAAGGCGGCGTCACTCGCCATCACCGCGCGGTTCACCGCATGCGCATACGGATACACGTCAAAACAGCCGGCGGCCGACAGCCCGCTCGATGGACCCACAACGAGGTTGCGGTAGGTGTTGCCGCCGCCCCCGCGGAACGGATAGCCCATTGCGTCGCAGGTCGCCACGACCTGCGCCACGCGCGCGGCGGGCAGATCGTGAATCTGGAGGTCCTGGCGCGTCGTGAGATGCGCGCGCGCGCCGGCCGGCTCCAAGAGATCGGCCAGCGCGCGCAGGCTCGCGCACGGCAGCTCGCCGCCGCACACCCGCACGCGCGCCATGAAGGCGCCGTCGCGCTGCTGGTAGATCCCGTAACGCGCCACGACCGGCTTGATCGTTTCCGGTGTCAGCTCGCCGCGCTCATACGTGCGGAACGCCTCCTCCAAGTCGTCGTATCGCTTCGTCATGCCGCCCCTCTAAATGCAGTATTCAGGAATGACGCGGTGATCGGCCAGCAACGCCAGCACCACATCCACATTCTGAGCGATCTCTGCCGCCTCGTCCAACGCCGCCTCAGCCGGCACCGGCCGCCGCGCGTCACGCTCCAGCGACACCACCAGCAGTTCGTTGGGCGCGTTCAGCACCTTCAGGCGCTCGACCGTAAAGGCGTCCGCCTCAGGAATCGCCGTGATGAAAATCATCCCCGCATCGGTCAGGATGCGGGCCAGCTCGCCGAGCCGCTGAACCTGCGCGTCATGTTCGGAACGGATGTCGCGCACGTCCGAAGCCAGGCCCCGCGCCAAACTCGCATAGCCCAGATAATACGAGTTCAGGTTCAGTTTGAACAGCCGCAGCTCCAACTCCTTGCCGAAACGCTGCACCGCCTGCGCGCGGGCGCCGGTCACCAGCACGGTCTTGCCGACATGCCGGTTGCGCAGCAGCCGGTCCTTGGCCGAGACCAGCCCTGTCTCCCAGTGGAACTCGCGGCGGTCCACGTGGTCGCGCAGCAGCGCGGCGGCATCGCCCACCACGCGCGGGGCATCGGTATCGACAAACACGTCATCGGTGACCATCGCCGCGCCGGCCGTGACGTTGCTGAGCGGGTCCACGAGAATCAGGCTGCCGGTCGCGCGGTTGGCGGCGTAGGCGTCAAGATAGAGCGGCTGCGTGGTTTCCACGACCACACGCCCGATGCCGTTCAACCCGAGCGACTCGGCCTGGCGCTGCTCCATGGTGTTGACATCCACGGCATACAGCACGGCATCGATGCGCGCCTTGACGAACCGCCCGGCGTGGCGCACGAGATAGCGGTCGCCCGCCTTGAGCGGCGTCTCGCTCATCCAGATCACCACGGCTTCAAAACGGTCTTTGACCTGCGGCCGGTTGTTTTCATGCACGATCATGTCGCCGCTGCTGATGTCAACCTCATCGGCCAGCTCTACGGTCACAGCCTGGGGCGCGAACGCCTCGGGCAGATCGCCCTCCGCCGTCACCACGCGCGCCACGGTCGACGTGACGTTCGAAGGCAGCACGCGGATGCGGTCGCCGGGTGCGACCGTGCCGGACACCACACTGCCCGCGAAGCCGCGGAAGTTGAGATGCGGCCGCAACACCACCTGCACGGGAAAGCGCAAGTCGCGCTGGTTCAGGTCACTCGACACATCGACCGTCTCCAGGATCTCCAGCAGCGAAGGGCCCTCGTACCACGGCGTCGCCTGCGGCGTGCGCGTCACGACGTTGGTGCCCTTCAGCGCGGAGATCGGCACATAACGGATATCTGGGATGTCGAGCTTGCGCGCGAAATCCTGAAAGGCCTGTCGGATCTGGAGGAAGGTCTCCTCCTGATACCCGCCGATATCCATTTTGTTCACCGCGACCAGCAGATGGCCGATGCCCAGCAGCGAGGCGATGAACGCATGGCGCCGCGTCTGGGTCACGACCCCGTAACGCGCGTCAATCAGGATCACCGCCAAGTTGGCGGTCGACGCCCCGGTCGCCATGTTGCGCGTATACTGCTCGTGTCCGGGCGTGTCGGCGATAATGAACTTCCGCTGCGGCGTGGCGAAGTAGCGGTACGCCACATCGATCGTGATTCCCTGCTCGCGCTCGGCCTTGAGCCCGTCCAGCAGCAGCGCGTAGTCGATCTCGCCGGCGCCGGTGGTGCCGTTTTTGGCGCTCGCGTCCTGCAGCGAACTCAGTTGGTCCTCATAGATCAGCTTGCTGTCATACAGCAGCCGGCCGATCAGCGTGGACTTGCCGTCGTCCACCGATCCGCAGGTGATGAAACGCAGCAGGTTCTTGTGCTCGTGCTCGTTTAAAAATGTGTCGATCGTGTTCATTAGAAATAGCCCTCCCGCTTTTTCTGCTCCATCGACGAGTCGCTGTCATGATCGATGACACGCGTCGAACGCTCGCTCACCCGCACCTGCATGGTCTCGGCCACGATATCCTCGATGGTCGCGGCGCGCGACTCGACCGCGCCGGTCAGCGGATAGCAGCCGAGCGTGCGGAAACGGACCCAGCGCTCCTGCGGCCGCTCGCCCGGCTCCAGGCGCATCCGGTCGTCGTCCACCATGATCCACTGGCCGTCACGCGCCACCACCGGCCGCGGCGCCGCGAAATAGAGCGGCACGATCGGAATGTTCTCGACGCGGATATACTGCCAGATGTCGGTCTCCGTCCAGTTCGAGAGCGGAAAGACGCGCACGCTCTCGCCGGGATTGACCCGCGCGTTGTAGAGGTTCCACAACTCCGGCCGCTGATTTTTCGGATCCCACTGCTGATGCCGGTCGCGGAAAGAGAAGACGCGCTCTTTGGCGCGCGACTTCTCCTCGTCACGCCGCGCGCCGCCGAACGCGAGGTCGAACTTGCCGGTCTTGAGCGCATGGAGCAGGGCCTGCGTCTTCATGATGTCGGTGTAGGCGCGACTGCCGTAATCGAAGGGATTGACCCCTTTCGCGCGGCCCTCCTCGTTGGCATGCACGATCAGATCGAGCCCCTGCTCGGCGCAGAAGCGGTCGCGGAAGGCGATCATCTCGCGGAATTTCCAGGTCGAATCGATGTGCAGCACGCTGAACGGCAGGCGTCCCGGGTAGAACGCTTTTTGCGCCAGCCGCACCAGCACCGACGAATCCTTGCCGATGGAGTAGAGCAGCACCGGATTCTGCGCCTGGCTCACCGCATCGCGAAAAATGTGAATGCTCTCCGCTTCGAGCTGTTTCAGTTGTGACAGGGTCTTCATCTCTCTAACTCCTAACTCCTAATTCCTAACTCCTAATTCCTAACTCCTAACTTCTAACTCCCCCGGTGCAGCCCGCACTCTTTCTGTTCGGGCGCTTCCCACCACCAGCGGCCGGCGCGGACTTCCTCGGTGCGGCGCACCGCGCGCGTGCAGCCGGCGCAGCCGATGCTCGGATAGCCCCGGTCGTGCAGCGGATTGTAGGGGATGCCGCGCGCCGCGATCGTGCCCCACACCTGCTCCTCGCTCCAGGCCGCCAGCGGATTGATTTTGACCCGGCCGTTCGCCGCATCATCTTCGATCTCGCTCACCTCGGCGCGCGTGACCGACTGCCCGCGCCTCAGCCCGCAGATCCAGGCCGCGTACGGGGCCAGCGCGCGCCGCAGCGGCTCGATCTTGCGCACCTGGCAGCAACGCTTGCGGGACGCGACACTGTCGCGAAAGAGGTTGACCCCGGACTCGGCGACCATCGCTTCAACCGCCGCGCGGTCCGGAAAGAACACTTGGATCCGCACGCCGTACCGTCGTTCGGTCTCGGCCAACAGGTCATAGGTCTCGGGAAAAAGCCGGCCCGTGTCCAGCGTCACCAGCGGGATCGGCCACCGGTTGCGCGCGATCATCTCGGTGATGACCTGGTCCTCCGCCGCCAGCGAGGTCGCGAACACGAGGCCCTCGCCGAACATTTCCCACGCCCGCCGCAGCACCGTCTCCGGCGCTTGGCCCGCCAACTCGCTTCTCAACGCCTCTGTCGTCATCGTCGACCTCCATTCACGTCCGCCCGCTTAAATCACATACTCCAACCGTTCGCTGGCCTGACCGTACAGGCGCGATTCCTTGGGCGCCAGATAGACCTGCTGCCCGGCGAGCAGCGGCGCAGTCCGGTAGGTCTCATGCGGCACCTGCACCTGCACGAGCCGGTTCTGGCCGTCCAGCAGTTCAATCTTCACCAGCGCGCCGGCAGTCATCACGCGGTAGACGCGCGCCGGAATGCTGATACCCGGCCCAGGCTGCGGCAGCACCGCCAGATCGTGCGGCCGCACCAGCAGGCGGACGCTGCCGTCGTCGCCCGCGTCGCCGGTGAACACCGGCCGCTCGTTGTGTACCCGCCCGTGAAACACATTCACGTCGCCGAGAAACTTCATGACAAACTCCGAGGCCGGGTTCTGGAACACTTCGTCCGGCGTGCCGGTCTGTTCGATGCGGCCCTTGTTCATCACCACGATGCGGTCGGCCACCTCCAGCGCCTCCTCCTGGTCGTGCGTCACGAAGATGCTGGTCACGTGGATCGTGTCGTGCAGATGACGCAGCCAGCGCCGCAGCTCGGCGCGCACCTGCGCGTCGAGCGCGCCGAAGGGCTCGTCGAGCAGCAGCACGCGCGGCTGGATCGCCAGTGCGCGGGCCAGCGCGATCCGCTGCCGCTGACCGCCGGAGAGCTGCGACGGATAGCGCTGCGCGAGCTGTTCGAGCTGTACCAGCTTGAGCAGCGCGTGGACGCGTTCGCGGATCTCGTCGCGCAGGGGCCTTTCGCCGCGCGGCTTGACGCGCAGGCCGAACGCGATGTTCTCGAACACCGTCATGTGCCGGAAGAGCGCGTAATGCTGAAAGACGAACCCCACGCGGCGCCGGTTCACCGGGCTCTCCGTCACCGGCGCGCCGTCGAACAGGATGCGGCCGCGTCCGTCGGGATCGGCCGTCTCCAGCCCCGCGACGATGCGCAGCAGCGTGGTCTTGCCGGAGCCCGACGGCCCCAGCAGGGCCGTCAGTTCGCCGGACGGGATCTCCAGCGAGACCTCGTCAAGCGCCGTGTACGCGCCGAAGGTCTTGCTCACCTGATCAATCGAAATGCTCATGCTTCACCTCCGCGTGCCGTCTGCCGCGCGGCTTGACGCTCCACCACCGTCTTCACGATCAGCGTGACCATCGCCAGGCCGGCCAGCAGCGAGGCGCAGGCAAAAGCCGCCGTGAAGCGGTATTCGTTGTACAGGACCTCGACATGCAGCGGCAGGGTGTTGGTCTCGCCGCGGATGTGCCCCGAGACCACCGAGACCGCGCCGAACTCGCCCATGGCGCGCGCGTTGCAGAGGATCACGCCGTAGAGCAGGCCCCATTTGACGTTGGGCAGCGTCACCCTGCGGAACATCTGCCAGCCGGTCGCGCCGAGGCTCAACGCCGCCTCTTCCTCTTCGGTGCCCTGTTCGGTCATCAGCGGAATCAGCTCGCGCGCCACAAAGGGGAAGGTCACAAAGAGTGTCGCCAGCAGCACGCCCGGCACCGCGAACACCACCTGCACGTCGCGCACATCGAGCCAGCCCCCCAGCCAGCCGTGGCGGCCGAAGAGCAGGATGAAGATCAGGCCGGCCACCACCGGCGACACTGCGAACGGCAGATCGACCAGCGAGAGCAGCAGGCTGCGCCCCGTGAAACGGAACTTGGCGATCGCCCAGGCCGCCGCCACGCCGAACAGCGTGTTCAGCGGCACGACAACGGCCGTGACGCCCAGCGTCAGGGCCACCGCCGAGCGCGCGTCGGGATCGGTCACGCTCGCCGCCCAGACGCCGGCGCCCGCCGCGAACGCCTCGCGCAACACCACCAGCAGCGGCAGCACGATCACCGTTCCGACGATCGTGACCGCCGTCACGCTGAGCGCGAGATTACCCCAGGACAGGGCCTGTCGCTCCGTACCGTTCACGACGCCCTCCTTTCAGCCCGCCCCACCGTGGCCTGCAACGCGTTGATGGCCAGGATGCAGCACAGCGAAAGCGCCAACAGCGCCACCGCGAGCGCCGTCGCGCCGGCATAATCGAACTGCTCCAGTTTCGTGATGATCAGCAGCGAGACGATCTCGCTCTTCATCGGCATGTTGCCGGCGATGAAGACCACCGAGCCGTACTCGCCCA
>JAQUEX010000244.1 GCA_028684935.1 Kiritimatiellia bacterium | reverse complement strand
TCGGCGCGGTAGGACGCCAACGCATCATTAGGATCCGAAACCGCGTTTTCCCTGTGATCGCCCAGAAACAGGCTCTTGTTGCCGATCACGACCGGCGCGTCATATATGGGGATGTTGATCAGTGTCGTGTCGCCGTTCGCGACGGTCACCCACGTGTCGGGAATGGTGTGGATGTGGCCGGTGATGAGATCCACCCACACAGGATTGCGGAAAACCGTTCCTTTGATCCGAACCGTGACGGGATGCGTCGCGTTCTCGTCCGACGGTACACCGGTCTTGTCCCAGAGCACCAGCAGCTTGCGGTTGTAGGTGTCGTCGCGCTTGGCGAACAGATAGGCCGAGTAGGCCTTTGGCCCGGTCACAGCGAACGCATCCGCGTCGGTTATACGTGTCAATGTGCCATCGAAAACGGAGACCACATTTTGAACGGCATAGTAGGCGGGTTTCACTTTGACCACCTTCAGGTTCTCGTCTGTCTTCAGCAGGCCATAGCGCACCACGTCGTCCTCGTAGTCGTCTTTGCCGCGGTTGGGGCAGAGGTCGGCGATGGTGAAAACCGAGGACCACACGTCGTGTCCGAGGTCGCCCAACATGCGCCGCGTGTCCCATTTGGCCTGCGTCAACTCGGTCCACGGATACTTCGACAGCGCCCCGTGTTCGCCGTACTCCGACTGGACGCCGGCTTCGGCCTGCCACAGTTTGATGTTCGGCGCGTACTGCGCGAACAGCGCTTTCAGCTTCTCCACGTTTTCGTAATGGCCCTTGTCCGGATTGTGCGTGTATCCGTGGTAGGCGAACCATGTGAACAGGTGCTCTTTCTTTAATTCCGTCACGCGTTTGAGCCAGTCCTCCGTTTTCTTCGTGTCGGGCCAGCAAAGCACGCCCCCCGAAATCCGGGCGTCGGGCAGCACGCGTTTGATGACCTCCGCCGTGCGGATGTCGACGTCGGCTACTAAGTTGGGGTTGCTGACATTTCCCTTATTGCCGTCCGGCTCGTTCCACATCTCGTAATCGCGCACAATGCCTTTGTATCGCAGAGCCATGGTTTCGACCCATTTGTCCCACGCCTTGAGGGCCGTTTCGGAGGTCGGGAACCCGCCGCCCAGATTGCGGTTGCCGCCGCCGGGATAGATGGGGTTGCCGTACGAGGTGGTCAGCAGAATCTCGAGACCGCGAGCATGCGCGTCGCGGACGATCCGGTCGAGCCAGCGGAAGTCATATTTTCCGGGTTCGCGCTCGCAGGAGGCCCAGCCGCTCTGTAGACGGATGCGTCCGATCCCCAGCGGCACAAGGTATTCCTTATAGGCGTTATAGTCGCCGAAGCCGCGGTCGAGCGTCTCGCACCCGACCATCCATTGCTGACTTTTCACGTCGCCGACTTTGCGCGGTTCAAGCGTACCGACAATCGGCATGGCGTTGGTGACCGCGAGCGTGGTCTGCACGCGGTTTTTCGTCGTGTCGAGCATCTGCGCCTGCGCCGTGCCGGTAACGGTCAGCACAGCCAGACTGGCAAGTGCCATTGAAAATCCGGTTGTCCCCTTTTTCATCATCCCATGCTCTTTCGTGTTCATTTAACCCCCTTATGTGCATTCATAGTGGCGCGGGACGTCCCCGGTCAGTCTGCGCGTCCGGAGGCCGCGCGCCACCTTATTTGCCTTAATCCCCTGTTCAGACGTTTCCGGTCATTCTCACCACAACCGGATCTTCGTGCCGCAAAGAATCCGGCGAAGATAGCCGTCCTCCGTGAGCGCCACCTTCGATGTGCCTATCGTAATGTGTGCGAGTTGATCGGATGTGAGCCCTGTTCCATCCGAGCCGAAGCGCACCGCACCTTCCGTCCAGGTACCGTTGAGGGTCAACGTGCCGTCCCACGCGACCGCCGCGCTATCCGCGAAGGAGAGTGCGGAACCGGGGACGAGTGTCAGCACACTGTTTGTCGCGATTTCCAGTGCGCCGAACGTGTTCGCCCCCGTTGCCGTCAACGCGCCACCGTCGAGGCAGAGCGCCGTCGCGTTGGTGAAACATCCCGAAGCGGCTTTGAACGTGCCGTCCGCGATTTCGAGTGCGTCGTAATTCTGAACGGCGGTCACCTCAAGTGTACCCGCGCCGGTCTTGACCAGCGTGCTGTGGCCGCTGACCGCGCCGCTCAGCCGCGCGTCCACGGCCGCGGCACCGTCGGCCACTTCGACCGTGCGGCGGCGTCCGTGCGGCGTGTTGCCGTTGAGGTCGATCGGGTTCTGGAAATCGATCATAGCATCCGCACGCGGCGAAGAGAGTTTCAGCGTGTAGCCGTAGTCCGCGTTATCGACGTGCGTCAGGAAGCCGTTTGTCCCCCAGGTGAGAGTCGTGCCAGCGCCTCCTAGATTGACTGTGCGGCCCGTTCCCGCCGCGCTCAGGCCCGCGTCACCGTAGAGCGCGAGGTTGCCGCTCGCCGTGCCGCAGGTCAGCGTGAAATGCCCGTCAGCGGCCCCGTTCAGATCCGCGCCTATCTCGAGAACGCCGCCGTCGGTCACTACGAGAGGCGTATCGGCAACGTTCAGAGTCTGGTCAGCCGTCATGCGGAAAACTCCGCCGAACAGGGCGAACCGACTACCTAAGCTGAGTCCCGAATAGAGCGTGAATCCCGTTCCTCCCCATGTGACGTATTGAAAGGTGCTCTCTTTACGGATGTTCGCTTGGTAGTGCAAGGTCGCTTGAAGGCCCAGGAAGTTCCAGTAAAAGGCCGTGTTCGGTAGCATCATGCCTCCTGTGGAACTGACGGTCACATCATTTGTCCCCAAGAAAAGGAGCGCGCGGGAATAAGCGTTGGCGGTAAGATTCTTTGCGCCGAGCGCCAAGGTCAAAGGTGCTGTGTCGGCTTTGATGGTCAGCGTGTTGAACGCGAGATTCCCCGTGAGGGTGGCCGAAGTGTCCAGCAGATAGTTGGACGCCGCATTCCCGCCGGTTGTTGGCATCGGGGCCGTCGGAACCATCGGCACGACTTGGCCGAGCCCGTTCGTTGCGGCAAAGGCATAACCGTTGCCGGTGCGGATCAGGAAAAGTCCGCGACACGATGACGTCATGCCGAGAACACCGTACTTGAAAGCGACACTGCTTCCCAGAGCCGCGAGGGTCAATGTGTTGCCGGAACTGCTCGAAAGGTCAAACAGGCCGTATCTCTGAGACTGATTGTCGGCGTTAAAATTACCGATCATCAGTTCCACCCCGTCCCCGCCGTTGGCGTCCAGTTTCAGCGAACTTGGCCGGAAGTTGATCGCATCGGAGCCGAAAAGCACGTTTCCGATTGTGTCACTGGTTGTGCCGGTGGGCTTGCCTCTGAATACCAGTTTGCCCCCCTGCACCGTGATGTCGCCCGGAGCGGCATTGGGGATCTGGTCGCCGCCCGTGTAATCCAGCACCAGCGTTCCGGAGCGGACTTCGGTGGAGCCCTGATGGTTCAAGCCGGAGCCCCCGATTGTCCAGGTTCCTGAGCCAATCTTGACAATGTCCACGCGGGCCGTCTGGTTGTTCTCATTGATGTTGTCAGCCAGCCTCACTGAACCTGATGTGACGCCATCTCCCGTACCTCCCAGACGGAGGGAACGGGTACGGAGGCTGCCAATCGCAGTCCTCGTGGTCTCGTTGGTGACGATCCCCGTAAACGCCAGCGGACCGCCGTTGACGAGAATGGTGTTGCCGCTGTTATCCGTATTCCCCACAAGGGCGAGCGTCCGGTCGGTGGAGGCGGGTGCCCCCCCGACGTACTCGAGGTAGTTGATTTCCGAACTTCCGCCAGACCCGCAGTTGATCTCGATGCGAGAACCGGCACCGAGCGCGGAGGGGATACCCGCGTCCGCCACGGAGGTGAACTGTAGCGCGGACTGGTCGGCGTAGGCGACCGAGGGGACGCCCGTGAAGGTGTTGCCGTCGTTGGTCAGGCGCCACGCGCCGCCGCGTGCCATAAGATCGAGGACGTATGCGCTATTGGTGATCGATCCACCGATACTATTCGGTGAGCCGAAATTGTGGTAGGAACCCAGCAGTTGCCACGTTCCGCTGGCGTAAGGGTTGCCGACCGCACCGTTGAGGATCAGCGGAGCCCCGCCGTCATTGACGAGCCGTGCGGATGCCCCGCCGCCGATCCGCCACCGCCGGTCCGAAATCTGCGGCACGGTGAACCCCTTCAGCGTCACGGTCCGGTTCCGGATGGAAAGATCGCCTCCCGCTCCGAGCGCGGACGGTGTGCCGATGTTGGCGAGCGCGTTCGTGCTGTCCGCGATCAGTTCTCCTGTGGCAGAGTTGAACAACACGCCGCCATCAAAGGTGCTGCCTGGATGCGCCAGTGTCAGGATACCCGCATAAGGTAGTCCCGGGCCGGGATCGATGAAACGTCCGGAACCGGAAATGGGGCCGTTGAAGGTGCAGTCGCCGCCATTGAGCCCGAAGGCTCGCCCGTTGCCGTCGGCAAAAACGACCGGACCATTAATGATTATCAACGGCCGGACCGATCCGCCAATGTCTCCAGACTCGCGGGTCACTGACCATGCGTCCGAGAAGTTCTCGTCAAAAACGATATCATCGGAGAAGGTCACCGTGTTACGTGTCGAAGTCCTCTGGGAGAGCACCAGACGGCGGTTGACGCTGATGGTGCGGGTGACTCCCGGCCGCGAAGAGCCGATCACCAGCGAGATTCCATTCGTCCGCGTGCCGTACACGCCGAAGTTGAAGGCCAATGCGGGACGGATAAAGGAATAGTATCCACCAGCCGCAGCGGTGGTGGTCTGACTCAATATGCCGTTTGTGCCGTTCAGCGCGATGAGGACGGTGTTGTAGGGGATACCCGTGCCAGCGACAAGCTGTCCGGTCGCGACCCCTGTAGCATTCGTGAACGAAAGGGCCGTCGACCCGCTGCTGAACGAGATGCCCGAACGCGAGACGGCGTCGACATCGGCAAACGTCTGGTCATCGGTCAGCACCAATTGGGTGGTACCCTGTTGGATAAT
>JAQUEX010000243.1 GCA_028684935.1 Kiritimatiellia bacterium | reverse complement strand
TCCATGCGCATCGGATACACATTTCAATCGCTGTTTTACAAGACCCGAACCTCTGCCTCTTCTATACTGTTCCCATAAAGGGGGTTTCTGTATGTTGTGCTCTCCGATCAACCGGCGCGGATTCTTGCTGCGCGCCGCCGCATTCACCACCGTCGCCGGTGCCGGTGCCGCCGCGCGCGGCAATCCGACTGCACCGTCTGCCACCGTCACCCTGGGCGTCATCGGCAACGGCGGCCGCGCCACGCAGATGCTGCCGGTTTTCCTGAGCCAGCCCGGCACGCGCGTCCTTGCGGTCTGCGACGCGGTGCGTGAACGGCGCGAACGCGCCAAGGCCACAGTCGATGCCTTTTACGGCAACGCCGACTGCACGGCCTACCGCGACTTCCGCGACCTTCTCGCTCGTACGGATATCGATGCCCTCTACATCGCGACCGGCGACCGCTGGCATGCGCGCCTCGCGATCTACGCCATGCAGGCCGGCAAAGACGTCTACTGCGAAAAACCAATCTCGCTCTCGATCCACGAGGGCGACGCCGTCGTGAAGGCCGCCGCGCGCTACCGCCGCGTGTATCAGGGCGGCGTGCAGCGCCGCACCGTCGGCAACTTTATGACTGCCATGTCGCTGGCCAAGAGCGGACGCCTCGGCCGTCTCCACACGCTGCACGCCGGCATGGCGGGCATGGGGCGTTCGGCAGCTAACCACTTCCTACCCGAGGAAGCGCTGCCGCCGGCTGACGAGATCGACTGGAACATGTGGCTCGGCCCCACCCCCTGGCGCCCCTACAACAACGCCTATCTCAAGCGCTGGCACGGTGAATACGACTACCACGGCGACCTCACCGAATGGGGCAGCCACACCCTTGATCTCTGCCAGATGGTGCTCAACCGCGAGCATACCACGCCGGTGCGCTACAAGCCGGTCGACGAGTCCACCCTGCACGCCTGGTATGCCGACGGCATCCAGGTGGTGATGCGCCAGAAAGGCTTCCGCAACTCGTGCGCCGTGCGTTTCGAGGGCGATGAGGGCTGGGTCGAGACCGATGACTCGGGCGACATCCAAGTTTCCTCGCCGACCCTGCTGGACACCCGCGCCATCCAGTCCGAAAGCTGGATGCGCCCGGTGGCCCACCCGGCCGAGTTCATCGCCTGCGTCAGGTCGCGCCAGACCCCGACCGCGCCGGCTGACGCGCTGCACATCACGCACGTCGCCTGCCACGCCGCCACGATCGCCTATCACCTGAACCGCGAACTCACCTTCGATCCCGCCGCGCTCGCGTTTGTCAAGGATGCCGAGGCCAACCGTCTCATCCACCGTTCGAACCGCGCTCCTTGGTCCATCTAACCCCACTACGAGGTTGCACCATGTCCACTGTCTCGATCCCTGCCCATCCGCTCACACGCGTGCCGGCCCGTGCCGCGCGTCGCGCGGCCGCCCTTCTGCTGGTGTTCGCGGCCGCCCTCATGGCGGCATGCCCGCTCGCCGCCGACGAATCCGCGCTGCTCCGCCAGCTTGCCGATGGCACCCCGGCCGAAAAGGACAGCGCGCGCCAGACGCTGCTGGCCGGTGCCACCGCCGCCGCCATCCCGACGCTCGCGGCGCAGCTCGCGCGTCCCGAGACTTTCGACAACGCCTGCCTGCTTCTGGAAGCCCTCGGCCTGCCCGAAGCCGACGCTGCCTTGCGCGCCGCGCTCGCCACGCTGGACGGACGCGAGCAGGCCGGCGTGATCGCCGCCCTGACCCGCCGCACGGACGCCGCCGCCGAAGCCGCGATCCTCGCGCTGGCCGGCCGTCCGCAACCGGTGCGCTCCGCCGCGCTCACCTACCTCGGCAAGCTCGCCACCCCCGGCGCGCTGGCCGCGCTGGCCGCAGCGCCGCAGGACGCGGTCACGGCCGACGCCACGCTCGCGGCGGCGGAGACGCTGCTCGCGCGCGGCGACGAGAAACAGGCGCTCGCACTCTATACGCGGCTCTCGGACGATGCCCGCCTGGCGGACCACATCCGGCTGGCCGCCTTTTGCGCGCGCATCGCCGCCGACCCCGACCGCGCGCACACGCTGCTGCCTGCCGCGTTGAACCATGCTTCGGAAGAGTGGCGCGGCACCGCAGCCCGCCTCACCGCCCAGCTCCCGGACAAGCTGTTGAAACGGCGTGGCGAAGCTTTGATGAAAGCGCTCGAGCCGCAGGGCCGCCTCGCCGTCGTGCAGGCTCTGGTCCATGCCAAGAAGCGCGCCGGCGCACCGGTGGTGCGAGCCGCGCTGAAGGACGGCGTGGATGCGCCCTCCCGGCTGGCTGCCGCCGCCGGACTGGGCGACCTCGGCGACGCTGAGGATGCGGACGCCCTGATCGAGATGCTCGGCCAGGCGGACGACGCGCTGGCGGACGCGGCGCGCATGAGCCTGATCAAGCTGGCCGACCCCAAGACCGACGCCCGGATCGCGAAGGCGCTTGCGCGGCGTCCGGCCGACGACGCCGCCCTCACGCGTCTGCTGGGTGTCGCGGCCTTCCGCAAAACGCCGCGCGCCGCGCCGGCTCTGGCCGAACACCTCACCGCAGCCGCGCCGGCCGTGCGCACCGCCGCGTTCCAGGCGTTGACCGAACTCGCGACCGACAGGCAGATCCCTAAACTCATCGCGGCCTTCTGCACGGCTGCTGATCCCCAGGAAAGGCGAGCCGCTGAAAAAGCGCTCATGGCCTGCGCGCGCCGCGAGCCAGAGGCCGCCACCGAGGCCATCCTGCCACTGTTCGCCAGCGCTGACGCCGAACGCCGCAGCAGCCTGCTGCAGGCGGTTGGCCTGGCCGGCACGCCGGCCGGGCTGGACCTGGTCCAGCGCGCGCTGGCCGACAGCGCGCGCACGGTGGCCGATGACGCCGTTCGCGTGCTGGCCGGCTGGAAAGAGAAAGCGGCTGCCCCCGAGCTGCTGCGGCTGGCCAAAACCTATCCGAACACCAGCCTGCGCGTGATTGCGCTGCGCGGCTATATCCGCCTGATCGATCAGGAGCAGGAACAAGCCGGACGTGCGGCCATGCTCAGGGAGGCTGGCGCGCTGGCGGCCCGGCCGCAAGAAAAGGCGCTTGTCGCCGCCGCCTGGCGTACCGTGCCCACCCCCGAGGCGGTCGCCGCGCTCACACCGATACTGGCCGATCCCGAGCTTAAAACCGAGGCGCTCAAATCCCTCAAGGCCATCGCGCTGCACACCCCGGTGGACGTGCCGGACCAAGCGCCCGGCTCTTTGCTCACGCCGCTGACTTTCGTGCCGCGCCGCATCGGCACCTACCGCTCGGAAGCGTGCTGCGTGGCCGATTTCAACGGCGACGGCAAACTCGACATCGCGGCCGGCCCCTATCTCTACCTCGCGCCTGACTGGAAGGCCGTGCGCATCCGCACCATTTCCAGCAATGTCGGGGAAGACGGTAAAGGGTATGCTGACGATTTCTGCAACCTGGTCGTCGATGTCAACAAAGACGGCAAGCCCGACATTCTGGCGGCCTGCTGGTTTTCAAAAACCTCCTACTGGTACGAAAACACCCTGGGCAGTTCCAACGAGCTGTGGCCTGAACATGTCATCGACCCGCTAGGCAACCATGAAACCGGCACGCTGGTCGACATCGACGGCGACGGAAAGGCGCAGGAATTCCTGCCGGACACGAACGTGACCGTCTGGTACGAGCCGGGCGTGCAGACCAACGGCCAGCCCGGCTACGTGCGCCACACGATCTCCATGGACAAGGCGGTGTTCGGCACCGGTGTCGGCGACATCAACGGCGACGGACGCCCCGACGTGATCCGTCCCGCCGCCTGGTTCGAGGCGCCGAAAGACATCCGCAAGGGCACGTGGAAGGCGCACCCCATCGCCTTGGGTGCCAAGGACGGCAAGGTCGAGCACACCGCCAACATCCTCGTCTTCGATGTCAACAAAGACGGCTTGAACGACCTCATCACCAGCGCGGCCCACAAGCACGGCATCTTCTGGTACGAGCAGCGGCGCGATGCGGCCGGCGCCATCTCTTGGCGTCAGCATCTGATCGACGACTCCTGGTCGCAGCCGCACTATCTGGCTTTCGCCGACATTGACAAAGACGGCAACAAGGAAGTCGTGGTCGGCAAGCGCTTCATGGCCCACAACGGCGGCGACCCCGACGCCTTCGGCACGCCGTGCGTATTCTACTACCGCTTCACCCCCGGCCCGAACCCGGCCTTCCGCAAGCACGTCGTCACCTATGACGAGGGCGTCAGCGCCGGTCTCAACATCGTGCCGGCCGACATGGACGGCGATGGCGACATTGATCTCGTGACCACCGGCAAATGGGGCGGCCCCGTGCTGTATGAGAACCGGATGACCGAGTGGGTGTCCGGTGACGAACGCCGGGCCGCGCTCGGGGTCAAGCCCGCACTCCCCGGACCGCTGCCGGCTGACAACCTGGCGCTCGCCTCGCGCGGCGCCAAAGCATCCTCCGACAGCGAACTGCCCGGCAACACCGGATGCACGGCACGCCTCAACGACGGCACGCGGGGCGCTTATACCGACTTCGCCACCACCCGCTGGCACTCCGCGCTCACGCCGATGCCGCACTGGGCCGAGGTCAAGCTCGCCAAGCCCGCTGCCGTGCGCCGCGTCATCGTGCATTTTGCCGATCCCGGCGGGTATGCCACGGCGTTCGACATTCAGGTCAAAAAGGGGGATGCGTACGTGACCGTCCACACGACCGACAAGAACCGCGACGGCAAATCGGTCAACATCACCTTCGATCCGGTTCAGACCGACACCGTGCGCTTCGTGTTCCGCGCCAATGCGAACCCCGCCTATCCCCATGCCGCGCAGCTCAGCGAACTTGAAGTCTACGCGCAGTAACGGCACGGATTGTATACGGGTAACCACAGCGGATGTGAAGGGAGTGTGTTCCTGATGAACTCATCTTTTCGTTCACAGCCCTTTGCCTTTCACAGCGCTCGCAGGCTCGGCTTTGCATGCGCACTGCTGCTCAGTG
>JAQUEX010000242.1 GCA_028684935.1 Kiritimatiellia bacterium | reverse complement strand
GGCGCATGGCAGTTCTGTTGGGGAGACCTTCTCGTAATCTTAATCTTAATCTTAATCTGATCGTCGCCGATTGTCGGCCTCATATTCGGCCGGCTCCTCATGAACACGATCAGCGGAGGTGCTGCGGATCAAGCCCACCAGCATCGAGACGATGGGCACCCACATCACTTTACCCTGTTCGGCGCAAACAGGCCTCTTCCTGATAGACAGGCAGCTTCTCGTGATCAAAGTCCGTTTTCATGGGCGCAGTCTACTCTCGAGAAAGTCCGATGTGCAAGATTAAGATTATGATTAAGATTAAGATTATGATTTATTGGACCCAACAGAACTGCCCTGCGCCCTTTAGCCGCATGAGGGATAAAATGTGTTGTGTTGACACAGTACGGCGGGACGTCTCGGACCGCTGGCCGCGCTCCTCATAAACGCTCGGATGCGACACCGCGGCTCGTGCGGACACTCGCCCCCCAGCGTGTGTCTGGCCGCAGGTCTGGGGGGGCGAGCGTCCGCGCGAGGTTTGTCATGATTAATATCCTTGATAAAGCGTAATATCAGTTATTGTAAAGCGTAAATAGGCGTAATATTGACTATTGCAAGATGGATTTCGGGTATGGTAAGCTGTTTCCCATGAAAAACCGCACTATCAAAACGTCGTTGTCGAAACGGTTGGCAGGACCATTGGGACACCTTGTCTTGGTCATGGGTGCCCGGCAAACCGGCAAGACAACCCTGCTGCGGCACCTGTGCGCGGATTATGCGTATGTCTCTTTTGACGACCCGGTTGTCCGTCCGCAGTTATCGGGCATGTCGGCGGCCGACTGGCTGGCCTCATACCGCAGCGTCATTCTTGATGAGGTGCAGAAAGCGCCTTCCATGTTTGAAACGGTAAAAGCCATGGTGGACAGTCAGCCTGATTGCCGGGTGGTTTTATCCGGCTCAAGCCAGATCATGCTGATGGAGCGGGTCAAGGAATCGCTGGCAGGCCGCGTCTCCATTTTTGAAATGTACCCCCTGACCCTGCCGGAAATGCGCACCGAAGGGTGGGACGATCCTTTGCGGCGCTCCCGGCTGTGCCGTTTTCTGGAGGACAACAACCGCGACAGCCGTGTCTTTTCAGGCATCCCGCAGATGGACGATGAATATGCAAAGCAGAAGCTGATCTGGGAACGCTATCTTAAGGTGGGTGCCATGCCGCTGGTTTGGAAGGAGCCTTTCACCGACAATGAAGCGGATTGCCATGTTTGGCTGCATGATTATGTCCGCACATATCTACAGCGTGATCTGCGCGACTTGGTGATGCTGCGGGAACTGGAGCCTTTCGTGTTGGCGCAGAAAGCTGTGGCGGCGCGAACGGCCGGGGTTCTCAACGCCTCTAATCTCGCAAGGGACGCGCAGATATCCCCGTCATCTGCCAGAAGGTTTCTCAATTACCTTGAAATCAGTTATCAGATCATTCAACTCAGGCCTTGGTTCGGGAACCCGTCGAAACGGCTCGTTAAATCGCCTAAGATTCACATGCTGGATCCCGGCGTCATGCGGGCGATCCTGGGCAAGCGGGAAAAGCTTTCCGGCGCAGAGTTTGAAAGCGCGGTTGTGGCGGAGGTCATCAAACAGGTCAAGAGTCTGGACATCCCCGCCGCGCCGAGTTTCCTGCGCACACACGACGGTTTAGAGCTGGATCTTCTGCTTGAGATGGAAGACGGGTTCATACCTATAGAGATCAAGCAGTCTGACCGCGTCACGCGTCATGACGCTCGCCATCTGTTCGGCATTCAAACGATACTGAACAAACCCGTGATCATGGGGCTGCTGCTTTCAAACGACCCCCGGGTGCAGTCTTTCTCAGACAAAGTGATGGCAATCCCCGTGGCATGGGCGCTGGGGTGAGCGCCGGGCCGCGCCGTCCCTTTCATGACTGGCGACGGGCGACGGGCGACTTTCGACGGCAGGGCGCGAGCGCCGCCGTGCGCCGATAGCGGACGGCTCGGCGCCATTCTCTGCTGCTCGTGCAGACACTCGCCCCCCAGCGTGTGTCTGGCCGCAGGTCTGGGGGGCGAGTGTCCGCGCGAGCCGTCGGCCGGCATTAACCGGGGCGCATGCCATTGCGATGTTTGAAAAAAGGTCAGGTCCGAAATCGAACGCGGAGGGGGCGCGATTTGTTTATACTGTCTCCGTAAGTGCGTAGAAGGTTGTTGTCAGCACAAGGCTTGTGACATGGCGGAATGCGCATTTTTGTTAGTCTGTCACTACCTTTAAGGAGGGTGATATGGGTCAAACCGGGAAGTTGATGTTATGGGCTACTGCGGTTGCAGCCGCGTGTGCGGCGGCGGGCGCCGAGTGGAAGATCCTGGAGCCCGCGGCGGCGCCGCCGGCCTACGCGGTGGCCGCGCGTGAGTTTCAGAAGTATTACGAGGCGGTGACCGGGACCCGTTTGGCCGTGGCCGTTGAGGCTGATGCGTCGGCGCATCTCGTCGTGATCGGCTCCGACAGCGTCAACCGCTTCGCGCGCACGGCGGTGGAGGAGAAACTCGTTCCAGCTCTGAATGTGGGAGCGGACACAGACGCCTATCGGATCAGGTCCGCCGAAAAAGATGGGCGCAAGTTTCTGTTTCTGGCAGGTGGCAACGGGCGCAGCACACTCTACGCGGTCTACGATTTCTTCGAACGCCAAGCGGGCTGCCGCTGGTTCTGGGATGGAGATGTGGTTCCGAAGAAGTCTGTGATCGAAATGGACGGACTTGATGTCAGCGAAGCGCCGCGTTTTCAGTATCGCGGCATCCGCTATTTCGCGCACCGCAGCCTCGATCGTTTTCAGGCCGAGCACTGGGGGCCGGAGCAGTGGGAGCAGGAGATCGACTGGGTTCTCAAAAAGCGTCTCAACCTCTTCATGCTGCGCATCGGCATGGACGACCTCTTCCAGAAAGCGTTTCCCGAGACGGTGCCGTATCCGCCGGCCGACGCGCCGCTGCCCGAGGCGGTGGCGCGCTCCTACGATGACCGCACCAGCGCATGGCCGCTGCAATACCGCGGCGAACTGCGCAAGCGCGTGCTGCGGTACGCCCGCGCCCGCGGCCTGATGCATCCCGAGGACACCGGCACCATGACCCACTGGTACAGCCGCACGCCCAACGCTTTTCTTGAGAAGGCGCGCCCCGCGTTTGTGCCGCAGGCGGGCGGCGCGTATCGGGGCAATCCGACCGGCGCGGTCTGGGACATCCGCGACGACCAGAACCTGGACAACTACTGGAAGCTGACGCAGGCCCACATCGATGCCTACGGCGCGCCTGATCTATTCCACACCATCGGACTCGCGGAGCGCACGGTGTTCACCAACCGCGCGGACAATCTGGAGATGAAGCTCTACGCCTACCGCCGGATCGTCGCGAAGTTGCGCGAGCACTATCCGGCGGCGCCGCTTCTGATCGCCTCATGGGATTTCTATTATCCGGGCTGGCCCGGCCACGAGGTGGCTGAGCTGCTGAAGCTGCTGTCACCCGAGAACACGATCATTTTCGATTACACTTCCGACCTGCCGCAGATGCACCGGAGTTCGGACTTCACCCAGTGGGGGGTGGCCGGCAGGTTCCCCTGGATGTTCGGCATCTTTCACGCCTACGAGTGGGAAAACGACCTGCGCGGCAATTATGACCTGATTCAAGAGCGCCTGCCGCTCGCCGCCGCCGACCCGCTGTGTAAGGGATTCGTTTACTGGCCGGAAAATTCGCACAGCGACAGTCTGATGCTGGAGTTTTTCACGAAAAACGCATGGCGGCCTGACACGTTCACGCCCGAAGCGCTGCTGCCGGACTTTTGCCGTGACCGCTACCGTGCCGCTGCCGAACCGATGCTGGCGGCCTGGCGCGCCGCGCTGCCGCTGATCAAGCTGCACGCCGAGCTGCCGCCTGATTTCCGCCGCCTTGCGAACCACGCGCAACGCGCCGTGACGGCTGAACGCGCCGCCGCGTTACGGACAGAATGCGAGCGTCTGTCGCCACACCTTAACGGCGTGCCTGATCTGCTGGCCAAGCTGCAAGCGTTGCCGGTCTTTGCCGGCGACGCTCGGGTTGACCGTGACGCGCTGGATCTGGCGCGCACTGCGGCCGGGCGGCTCTTCAGCCTCGTTCTCAAGCGCCACGCGGTGGCGCAGGGCGAGTGGCAGCAAGGCAAGGCCGACGCCGCGGCCGTGAAGGCGGCCGGCGCGCGGTGCGCGGCGGTGTTGACCGCGCTGCGCGACCTGCTTGCCTTGCACGATGATTTCTCGATGAACGCCTCGATGGATAAGCTTCAGGCGATCCATCCCGTCAACCCTTGCTTTGAGCAGGCGCTCAAGGGCAACGCGGAGAACGGATATTGCCGAAGCTATATCTACGAGCTGTTCAACGACTACTACCTCAAGCAACTGGCGCTCTACGTGGAATGGGCGGACGGGCGCGTGGCGGGCGGCGACAAAACAAGCCCCATGAAGCCGGCCAAGCCGCTGCCGATGCAGGCGGTGACCGACGCCTTCTACGCCAAGCCGCTGCGCGAGATGGCGCCGCCGGCCTGCGCGGACCGGGGCGCGGCGTTCCGCGCGGCGGTGGATAAACTCGCGGCAGCGGTCAGGTAACGGACAGGCGACGGGGCGACCTTCTACGGTGCCCGATGACCTCTGGCCCTAACGTTGTTGCGGGCGGGGACGCCCGCGCTCCCGACTCGCCTGCCCCCTTTTTCACCAGAAACGCATGAACTTCGTGCATCCCTGCCACCCATTCATAAAGATCCTTTCGACCTTGTTTTGATCGCCCAGGCGTTGGCCGAAGAGTTGACGGTCGTCACGGCCGACAAGAAATTGACCGCGTATCCCGATGCGTTTATCAAGGTCAATCCATAAGCCTGCCGCTCGGCGGGCGCATGGCAGTTCTGTTGGGGTCCGTGATTCGTAATCGTAATCTTGCTCGTAATCATAATCTTGAATGTGGCACGCACGAGCTATTACACTGTCATCATGAACGGGCTATTCGACCATGA
>JAQUEX010000038.1 GCA_028684935.1 Kiritimatiellia bacterium | reverse complement strand
GGTCGGGTTT
The DNA here is from genome assembly GCA_028684935.1 of Kiritimatiellia bacterium. GTDB lineage: Bacteria > Verrucomicrobiota > Kiritimatiellia > RFP12 > UBA1067 > DUPH01. Next base: position 21,110 of record JAQUEX010000038.1, on the reverse strand, counting down.
GTCGGCCATGGTGGTGACGCGTCCGCAGATCAGTTCGACCGCCTCGTCGGGACGGATGAAAAATTCCAGCTCCATCTGCTCGAATTCGCGTGAGCGGAAGGTGTAGTTGCGCGGCGTAACCTCGTTGCGGAACGACTTGCCCATTTGCGCGATGCCGAACGGCACGGCCATGCGGCTCGTGGCCAGCACGTTCTGGAACTGCGCGAAGATCGCCTGCGCGGTTTCCGGCCGCAGGTAGGCGATGTTCGCCGGGTCATCGACCGGCCCGACCACCGTCTTGAACATCAGGTTGAACGGGCGCGGCTCGGTCAGCTCGCCGCCGCAGTAGGGGCAGGGGGCGACGGCGGGCTGCGGAGACTTGGCATTGGCCAGCAGCGTGTAGAGCGCCTGCATGGTGGCGTACGGCGCGGGGTCGGCCTTGAGCGTCTCGAAGGCGGCAGTCAGCGTGTCCGCGTCGAGCACAGCGGCCAGATTCGGAGCGAGGCCCTTGGCCTTGCCTTTGCACCAGCCGGCGACCTTGGCCGCGTCCGCGCCGCCTTCCAGCAGCGCCAGCAGGCTCTGCCCGATCTCGCCGTCCGCCAGAATGTCCCACACCTGGTCAGCGCGCATCAGTTTCTTGCAGGCGCGGCAGGTGCACATCGGGTCAGAGAAGGTGTCGAGGTGGCCCGACGCTTTCCAGATCGCCGGGTGCATGATGATCGTGGCGTCGAGGCCGGCCACATCCTCGCGGTTACGCACCGTCGTTTTCCACCAGTCTTCCTTGATGTTGCGCTTCATTTCGCAACCGAGCGGGCCGTAATCCCAAAAGCCGTTGATTCCGCCATAAATTTCCGAACTGTGGAAAATAAACCCGCGGCGTTTACACAGCGACGCAATGACATCCAGACTGCTTGTTTTCGACATAACCATCCTTTACTTGCGAGACGCAAAAATGCGTACTTAAAAAGGGTGTTATATTCGCCCAAAACCGTGCTCTCGGCAAGTGAAATCCCAGACAGTCAACGTAATCGGTTGGGGGTCGGGGGGCGGCAGACGAACGCGAGAAATGGCGGAAACGGGGCGGCACAGGCTGGTGTACCGACTTCAGTCGGCCTAGCCCGTACCCGCCGGCTAAAGACAAGCCGGTACACCAACAGGGCCCATGATCCCACGCCTTCCGATTCTCCTCGCACACACCTGCCACACACTCTGCCACCAACCGATTACACAGTCAACGTCGCGGCCATGCGCATTACGCACCGTCATATTTGCGGAGCAGGGCGGCTTCAAACTTCTTTAATGGCCGCTGGCGCAGCATGACGACCTTGTAGCCGCGGAAGCGCCACCATTTGCGGACGCGCAGTTGCCAGAGCAGGATCTTTTCGCGCGGGGTGCCGAGCGACTCCGGCGCGAGCCGCGCCCAGTGCTTGTAGATGCCGGAGAGATCCAGCCGTTCCAGCACCTTCCGCAGGCGCACCGGCAGGCGACGGGTGGCGACGGCCGACTGGAAATCGATCAGGATCGGTTTGCCGTCCGGCGTGACCAAGATGTTGTTCGCGTTGCGCAGGTCGAGATGCACCACCTGCCGTCGGTGCATCTCGCGGACATGCGCTTCGAGCCGCGCGAAAAATGCGGGGGGAAGTTCGCCGGGCGCGAAGGTTTTGAGCGCGCGGCTCGGGACAAAGCGTTGGACCAGCGCGAAGCGGTCAAGGCATCTGGTCGCCGCCGGCGTGTAGCCGCCCGTCTCAACGCGTTGCAAGAACGCGCATTCGCGCCGCGTCATCCAGATGCCGAGCGTCCATCGCAGAAGCAGGGGGCGCGTGCTGAAGTCTTTGACGAACCATTCGTCGCCGGCCATGACGCGCCAACAGTCGGCATTGCACCATCTGCCTTTGCGAATGCAGGTTTTGCTGGATCTCGTAAAGCTGTCGCGTTCGAGTTTCATGCGTGGCGGAAACGATGAGCGTTAAGAAGCGTCCCTTTTATACGATGTTCACGGGGCGGTGCGCAAGCCCAGACGCGGTGTCCCTTCAAGACGTCGCTTCTGGATTGAGTTGCCGAACCGGTTCGCGTACACTGCTTCCCGTAATCCGCAAGCGGGTTGCGATGCGGCACGGCAGCCGGAAAGAAAGGGACGAATATGAGGCGCAGGACGGGAGATGCGGTGATGGCGATGGCGGGATGCTTGGGACTCGTCTGGACGGCCTATGCGCAGGCTGAGGGGGTGCCGGTCTGGCCGGCCGGTAAAATTCCTTTGAAGACCAGTGACGCGGCGGAACGCGTGACGCCGTCGAAAGACGATATCGTGCGGCTGACGGATGTTAACGCGCCGACGCTGACCGTGGCGCTCGCTCCGGATGCCGGACGGCTGACGCCAGCCGTGATGATCTGCCCCGGCGGCGGATACGGCATACTTGCCTGGAACCATGAGGGCACCGAAGTGGCCGCATGGCTGAACGCGCAGGGCATTTCCGCGTTTATCCTCAAATATCGCGTGCCCAAGAACCGTGACGCCGCGTTCTGCGATGCCCAGCGCGCCCTCGGCCTGATCCGCGCGAAGGCCCCGGCGTACCGCGTCGATCCGAAGCGGATCGGCATCATGGGGTTCTCGGCCGGCGCGCATCTCTCGGTCCGTGTCAGCACGGATTTCGCGAAGCGCTTCTACACGCCGGTCGATGAGGCCGATAGGGTGTCGTGTCGGCCGGATTTCGCGCTCATCATCTACCCGGCTTACCTTTATCGCGACGGGTTCACGCTGGCTCCGGAACTGCCGGTTACGGCTCAGACGCCGCCGACCTTTCTGCTGCAGGCCGAGGATGACAAGCCGCATGTCGACAGCAGTCTGGCCTATTTCATCGCGCTCAAAGCCGCGGGCGTGCCGGCCGAAATGCATCTTTTTCCGGATGGCGGCCACGGGTATGGCCTGCGCAAGAAACAGAAGAGCACCGATGTCTGGCCTGACCTTGCGGGCGCGTGGCTCCGACGCGTGACGCAATGACAAGCCCGCTGCGCGGCTGCCGCGAATGATCGAAGGGGATGACTTTCAACGCTCAAGTTATCGTTATGGACAGGACAGAAACCAGCATGGATCAAAATGAACCGATCGAACGGAATCTCGGCGAGCAGCCCATCGCGCGCGTGATGGCGGATGCAGGAGTCAAGCCGCACGATCTTGTGGCGGCTTCGCCGGTGCCGATGACACACAAGATGGTCGCCCGCGCCTGCAAGGGCCGCCGGTTGACCCTCAACACGCAAACCATCGTGCTGAAGGCCCTGCAGTCCGCAACGGGCAGGTCTTTCACGCTGGACCAGCTCTTTACGTACCGCTGAGCCGGCGCACCGCCCGCGCGGCGCGCGATCAGGGCGTGCCGCGCCGTGCGCGCTCACGGTACTTGAGCGGGGAGAGGCTGTGGCGCTGGCGGAACGCCTTGGTGAAATAGTTGGGATCGCTGAAGCCGCAAGCGCGTGCGATATCGGTGACCGTTTCCAGCGAATCGCGCAACAGGGCGCGCGCACGCTCCATGCGGACCTCAGTCAGCTCATGCAGCAGCGTGCGGCGCATGGCCATTGCGAAACGCGTCTCCAGCAGCCGCCTGGACACGCCGCAGTGGCGCGCAATTTCTGTGATTTGCAGCCCGCTGCTCGCATAATGTGTGAACATGAAACGCCGTGCCTCGGCCACCAGACGATCATGGCTGAAGCCGGACGCGGTGGACTGGCGGCGCGATATATGGGTCGGCTGCACAAGGATGCGCGTGTGCGGCGCCACCGTTTCGCCCCGCATCAGCGCGTGCAGGATGCGCGCGGCCTCCATGCCGGCGCGATGGGCATCGATCGCAATGCTGCTTAAGGAGGGCGCGCACAGCTCGCACAGCAGCGGGTCGTTGTCAACCCCCAGCACCACCACATCGTCCGGCACGCGCAGGCCGGTTTCGCGGCAAGCCTCGATCACGTGCCGCCCGCGCTGGTCCGTGGCGGCAAAGACGCCCAGCCCGCGCGGCAACCGCGCCAGCCAGGCGCCCAGTGCGCGGATGTCGCGTTCCCAGGTCATGTCCTTGGCCTGGGTGCCGTACACATGGCACGGGGTGGCGCACCGCGCCGCCAGCGCGGTAAAGGCGCGCTCGCGAGTCGCGGACCAGACGGTTTCCTCGGCCGTGTTGACAAACGCGACGCCGCGGCAGCCGCAATCCTGAAGGTGTCCGAAGGCCATGTCCACGATCGCATCGGCGTCGGTCGTGATGTACGGGATCTGCGCGTGTGAAAGATCGTGCCCCTGATGCCTGGCAGAGGGGTCCAGCAGCACCAGCGGCAGGCCGCTCGCGGCCAGCAGACGGGTCACCGCAGGCGTGAACGGACGCGCGATCACACCGGTGCAGGGCCAGGACCCCATGCGCGGCGCTGCCTGGCGCATGCCGTCGGGCTGGAGGTAGAACGCCCAGTGACTGCCCAGGGTCTTTTCGTAATCACGGATGCCGCGCAAAACCTCACGCCCGAACTCGTGGGAGGTCTCGACCAGCAGGGCGACATGAAACCCCACTTCGTGACGCTGCGGTTTTTGCGTTTTTTTCCTTGTCATGTGCGCAATCTTACCATAGCGCGCCCCTTTGCGACCAGCTATACTGAATCCGTTACTGTGGGGTCTTCGCAAGGCTCCGCGGCTCCGTCGTGCGTCGCCGCCCGGCGGGGGTGGATTTCATTCCGTCAGGGGGAACGCCATGGGATATCCCGAATGTATTCGTCGCAGGGTGCTCGGGCTCTGCATCGCCGGCGCGGCATCAGCCGCGTGGTCTCAAACACTCCAGCCTGTGCCGCAGGCCGATGTGGAACAACTGGCTGAACGGATCAGCGCTTGGGACGCCGCACGCCCCGCCCGCCCGCGGCGCGTGCTGGTTTTCTGGCGCTGCGAGGGGTTTGTGCACGGCAAGGCGCTTGAGTACGGGAACGAGACGCTCAAGCGCGCGGGTAAAGCGTTCGCGGCGGATTTGTCGAATGACTACGCGGTCTTCGCGCCGGAGAATCTGGCGAAGTATGACGCGGTCGTCCTCAACAACACCACAGCGCTCGACACCCGTGAACATCCCTTTATCGAGCCCGCTCTGATCCGCTATGTGCAGTCCGGCAAGGGGTTGGCGGTGATCCATGCGGGCGCCGACAATTTCTACAAAGCCGAGCGGGCGGCCGAGATGGTGGGCGGCCGCTTCTGGGGGCATCCGTGGGGCAGCGGCGGGACCTGGTCCTTCAAGCTGGATGAGCCGGGGCATCCCCTGAACCGCGCCTTCGGCGGCAAGGGAATCGCGTTCGGAGACGAGATCTATCAGCAGCAGTCGCCCTTCTATAGCCGCGCGAAGTTGCGCGTGCTGGTCTCGCTCGATCTGTCGGATGCCGCGACCGCCGCCGCAAACGGCCAGCGACGCGACGACAAGGATTACGCCGTCTCCTGGATCCGCCCCTATGGCAAGGGCCGCGTCTTTTATACCTCGTTCGGACATGATCAGCGCGCCTTTCTCGACAAGGCGGTGGTCGCCCATATTCTGGACGGCATCCAGTACGCGATCGGCGACCTCAAGGCGGATGACGCGCCGGCTGGTCTTTCTGAGGCTGACCTCGCCCGCGTGCGCGGCGCGTCCGAGGCGAATGCGAACGAGGTCTTTGCGTTTCTTCAGGACATCGCGGCGCACACGTACCACGCGCGCACGGAGGCGGCCAACCGCGCCAAGCTGGAGGCGCTGCTCAAGGATGCGGCGACCTCCGTGCACGGCAAGCGCGTGATGCTGCGCGTGATGCTGGGCATGGGCGCGCCTGCCGATCTGGCGCCGGTTGCGGCCTGCCTCGCGCAGCCCGAGACGCGCGACTGGGCCGCGGCGCTGTTGGCCGGCACGCCCGGCAAAGCAGCGGCGCAGAGCTTGGCGCGGGCGGTGCAGAATCCCGATCCCGCACTGCGCGTGACCGTGTTGAACGCGCTGGCCATCCGGCGCGACACGGCGGCCGTCGCGCCGTCCGCGGCGGACCGTGATCCGGCTGTGGCCGCCGCGGCACTCGCCGCGCTGGGCCGGATCGGCGACGAAGAGGCGCTGAAGACGCTGATGAAACCGGCCGCGGCCGCGCAGGAACCGGCGCGGCTCAGGGCGCTCGCCGCCTGCCTCGGCACACTGGGTGACCAGGGACAGGCTCGCGTGGCGGTGCGCGCGGCCAAGGCGATCTTCACTGAGCCGTCGAATCCCGATGCGGTGCGGGCGGCCGCCGCGCGCGTGCTGCTGCTGGCCGACAGCCGCTTCTTTGAGTTCGGCATGAAAGACACATCACCCTTGGTGCGCCAGACGGTCATCCGCGCGGCGGACGTCGTGCCGGTCAACGTTCTGGCTGACGCGCTCAAGACGGCGGCGCCGTCCGAGCAGGTCATGCTGGCAGCTAAGCTTGCTTCACGCGGCGATGCGGCGTCGGCGGATGCGGTGGCCGCGCTGCTCGCCAGCGATCAGGAGGGGGTGACGGTCGCGGCATTGCAGGCGTTGACGCGGCTGGGCACGGGACGTCATGTGCCTGCGATTGCGGCGTTGATCGAGCGCGAGGGGACGGTCGGACGCCGTGCGGCCGAAACGCTGCAGGACATGCGGGCGAAAGATGCGGGGGCGGCGCTGTTCGCGCTCGCCGAGCGCGATCCAGACCGTCAGGCCAAACTCTTGCCGGTGCTGGGCGAGCGGATGGAAGCGGCGCTGCTGCCGCGCTTCGCCCCGTTTGTGGCCGCTGACCGCGCGGAGGTCCGGCGTGAGGCGTGGAAGGCGCTGGGCAAGGCGGCGGACGAGCGGGGCTGCGGCACGTTGCTGGCGTGGCTGCCGCAGATCCGCGCGGATGAGATGAATCAGGCAGAGGCCGCCGTTCGGGCCGCTGCCAAGAATCTTGAGCCCGCTGCGCGCGCATCGGCCTTTGTCGCGGCGTGGGGCAAGGCGGGCCCCGCCGCCAAACGCGCACTCGCCGCGTTGATGACCGGGTACAGTGATCCTGCGTTTCTGGCGCCGCTCACCGGCGCGCTGGCCGATCCCGAGGCGTCGGTGCGCGAGGCGGCGTTGCGCCAACTGGGCGAATGGCCGTCGATGGAGCCGTTCGCAGCCCTGAAGGCGGCGGTCGCCGCGCAGGACGACGCGGCCCTCAAGCACGTCGCGCTGCGGTCGGCGCTCAAGCTGGCCGCCGCGCAGGGCGGGGCGGGCGCGCGCGACCGTTTTGTCGAGCTGTTCAAGGCGGCGCCGGATGACAAGGGGCGTCAGAGCGTGGCGGATGCGGTGTTCCGGCGCGACGGCATCGATCTGTTCCCGCTGCTGCGCGGACTGTTTGACGATGCGGCGTGCGGCGGCGCGGCCAAAGCCCTGTACCGTAGTTTTTACGATGAGAAGCTGAAGCAGCAGGCTGCTCAGCCCCTGCGCGAGATCGCGCCGGGCAAGTGGAAGGCGAATGCGTCGCACGCCGGCCGTGACGCATCGCGCGCGTTTGACCGCAAGCCCGAGACACGCTGGTCTTCCAACCGCGGGTCGGAAAAGGGCATGTGGTTCACGCTGGACCTGGGCGAGAGCGTCTTCGTGTCGGAGGTCGTGCTCGACACCGAGCGATCCGGCAATGACACGCCCAACGGCTATGAGGTCTTTGCCTCGACCGACGGCAAGGTGTGGACCGGACCGGTGGCGAAAGGGGACGGTACCCACAGCAAGAAGACGGTGATCCCGCTCTCCGTGCAGACGAGCCATCTGAAGATCGTGACGACCGGCGGCCGCAGCGGGCTGCATTGGTCGATTCACGAGATCACGGTCAAGGCGGGGCTTGACCAGAAGAAAGTGGATGAGATCCGCGCCGTTGCGGATGCGATCCGGTAAACGATAGCCCTTCCGTTCAACCCTTTTGTGCGAGAGACAAACATGAACCTTTCACGCAGAACCTTCCTCCGCGGCTCGGCCGCGACCGCTTCGGCCGCTCTTTTCAACATTGTTCCCGCGCGCGTGCTCGGCCAGAACGCGCCCAGCAACCGCATCGCCATGGCGATGATCGGTGTCGGCGGCATGGGGCGCGGCAACATGGGCTCTTTCCTCGACATCGAGGATGTGACCGTGCGTATCGTGTGCGACGTCAACATGAAGAAGATGGAGGACGCTAAGCGCAGCGTCGATGAGCGCTACAAAAACGCGGATTGCCTGATGGTCAAGGACTATCGCGACGTGTGCGCGCGCGATGACATCGATGCCGTGATGATCGCTACGCCGGACCATTGGCATGCGTTCATCGGAACGTTTGCGGCGCGCCACGGCAAAGACATCTACGGCGAAAAACCCTTCACGCACGATCTGCTGGAGGGGCGGGCGCTGGTCAATGCCGTCCGGCAGCACGGACGGGTCTGGCAGACCGGAAGCTGGCAGCGGTCGTCCGGCGAGATGCGCCGCGCGGTCGAGCTGGTGCGCAACGGACGTATCGGCCGGATCAGCCGCGTGGAGGTGGGGCTGCCCTCGGGCGGCCGCGGACGTCCGGCTGACGCCGCCGCGCAGGTGCCGACGGAACTGGACTGGAATTTCTGGCTGGGGCCGGCGCCGTTCCGTCCGTTCCAAGGCGTTTATGACTGGGACTGGCGCTGGGTGCTGGAATGGGGCGGCGGCCAGATGATGGACTGGATCGGGCACCATGCCGACATCGCGCAGTGGGGCTTGGGCCGTGACACGACTGGCCCGGTGTCGTTTGAAGGGTACGCGCCGTTCGAACCGGACGGCATCTACGATTCGCCCAAGACCTACCGCTACACGTGCCGGTATGCCGACGGTGTCGAGCTGACGGTGGCTGACAGTTCGCAGGTCAAGAGCGGCACGACCTGGTACGGCGAGAACGGGGCGTGGATCTGGGTGGACCGCGGCCGTTACGACGCCTCGTCGCCGGCGATCCGCGACAGCAAAATCGAGGCGGGCGAACTACGCCTGCGCAGCCCGGGGCATCAGCGTGATTTCATCGCCTGCGTGAAGAACCGCGATACGACGCTGACGCCGGCCGAAGTCGCGCACCGTTCGGCCAGCATCGGGCATCTCGGCCAGATCGCGATGCTGACCGGGCGCACGATCGCGTGGAATCCCGAGACCGAACAGATTCTCAACGATCCTGCGGCGGCGGCCCTGCTGGGACGCACGCCGCGCAGCCCTTGGTCGCTGAGCTGATCAGAAGGCGATATCGAGGATCAGCGGCAGGTGGTCGGAGCCGATGGACGGTCCGAGCCGTCGAGCCACGACATGCACGTCGGGCGAGTGAAAGACATGGTCCAGCGGAATGCGCGCGACCGGCGGTAGGAAGGTCGGCCAAGTCGGCTGCAGGCAACGGCCGCGTGCGCTGTCGTGCAGACCGCTGCCAGCCAGAAAAGCCTGGAAGTGGCTGGACCACGGCGTGTTGTTGAAGTCGCCAGTCACGACGCACGGGCCGTCGTTGTGGCGTACGAACGGCGCCAGCCGTTGCGTGTGCTGATTGCGCCCCAGCCAGCGGGCGTGGTTGTACGGGGCAAAGGGATGGGTGCCGATCACCGTGAGCGGACGCCCGTTGGCGGTCAGTCGCGCCTGCGTCGAAGGTACGGCGTCGTGCACATCCAGATAGAAGATCTCCGCCGCGTGCGCGTTCGTCCGGCAATAGATCGCGGCCCCGAAGTTGTCCTCGCGCGGCACGGCGGCAAAAACGGGATAGGCGTTGGTTAGAACCGAGAGGTCGTTCAGCCAGCGGAGGTTGGTCTCTTGCAGCACGATCACGTCGGGCGCTTCACGGGCGACGAGGCTGAGCAGCGCGGCTGCGTCGCGGTTGCTGGTGAGAACGTTGGCCTGCAAGATGCGGATCTGAGCGGCCGGAACGAAAGCGGCTGGCGGTTGCCGGGGCGTGGCGGTCAGGCAGAGCAGCAGCACCGGCAGCGCGTTTACGGCGGCGAACGTCGCCCCGGCCGCTGCGTGGTGCCAGTGGCGCGCCGCGAATTCAAACAGCACATAGAGCGCGAAGCAGCCGGCGAGTTGCAGCTTGAAATGCGTGAAGAGCTCGAGGAACCAGGCGTGCCGGCCGAAGAGTCCGGCCAGTGTAAAGAGCACGCCGCACAGCGCGGCGCGCTCGGCAAACAGGTGCAGGCGGGCAAACAGGTGGCGGGCAGCGGTGTTCATCAGGATGGCAGAAGTCCGGAGTGGCGCAGCAGCGCGTCGACCGTCGGGGCGCGTCCGCGGAAGTGCCGGTAGACGGCCATCGGGTCTTCGCCGCCGCCCAGCGCCAGCAGCGTGTCGCGGAAGCGCAGGCCGGTGGCACGGACCGCCGCGTCATCCGTCAGGCCGGCCTCTTCGAAAGCGGCAAAGGCGTCGGCCGAGAGCACTTCCGACCATTTGTAGCTGTAGTAGCCGGCGGCATACCCGCCGCCGAAGATGTGCGTGAACGAGCAGAGGAAACGGTCTTCCGGCAGCAGGGGCGTGGGCAGATAGGCCACAGCGTTCTGCCGCTTGACGGCGTCGGCGTCCGGCCATTCGGGCTTTGGATAGCGCGCATAGAGATCCATGTCGATGGCCGCAAAAAAGAGCTGGCGGCACATCGCGGTGGCGGCCCGGTAGTTCTTGGCGGCGACGAGTTTGTCGAAAAGCGCGTCAGGCAGCGGTTCGCCGGTCTCGGCATGTCGGCTGAGTCCCTTGAGCGTGGGGCGGTCATAGCACCAGTTCTCCATGAACTGGCTGGCGATTTCAATGGCGTCCCATTCGATGCCGTTTACGCCGGACGCCTCGGGCTCCTCCACAGTGGTCAGCATGTGCTGCAGCGCGTGGCCGAACTCGTGGAAGAGCGTGTTCACTTCTTGGAAGCGCATGACGGGCGGCTGGCCGCCGACCGGCACGCTCTGATTACAGACCAGCACGGCCATAGGGAGTTGCAGCGTGCCGTCGGCGCGGCGGTCGCGTGTGCGGAAATCGTTCATCCATGCGCCGCCGCTCTTGGTCGCGGGGCGGCTGTAGGGGTCGAGGTAGAAGCAGGCTCGGGGCGTGCCATCGGCGTCCGCGACGCGGAAGAAGCGCACGTCGGGATGCCACACCGGCGCTTCGCCGTCCGCCGGGGTGATGGTGATGCTGAAGAGGCGTTCGGCCAACTGGAAGAGGCCCTCCAGCACACGCGGGAAGAGGAAGTAGCGGCTCAATTCTTCGTCGCTGTAGGCATAGACATGTTCACGCTGGCGCTCGGCCCAGAAGGCGGTGTCCCACGGTTCCAGCGATGCGCCTTCGAAGCCGTGCGCGCGGGCAAAGGCCAACAAAGCACCGGCTTCGCACTGTGCGGTGTCGCGCGCGGCGCCGCACAATTGCGCGATCAGGGCGTCCACGGTTTCGACATTGTGCGCGGTTTTGCAGGCGAGGCTGAGTTCGGCATAGGAGCCGTAGCCGAGCAGGGCGGCCATCTCGCGGCGCAGCGCGAGGATCTGTTCGATGATCGGTGTATTGTCGAGATCACCGCTCGCGGCACGCATGGCCGAGGCGCGGCAGAGCTTTTCGCGCGCGGCGCGGTTGCGGCTGTGCATCATGAAGGGGGTGTAGACGGCATGGTCGAGCGTGATACGCCAGGGACCGGTTTCAGCCGTGGCCTGCTCCTCGCCCGTGTCGCGCGCGGCCTGCGCGGTGACGGCGAGCAGGGCGGGCGGAAGGCCGTCCGCCTCGTCGCGCGTGCGCAGGGTCAGCGCGAAGGCCTTAGTCGCGTCCAACACGTGGTTGCGGAAGTCGGTCGCGAGGCGTGCCAGTTCTGCCTGGATCTCGTTGAAACGCTGTTGTTGGGTCTCCGGCAGGCCGACGCCCGCTTGCTCGGCGGTCTGGAGGGTCTTTTCCAGAATGCGGCGCTGAACCGGGGTCAGGCAGGGGGCGTTCCGATCAGCGTCGCGCAGCGCGCGGTAGCTCGCGTAAAAAACGCGGCTCTGGCCGACGCGTAGCGAGAAAGCGACGAGCGCGGGCTGGAGGGCCTCGTGGACGCGTCGCCAGGCTTCGCTGTTCATGACCGAGAGCATGTGGCCAAGCAGGCCCCACGCGTCGAAGAGCGGGTGGCAGGCGTCATGCAGCGGACGCATCAGGCCGGTCCAGGTCGGCGTATGACTGCGCTCCAGCGCGTCAACGGCGCGGGTCGCTTCGGCCAGCAGGCTTTCGAATGCGGGCTCGGCGTTCTCGGGCGTCATACGGTCAAAAGCGGGATAGTAGGGGATGTTGAGGAAAGGGGACATGGCTGGGAAGTTGGAGTTAGGAGTTAGGATTTAGGAGTTGGGAGGAAGGAGGAAGGAGAAAGGAGGAAGGAGGAAGGAGGAACGAGGAGGAAGGAGGTGGGAGGGGGGGAGGAGGGGTTAAGAGGCGGGAGGGGGAAAGGCGTTGTGATCGCGCAATTTTTTTTCAACGGCTGGGTCGGGCTGTAAGCGGTGGCTGCGTGTCCAGAAAAGGATCGCCTCGCTGTCGCGACCGACGGCCTTAAGGACATCGCCGGCATGGTCGAAAATCTCAGACTCCTCTTTGTCACGTTCAGCCGCTTTGAGCAGCCATTGCAGCGCCTCGTAGGCGCGTCCGAGCCGGTAAAGGATCCAGCCTTTTGTGTCGAGGTATGCGGCGTTTTCGGGCTGCTGGCGCAGGGCGTCGGTTACCAGCCGGTCGGCCTCGTCCAGGCGCGTGCCCGCTTCGGCCCAATGGTAGGCGAGAAAGTTCTTGAGTTCGGGGGAGTGCGGATAGGCGGCAAGGGCGTCCAGAAGGATGCGCTCGGCCGCCTGCGCGCGCTGCGCGGCCTCAAGCAGCGCGGCGTGCCAGAGATAGACGCTTTCGCTGGGAAAATAACCTCGGCGCATGTTCCATGCATAGGCCTCGCTGAGTGCATCGGCCGCGGCGGCGGGTTGGTCGAGTGCCTGATGGGTGGCGGCCAGGATGAGTCGGTCCGTATAGGCGCCGTCGGGGTCCGCTTGAATGCACCGGGCCAGCCGTTGGATGGCGTCCGGTCGCGCCGCCCAGAGCGCGCCGAGCCGCAAGATGGCCGTGTTCACCTCGGGATTCAGGCGGTAGGCGTCGAGCAGCACCGTTTCCGCCGTGTTGGTCTGCCCCAGAAGCAGCCGGTTCTCGGCGGAGAGGGTCAGAAGCGCGGCGCGCTCGGACGTATTGGTGCGTAACGGCAGGGCCAGGTCGAGGCAGGCGAGTGCGCGCGCGGCGGTTTGCGGGCCTTCACGCGTGAAGTGGATCGCCCACTGCACCGGCAGGGCGGCGCTCTTGGCATCGTTGAAACGGGTTTGCAGGTCACGCATGACGCGCAGGGCGTCCGCGTCGCGGTCTGACTGGAAGTGGAGCCGGACCAGCGCATGGCCCAGTTCTCGCTCATCGGGACGCAGCGCGAAGAGGGCCGCGCAATGGCGCGCGGCGTCGTCGGTGCGGTCACCGGCTTCTGCTAGGCGCGCGGCTTCAAAACGCAGTTCGACCTCTTCGGGATGGCGCACCAGGAAAGGTTCGAGGACGCTCAAAGCATCCGCGAAACGCGCGCTGTCCGACAACGCGCTGATGAGCGCTTCCAGCGGGCGGCGGTTGTCGGGATCCAACGCGACGGCCTGACGAAAGGCCTCGCAGGCTGCCTGCCGGTTCACGTTGGTGTCGCCCTGCGTGCTGCTCTCCAGCAGGATGCCCTTGGCATAGAGCGCCAACGCCCCGGCCTGACGCGCATCGCGTTCCGGCAACGTAAAGGCCGCCGGGGGTGCGGGCGTCCGGGAGAACCGGCACCCGCACGCCAACACCAGGCCAAACACAAAAAAAACAACAGAGGCCGATCCGATCGGCCGGTTGTGTGCGGCACATCGAATCGGTCTCATATCGCTTCTCCCGATAAATGGGAAGAACCGGCTGCGGCAGAGGCGCAAACCGGTATTCCAGAAAACAAGTTCGGAAGGCGCACCCCGGCCGCCTTCCAGCGCATGTGCACGCCTTGCGCGCGCCTTACTTGTTCTTGTGGCGCTGAGACTTCAGGCGTTTCCGGTACTTATGCTTCGACATTTTCGCACGGCGCTTTTTCTTGATTGAACCCACGTTTGTTCTCCTGGAATGACGTGACCGCCCGCCCGGGCGGCCACGCAGTGTTGTGTGTTAAAAGATGACTTTGTTTAACGGCAGCTCGATGATGCCGGTGGCCCCGGCGGCGCGCAGCGGCGGAACGATGTCGCGCACGACTTTCTCTTCGACCACGGATTCGACCGCGAACCACTCGGCATCGTTGAGCCGGTTGATGGTCGGCGCGTGCAGCGACGGCAGAATCGCGGACACGGTCTCAAGCTGCGGAGCCGGCACGTTCAATTTAAGCAACACGCGCGACTCGGCGGCCAGCGCGCCCTGCAGCAGCATCGCAAGCTGCTCGATTTTGGCGCGTTTGGCGGCATCCGTCCACGCCTTCTTGTTGGCGATCAGGCGCGTGGTGGAGGTCAGGATCGTGTCGACGATGCGCAGATTGTTGGCGCGCAGCGAGGAGCCGGTTTCGGTCAGCTCCACGATGGCGTCAACCAGTTCGGGGGCTTTGACTTCGGTGGCGCCCCACGAGAACTCGACTTCGGCGGTGACGCCGTGCTGGGCGAGATACCGGTTGGTCAGGCCGACTGCCTCGGTGGCGATGCGCTTGCCCTGCAGGTCTTTGACGCCCTGGATCGGAGAGTCGTTGGGGACGGCGAGCACCCAGCGCACCGGGCGCGACGTGGCTTTGGAGTAGCACATCTCCGAGACTTCATGCACATCAGAGTTGTTTTCGTAGATCCAGTCGAAGCCGGTGATGCCCGCGTCGAGCAGTCCAAGCTCGACGTAACGGGAGATCTCCTGCGGGCGGATCAGGCGGCATTGAAGCTCGGGATCGTCCACACTCGGCACATACGAGCGCGAACCCGCCTGCACATTGAATCCCGCTTTCCGCATCATGTTGAAAGTCGCGTCCTGCAAACTTCCTTTGGGCAAACCCAGAATCACCGGCATGTCTCTTCCTTGTTTCGCTTCCATCACCATTGATTAAAGGCTTTATATCATATCGGATTCGGACGGTCGAGGCAAGCGGAGGGGTTGTTTTTTTTTAAGGCCGGTGTCAGGTGTCAAGGTCGGTGTCAGGACGGGTGTCAGGGAATCAGCTCCGGCTCTAAGCAGTGTACCGTTCGCGCCGACAGCCACACAGGCGTGCGGGCCGATGGCAACGCCCGAAAGGTAGTTCAACGTGGGCGTCGCCCGCGCCACCCAGTTGCTGGCATCTGCGCTCGTGAAGAGGTACCCGTCATCAAACAAGTCTGCAATCGCAGGTCCGCCGCCAGAATCTTTTCAAGCTGGGCCTTCAACGGTGCCAGTGATGACCCGAAGAAAAAGGGAGGGGTCGCTTCCGCCTCGCGCTCATGGTCCGCCACGCGGGACGACTGCCTCGCAAGGCGGGCGCGCTTCATGACAAGCGGGAGCATCGAAAAATCAAAGGGCTTGGCCAAAAAGTCCACGGCGCCAAGCCGCAGGGCCTCAACCACGCATTCAACCCCGCCCTGGGCCGTCATCACAATCACGCCGCACTCCCGTGAAATAAGCCCCTCACGCATCACGTCTAACCCGATGCCGTCCGGACGGTTGATGTCCAGCAGCACGAAATCGAATTCTCTTGCCTTGAGATCGTCTCGCGCCGCGGCAAGACTGTCAGCCCCCGTGACGTCAGCGCCAAGTCAAATGCCTGCCGGCCCGTTTGCTTTTGGCGTTTGGCGATCCCGTCGCGAGTTCTGTTTGCACTGGACAAGGTGCGTAAAAAGAGCCATCATTCCGCCTCATAACGATCCGTTCGCGTATGCTGCAAATGCAACGCCGGGAACACAAGGAGAACACTCGCGTATGAACAATCCGATTTGGCTGATGACGTCTGCCTTTCCTAAACTCACGCTCGCCGAGGTGATCGCGCGCGTCAAGGCTGTCGGCGCGCAAGGCGCCGAGCTGTGCGTCTTCCGCCGCGACGGCACGCGCCGCGACCATGTGGCCACACACCTGGATTACGAGACCTTCTCGCTGGAGGACGCCAAACGCGTGCTCGATACCTGCGCGAAAGAGGGCATCCGCATGTCTGTCGGCGCCTATGACAACCTGCTGGCGGGCGATCCCGCCGAGTGCGAGGCGAACCAGAACCATATCCTGAAACTGATCCGCATGGCGCATCTGATGGGCGGCGATGCCAATGATGTGTGCGTCGGCACGTTCGTCGGCTATAACCACGAACTCGGTAAAGAGGACGGCGGTTTCGCGAGGAATCTCGAGCTGTACGCCAAGGTCTTCACGCCGATCGTCAAGTATGCCGAAAGTCTGGGCGTGACGCTGGTCTACGAGAACTGCCCGATGGAGGGCTGGCGTCCGGCCACGGCGCCCACCACCTACAACAACCTGCCCTGCACGCTGGCGGCCCGCAAGCTGATGTACGCGCTGATTCCGAGCCAGGCGCACGGCGAGACGTATGATCCGTCGCACGACGCCTGGCAGAACATCGATCCGGTGGATGTCATCGCGAACACCGATTTCTCCCGCCTGCACCGCGTGCACGTCAAGGGCACGCGCAATCGCGCCGGCAGCCTGGCCGCGATCCAGTGGGGCCGCCTCTATCCGATGCAGCAGGTCGATGCCGAACTCGCCCGGCGCGCCGGCGTCTGCCAGCCAGCCTGCGAGTGGGACCGCCACCATTACGATCCGAAATTGCCGGGCTATGGCGGGTCGGACAGCATCGACTGGACCGCCTTCTTCAAGACGCTGATGGACAAGGGTTTCTCTCGCCCGTTCGTAATCGAGAACGAGGCCGACAATTCGTCGCACACCGGCAATGCCGCCGCGACGCTGCAGGGCTTCGCCTCGACCGTGCTGTCGATGGCGCCGGCGATCTGGTCGCTCGATGCCGAAAAGGGCTGGTGGTTCAATCCGAAGCATCTCTCCGAACTGAAGCCGGCGGCGGCCAAGGATCTGCCTGTCGTGACGATGAAAGAGCTGGCCTGATCAGACCGCGCCCTTGCAGCGACGACGCGCGGCCCGCGCCTGTACGGCCCGCGCGCTTTTTCCTGTTCGCGGGACGACCGGATGAATGGATAAGCAATGACCCAAAAGAAAACGATCAATACCGACCGTGTGGCCGAGCTGGTGCGCGACCTGCTGGTGGAACTCGGCGAGGATCCCGAGCGCGAAGGGCTTAAGCGGACACCCGAGCGCATGGCGAAAGCGCTCGCGTTCCTGACCGGCGGCACCCGGCAGACCCCGCGGCAGGTGCTGAACGGCGCCGTGTTTCAGGCGCACCTGAACCACATGATCATCGTGCGCGACATCGAGGTCTACAGCCTGTGCGAACACCATGTCCTGCCTTTCTACGGGCGGTGCCATGTCGGCTACATCGCCAAAGACAAGGTGATGGGAGTCAGCAAGATCGCCCGGATCGTGGACTGTTTCGCGCGCCGCCTCCAGATTCAGGAGCGTCTGACGGAACAGGTTGCCCAGTCGGTGATGGAGGAGGTCCAGGCGGAAGGGGTCGGCGTGGTGATGGAGTGCCGCCATCTGTGCATGATGATGCGCGGCGTGGAGAAACAGAATTCGGTGATGACGACCTCCGTGGTGTTGGGGTCATTCCGGACCGATCCCGCCACGCGCCAGGAGTTCATGACGCTGATCAATCGGTAGCCTGTTATGCGGATCGCGCTTTCAACCAACTGGAATGCCGCGCGCCATGAGACGGGCGAGCCGCTGGTCGATGAAATCCTCGGCATGGGGTTCGATGCCCTGGAACTGGGCTATCACATGACCGAGGAACTGGCTGCCGGCGTGCGCCGCAAAGTCGAGGCCGGCGCGGTGGCGGTGGACAGCGTGCATGCCTTTTGTCCGGTGCCGGTGGGGGCGCCGCACGGCTATCCCGAGCTCTATCTGCTGGCGTCGCAGGATGATGATGAACGGGCTATGGCCGCGATCCTGCTGCGCCGCACGCTGGCCTTCGGGGCTTCGATGGGTGCGCGGGCCGTGGTGCTGCATGCGGGGCGTGTCTTCTTGAACGCCTGGTTCGGCAATTTGCACACCGGCACGCTGGTCGATGCGCTCGAGAACGAGGGCGCGGTCGAGGCCCCCGCTTATCAGCGCCTACTGGCCAAGGCGCGGCGCCGGCGCACGGCGCGCGTCCGCAAGTGTTTCGACCGCTTCTGCCTGACGCTCGATGCGCTGCTGCCGGAGTTTGAGAAGGCCGGTCTCGCGCTGTGCCTGGAGAATCTGCCGTCGGTCGAAGCGTTCCCCGACGAAGGCGAGATGGCGATGTTGAAGCAGCGCTTCGACACGCCGGCGCTGGCCTATTGGCATGACATGGGCCATGGCCAGGTGCGCGCGAACCTGGGACTGATCCGCCACGCCGAGGCGGCACGGACGCTCCTGCCTTTCACGCGCGGCATCCACATCCATGACGCGCTGCCGCCCACGCACGACCACCTGCCGCCGGGACAGGGCGCGATCGACTTCGCCGCCTTTGCCTTTTACGCGCCGGACACCGTTCTCAAAGTGTTCGAACCCGCGCCCCAAGTCAAACAGGCCGATCTCGCCGAAGCCCTGCGCTTTGTGCGCCGGACGTGGTCTCAGGCGACAACTCCGGCCCTTTGATGAGGGGGGCTGGTTTCAGGTTTTGGATTGGGCGTTAAAAGTTGAACGTTGGGCGTTCCTCCCTCCTCCCTCATCCCTCATCCCTCATCCTTCCTCCTTCCTCCTTCTCTCTCCCCGCCGCCGCCGCAAAGAACGCTTCGAGGGCCGCGATGTTTTTTTCGGCGTCGAACCGAGACTCCACCGTTGCTCGCGCGGCTCGCGACAGCACGTGCGCGGTGTCTTTCGAGCGGAGCAACTCGTCCAGCGCGCCGGCCAGCGCATCCGGATCATCGGGCGGCACCAGACGGCCATTCAGGCGGTCCGCAATGATCTCGCCGGCGGCGCCGGCCTCGGTTGTGACGATCGGCGTGCCGATCGCCATCGCCTCGACCAAGATGTTGGCGATGCCGTCGCGGTCGCCGTCGGCGGCGCGGCGCGACGGCAGCGCCACGGCGCGCGCGGTCATCAGACGTGCGCGGATCTCCTCCTGCGGCAGCCAGCCGGTGAAGGTGACGGCGGCACCGAGCGCGAGCCGGCGCGCGAGGGCGTACAGGTCGCGTTCAAGCGGCCCGCTGCCGGCGATCACACAGGAGAAGCGCGTGCCGCGTCGGGCGAGAATCGCACAGGCGTGCAGCAGGGTATCGATCCCCTTTTTGGTCTCCAGCCGGCAGGCGGTGAAAAGGGTCTGGCCCTCTCGCGCGGGGTCGAAAGGAAAACGCGCCAGTGGCAAACCGTGATGAATGACGCGAACTTTTTCCGACGGGATGCCGCAATCAGTCACCGCGTTGGCCGCCTGTTGCGAGCAGGCGGTTATGGCGGCGGCGCGGCGCAGCCGCCGGAAGCGTAGAGGCGGCGGCGCCGCGAAGACATCTCGCGCGTGGACGGCGCAGCTCCAGGGCAGGCCGGCGGCCTGCGCCGCGAGGGCGGCCAGGTCGGCGGTGATGCCGGCGAACTGCGCGTGCAGCAGGCAGGTGCCGTCTTGGCGCACAGCATGGAGCAGCGAGGCGGCCTGCGGCAGCCGGCGCAGCATGCGGGCGGCTGTCACCGGCGAGCGCGGCAGCTCGTCGCGCAGGCGGCGGCCTGCGGCACGGAGCAGTGCCCCGCGGTCTGCGGCGGACAGCGCCTGCCAGGTGAACGGCAGCGCTTCGGGCGCACCTTTCAGCATGCGCACGGTGAGGGGCCAGCCACGTTGCCGCAGCAGGTCCAGCTCGCGCCGGATGAAGGTCTCGCTGGGCGCGGGACAGTCGAGCAGGCAGGTGACGGGGAAAGACGGGCCGTGCCGCGAATGATCGAAGGGGTAACTTTCAACGCTCAACGTTCAACTCCCAACTCTCAGGTTATGGACGATCAGACGAGTCGGGAGTGCGGGCGCACTATGGAGTGCGGCGGCTTGCCGCCGCTTTGGAAAGCGGGAGCAAGCTCCCGCACTCCACAACCGATTACTTGCTCTGTGCACTCTGTTCTCTGTGGTTACATCATTCACGGCTGCGGCGGGCGCAGATCGAGATCGGCCGGGATGGCGCGGATTGACGCGCAGAGCAGATCGACGGTCTGGGCCGCGTCGTCCAGGCTGATGACTTCGACCGGGCTGTGCATGTAGCGCAACGGGATGCTGAGCTGCGCCACCGCCGCACCGGAACGCGAGAGGCGCATCGCCCAGGCGCAGGTGCCGGTGCCGCGTCCTCGCACCTGGCGCTGCACGGTCAGGCCGGCGGCGGAGGCTGCGTCGGTGACGAGCCGGTTCACGGCGGTGTGATAGGTGGGGCCCACGCCGACAACGGGGCCACCGCCCAAACGGATGTCGCCCGCGACCTTGCGGTCTTCTTTCTGAGCATCGGTGGCAAAGGTCACATCCACGCACAGGCCGATGTGAGGATTGATGTCGTAAGCAGCGGTGATCCCTCCGACCAGCCCCACCTCTTCCTGCACGCTGGCGACCATGTGCAAAGCGACTGGGAGCTGCTCGCCGGCCAGACGGCGCATGGCCTCGGTCACAATGAACGCACCGATGCGGTTGTCAAAGCCGCGGCACGCCACGCGGTTGTTCGCAAGCGGGCGCCAGCCGGCATCGACGACAGCGGGACTGCCTAGATCCACGAGATCAAGCGCCTCCTGGCGCGTGCGAGCGCCGATGTCGACGGCAATATCCTTGATCTCTTGCGGCGCGACCTTTTCCCGGTCTTTGGCGGACATCAGGTGGGGAGGACGCACGCCGAACACGCCGGACACGTTGCCGTGCCGGCCTTGAATCACAATACGTTCGGCCGCGATCAGCGGCACGGTCACGCCGCCGAGCGGGCACATGTAGAGGAAGCCATCGTCATCGATGTACTGCACCATGAAGCCGATTTCATCGCAGTGGCCTTCGATCATAACCCTGAGCGGCGCGTCGGGATTGAGACAGGCGCGCAGATTGCCGTGGACGTCGATGGCGAGATGGGGGACTGCGGCTTGCTTGAGATAACGGGAGAGCAACGCCATGCCGTCGTGCTCGAAGCCGGTCGGGGTCGGCAGCGCAACGAGGGCTTGCAGGAGGTC
>JAQUEX010000241.1 GCA_028684935.1 Kiritimatiellia bacterium | reverse complement strand
CCCGTATCTCGGGGACGCGTGAACGCGGGATGATGTACTTCGCCTCATACCGCGTCACCAGATCCCGCTTGGTCTGTCTGCCCTTTCTGAACACACACACTCCTTAGCACTAGGATACGATTAGGAAGCATACCATAACCGCCCGATGAAGTGTTAGCAAAAAGTTAGCGATCCGGGGCCTCAGTGGCGGCGTTTGCGATTTTCAAGCCATGCGCAGAGGGCCGCTGTGTTGCGCACAAACGTAGCGCAGCGGACCGCCCGTATCCGTTTCCCTCCTGCCGCCTTGAGTTCTGCCTCCTCCGTCCATCTGCCTTGATCGTCCATGCTCCTCAGCACGCGCGTTGCCTCGTCGTTCGAAACGGCACCGGCCTCAGCCAGTGCGCGGTAGCCGCGGGTACGTAGGCGCTCGGCCGCCTTGCGTCGTTCCGCGTCGGTCAGCGTGGGCAGCGCCGCCAGCCGTTTCTCATCCACTCCGTAACCTATCTTAAACGCATAATGCGTCGGCATATTGGCGTCGGAATCGGTGAGTTGATAATCGCGCGTGAAATAAAGCGGCCGGTTGCTGCGCAGTTCATAGAAGCGCGCGAGACGGCCATCCGGCAGGCGCGACCGCTTCAAATACGCCACGGCCCGGGGAATCGGCTCAAGATAGCCGGCGTCGCCGGTCACCAGATACAACTCGGCCAGTGTCTGCAGGAGGGTCTGCGACTCGCCGCCGCAGACCGCCGCCGGCTCGAACTTGCGCGCCCAGCAGGGCCGCATCTCGAAGTCGTACTGCTGGGCCCAGGCCGGCTGCGGCTCAGGCAGTTGCGCCAACCGTATGAAGTCTCCGGTCCGCCGCGCCGCCGCGAGGTACACGTCATTGGTGTAGACCTCCCACGCCGCGAATAGCAGGCGGTTGACATCGCGCACCAGATTGTCATTGAAGGTGTAGAAGACAGAATAATTCTTCTCGCGCGTCGGCTCGACTCCTTCCGGCGGATAGTCGGCCGCCTTGACCGGATGGCGCGACGTGTTGTGCGGCTCGGGCATGAACACCTGAGGGAACGCGCCATTGGGGTACTGCGCCCGCAGCAGGCCCGACAGGCCGTAGAGGGCAGCCTCGTGGATCGCTGTGTCGCGGAATCCGAGAGCCTCGTCAAGCAACACCAGGAAACGCAGCGCCTCCTGCGTGGTGTTGTCGTCCAGCACCGAGTGGCGCTTAACCGAACGGCTCTTGGACGGTGGATCGGTTCGCAGGTCAAGCCGCGCGCGGCGAGCCGCATCGAACGGGATCATATACGGCCAGCCGCCGCCGCGCAATTGTCCCCGCACCAGGCACTGCCCCGCCGCGCGCGCCGCCTCCAGATGGTATGCGTCGCCGGTCACCTGCCAGGCGCGCAGGAAGGCCAGCCCCACCGACGGCGTGCCCGGCGGCTGCACCCAGACGCAGCGGTCATCGGCCACGTTTTCGCCCTCCCGCAGCCGCAGATCGTCGCTGTATTGCCAGAGATAACCGCCCTCGGTCGCGACCTGCTCGCGGAAGAAGCGCGCCGCCCGCAACAGGCCGGCCTCCACTTCGCCCGGTTCCAAAGCCTGCGCCGACGCGCCGTTCAGACACAGCACGGCCGCGAGCACCCCCGTCATCCATCCGTTTTCCATTGTGTCCTCCCTTATGGACGCAGCCGCACCGCGAAGAAGAGCCGCGGCGCGGTCGTCGTGACCGTCACCCGCACGGCGCCAGTCTCCGGATCAGGCGGCGCGAAAGTCGCTCCCGCCACCGGTTGCCAGGTCTCGACCGGCGTCGACAAGTCAGCGGAACAGACCAGTTCCAGCCGCGGGTCGAGCGCCCCGGAAAGATAGATCGCCGCCTCGCCGCCGCCGACCGTTACGGCGGCGCCGCTCTGCGGGGCGGCAAACCGCGGTGCCGCCGGCGGCAGCGTCGCAGTCGTGGCGGTGACCGGGAGCGACCCCGCGCTCAGGCTGCTGCCGTTCACCGCCGCCACGCAGTAGCGGTAACCGGTGCCGGCCGCCAGTCCCGTGTCGAGCAGGGAAGTCGCCTCGCTGAAGGCGACCGGCGCAAAAGGAGAGCCCGCTCCCTGCGCGCGCATGACCAGATAACCCTGACAGTGCGCCGCGCCGCTCCATGTCAGCGACACCATATTCGTGCCCTCGGCCGCCGCCGACAGGCCTGCGGGCGCCGGCGGAACGGTCTCGTGCCCGTAGACCTCCAACTCGGCGATGTTGCCCCAGCCGCCGGGCGGCGGACGGTAGCGCAGGTAGCGGATGTTCAGGTCCTGGCTCAGCGGCACCTCGGTATACTGATTGATCGGCGGCACCGTGTCGACGGTGTGCAGGACGAGCGGCGCTTCGAAGGTGGTGACGCCGTCGGAGAAACGCGTCACCTCAAACGCGCCGTTGACCATGCGTCCGGGGAATTCAACGCGCGGCGCATACCGCAGGCGCGCCAACCGCCACCACCGCTCACTGCCCAGATCGAGTCCCGGCCAGCCGCCATCCGCCGCCGCGTCGTAGAAGGTGGACAGATTGCCGTCGAACGCCATCTCGCGGGTCCGCGACGGATTGTTGCCGTACGCGCCGAGTGTGCCGATCACGCCGCCGGTCAATTTACGGGTCACGCCGCCTGCGCAGACAGGGAGCGCCTGCGACTTCTCGCTTTCGCTCCCGCCGTGACGGGCCGATACGGTGTAGACGGCGTCGATGCCGACGAGCGGGGCCGCATCGCGGAAGACGTTGGCGGCCGGCATACCGATTACCGTGAACGGACCGGCCCGTGAGGCCGCGCGCCGCACCACATAGCCTTCGGCGTCGGCGACCGGCGGCCAGTACAGCAGCGGCAGGCCGTCGCTGACGGTGCCGCTTACGCGCTCCGGGACGTTCAGCCCGTATGCGAACAAGGCGGTGTAGGTCACATCGCGCTGGACGGTGACCTGGCGCGCCGGGGCGGTCAGGCCGTCGCTCCAGCGCGCAAAGCGCCAGAGCGGGGCCGCTTCGGGCGAAAGCGTGATCTGTGTGCCCACCGCATACAGCCCGCCGCCCGCAACGGTTCCGCCGCCGGCCGGCTCGGCCGCCACATCGATGCGGGCGTGGCTGAACGCGCGGACCGACACCAGCAGGGTCGTTTCATCGGTCACCGGCAGGCCGCCCAACAGGCCCATCAGCGTGATCCGGAACGCGTAAACGCCGCTGCCCAGGTCAGACGGCGGGGTCCACGTGAAAAGCCCGGCCGAGTCGATCGCGGCGCTGGCCGGCCCCTCGGCCACGGCATAGACCGCACTGCTGACTGCGGCGGTCGTCACGCACGATACGGTCAGGGGCGTGTCGGCTTGGACCGTCTGCGCCGGGAGCCCTGGCAGCAGGCCTGCGGAGAACGCGGGGTTGCGGTTGGGCAGGCCGGGGGTGGGCCGCGTGAAGCCGTTCCAGGTGCCGGACACGCCATTGGGCCAACGGCCCTGGCTGATGTCCGCGTTCTGCTTGCCGAACACCACGCGGTCCAATTCCCGGCTGCGATCGGGCACAAGCAGCGCGATCGCGTCGCCATCCTTACCGAGGCCGAAAGGCACCGTCAGCGATCCGTCGGCATTGATGCCGGACGCGTGGACACTGCTGGCCCACACGGTCAGGCAGCCGCCCGGCTGCACCACGACGCCCTCCGGGATGCGCCAGGCGTTGGCTGGCTGGCTGTCCTCCAGCCAGTAGCCGCCGAGCGCCACCGGGGCAGGGCCCTCGTTGAACAGCTCAAACCAGTCGGCCGCCGCGCCGTCGGCGGGGTGCAGGATGCCGCCGGCCGGCGTGGCGTCGGCCAGCAACTCGTTGACCGTGACGCGCGGCTGCACGCCCGCTTCAAACACCGCGCGGCAGGTCGCGTCGCCGGTCAGTGTGACCGCCAAGGTTGGGTCGGTCCGGTTGCCGTCCGCGGTTTCCCAGTGCGAAAAGGTGAAGCCCGGATCGGCCTGGGCGGTCAGCGTGATCGGCACCGTGCGGAAGTAGACGCCGTGCCACGGATAGGGGGCCGCCGGATCGGCGAGGCCCGGCGTGGCGGCGTCGATCGTGACTGTGTTGACGGTCACGCGCCCCATGCCGTTGGAGAGGGCCACCGTGAGCCGAGCGGTGCCACCGAGCCCGAATTCGTTGACGAGATTGGTGAGGGCGGGGGCGGGGCGTCCCGAGGCGAAGGTCTTGAGGCTGTTGATGCGCGTCTGCCAGATGGCGAAGCTGCCCATGCGGCCCCAGCGCGCAATGTGGCGCGGCATCTCGGATTCGACGAGGGCGGCGGTCTCGTCGATGATGCGATGAACGCGCGCCGGCACAAAGGCGGTGTTCAGCAGGTCGGTGAAACGGTTGAGAAAACGGGCGCGGAAATCGGTGTTGGCCAGCAGTCGGTCGAAATGCGGCTGGCACACGCCGCGCGAGCTGCGGCGCGCCTGGGTCATCATGTCGGTGTTGACGCTGCTGGACTGACCGAAGCCGTGGTCGGTGTCGTACATCAGCCAGCGCCAGCGCCCGTCGTGGCCGTACGGCGCGTTCGGCGCGAAGGCCGTGCGCAGCCGCCAGAGCCCCAGATTGTTGCCCGGCCAGTCGGTGTTGCAGCAGTAGATCTCGCAGGCGTAGTGGTCGATCAGGTTCTCCAGATCCATGCGTCGTTCGACCCAGTCAAAGTGTTCGGCCTGCGAGAGATCGTTGGCTTTCACATAGGCGAGCACTTCTTTGTAGTCCGCATCATCGCCCTCGTCGATTTCCATGGCCTCCGATCCCGCGATGGCCTTGACGAGATCCAGCGTGTCGGGGTCCACGCCGTATTTGCGCTCCAGCAGATAGCGGCTGTAGTGTTCGCGGATATTCTGCACGCCCCAGTACTCGCCGTTCACATAGACGACGGCCGGCGAGTAATCCTGTGTGTCGGTGCGGGCGAGCGGACGGAAAAGCCGCTGCATCATGGCGTCGCGCAGGCCGGTGGCGCTCCAGTCGTTGCCGCTGTTGCGCAGCAGGATGCGCTTGTACGCGGTGTCGGACTGCTCAGGAA
>JAQUEX010000240.1 GCA_028684935.1 Kiritimatiellia bacterium | reverse complement strand
ATTCCTCCTTGTCTTGACAGGCATGCATCCCGTACCTGATAATCCGGGAAAAATCGTGGAGGATAGGCATGGGGTTCCTGATTGGCATCGACAGCGGCGGCACCGCCACGAAGGCGGCCGTCATCGACCCGCAGGGCCGGACGCTCGGCACGGCGGCACGCAACGTGCAGGTGCTCGAACCGCATCCCGCATGGTCGGAACGCGACATGGAGGCGATGTGGCGCGACACTTGTGCGGTGGTGCGCGAAGCGCTGGCTGCGGCAAATCTTTCGGGCGACGCCGTGGACGGCATCGCCTGCACCGGACACGGCAACGGCCTGTATCTGATCGACGCGGCCGGCCGGCCGGTACGCCACGCGATCAACTCCACCGACCAGCGCGCTGCGGACATTATTCGGACATGGCAAGCGGACTGTCTCGACGCGCACGTCCTGCCGCTGACCGCCCAGTCCCTCTGGGCCGCGCAGCCGAACGCCTTGCTCGCCTGGCTGCAAACGCACGAGCCGCAGAGCCTTGCGCGCGCCAGCCGTCTGTTGATGGCCAAGGATTACATCCGCTTCCGTTTGACCGGCATCGCCGCGATGGAAGAAACCGACATGAGCGCGACCAGCCTCATGAACGTGCCTGACGGGACCTACGACGACCGTCTGCTGGCGTGGTTCGGCATTGCTGAGGCCAAGCGCCTGTTGCCGCCGCTGGTCAAAAGCGCCGAAGTCTGCGGCACCGTGACGCCCACAGCCGCGGCCGCGACCGGCCTGCGCGCCGGCACACCGGTGGCCGGCGGCATGTTCGACATCGACGCCTGCGGGCTCGCTTCGGGCTGCATCGACGAGCGGCAGCTCGTGATGGTGGCCGGCACCTGGGGCAACAACCAGTACATCGCACGCCAGCCGCTGATCGACCGTGACCTGTTCATGACCTCGCGCTACTGCATGCCCGGCTGGTTCCTGATGCTGGAAGGCAGTCCCACCGGCACCGGCAACTTGGACTGGTTCGCGCGCGAATTCCTCGGCGACACCCAGACACTGCTGGCGCAGGCTGGCGGCGAATCTCTTTTCGCGTGGGCGGACCGCACCGTAGAGCAGACCCCGCTGAATCTGGACACGCCCCTGTTCTTGCCCTTTCTTTACGGCTCCAATCTCGGCCATCCGGCACAGGCCTGCCTGCTGGGTATGAAGGGACGGCACACCCGCGCGGACATGCTGCGCGCCGTGTACGAGGGGTGCATCTTCGCGCACAACCGACACGTGCAGCGCCTGTATGCGTTCCGCGCGCCGCCCGCGACGATCCGGCTCACAGGCGGCGCGGCACGCAGCGCGGTTTGGGCCCAGATGTTCGCCGATGTTTTCCAGGTGCCGATCGAAATCCCAGCCGGGCAGGAACTCGGCGCGCTGGGCGCCGCCATCGCGGCGGCGGTCGCCTGCGGGAGCTACGCTTCATTCGAAGAGGCCGTGCGCGGCATGACACGCATCGAGCGGACGCACACGCCCGATCCGGAGCGGGGCGCACTGCACGCCGCGCGTTACGCGCGCTACAGCGAGGCCTGCAGCCTGCTCCGTCCCTTCTTCACCGCATAAGCATGCCGCCGGTCACGTCCAGCGTCGTGCCGGTCATGTAGTCCGCCGCCGCCGAGGCCAGAAACACAACCGCGTTGGCGATATCTTCCGGCTCGGCAATGCGGTTGAGCGGAATGCGGCTCAGATAGCGCGCCGGATCAGCCGCGAGCTTGTCCGCCACCATCTCGGTGCGGACCATGCCCGGCGCCACGGCATTCACGGTGATGCCGTGCGGTGCGACCTCCCGCGCGATCGCGCGCGTCATCGAGACCAGCGCGCCTTTGCTCGCGTCATACGGCAGATGGCCCGAGGTCGAACCCAAAAACGCAGCCTGCGACACAAGGTTGACGATCTTGCCTGTGCGGCCGGCGGACCGAAGCCGGCGCACGTGCTCCCGGCAGGCCACAAACGCGCCGGTGACATTGACCCGGAAGGTCTTCTCCCACTCTTCGACGCTGTAGGCGTCCAAAGGTCCGCCCGGACAGGTCGCGGCATTATTGACCAGAATGTCGACGCAACCGAAACGTTCTTCAAGCGCATCGAAGAGCGCGATGACCTCGTCGCTCTTCGCCAGATCCCCCCGCAGCGCGACCGCATCGACACCGAAATCGCGCGCGATGCCCGTCACTACGGCACCGGCCTTGTCCGGACTGTTCGCATAGTTGACCCCGATGCGCACGCCCTCGGCAGCAAGTCCGCGGCAGATCGCCGCGCCGATGCCGCGCGAACCGCCGGTCACCAGCGCCACCTTGCCCTGCAGTTCCAGTTTCATCGCAACCCTCACAGTCGGCCACCCGCATGCTCACGGCGTCAGTACGACACGCAGCGCCTCGCCGCGCTCCATTAGACCGATCGCACCCATGACCCCTTCGAACGGCAGCACATGCGTCACGAGACGGTCTGCCGGGAAATCGGCCACCGCCAGCAGGGCCACCGCTTTGGCGACCTGCGCCGGCGTTGAGTCACTCGAGCCCGTCACGCGCAATTCGTTATAATGGATCAGCCGGCTGTCCAGCGCCAGCGTACTTTTCTCCACCGGCAGAGAGGCGAAGAGGCATATCGTGCCGCGCTTGCGAACCAAAGCCAGCGCCTGTTCCATCGGCCCGGCTGCCGGCGCGGCAACGATCACGACATCCGCACCCAAGCCCTGTGTCTCAGCCCGGACAACATCCGGCAGCGATTCGCGCGCCGGGTCCACCAGACGGTCCACGCCGAACGCCTCGGCCTGCTTGAGACGTGCGGGATTGATTTCCGACAGAATCACCCGCGCGGCCCCGAAGCGACGGGCCACGACCGCATTGAGAATGCCCATGGGTCCCGCGCCCATCACCAAAACCGTGTCGCCCTGCCGCACCGCGCCGTTCTCGCAGCCGTTCACCGCGCAACTGACCGGTTCCGCCAGCGCAGCATGAAACGGATTCAGCGAGACCGGCACTTTGACAACGTGTCCGCCGCGCACGGCCAGCGCCGGGATGGCCACGTAGTCCGCCATGCCGCCGGGAAAACTGAATCCCATCGGACGCACGTCCGTGCAGAGATTACGCCACCCCCGCGCACAGTAGGCGCAGACACCGCACGCCACAGAGGTGGCCATCACCACACTCTCGCCCACGGCGAAAGCCAGCCCCGCCTTGTTTTCGACAATCACGCCCGCAAATTCATGCCCCATCGTCACAGGCGGCCGCATGCGCGGATTGCCGGACCGATACGCTTTCATGTCGGAGCCGCACACCGCGCAGGCCTCGACCTTGACCAGCAGGCCGCCCTCTTCGCAGGCCGGCAGCGGCAGACATTCGACGCGCACATCGCCCTGGCCGTGATAGACAATCGCCCGCATGATTTAATACCCTTCCGCAGCCGGCGCGCCGTCCAGGATCTTGTCGGCCGACCCCACGCCCAGACGGTCCGCGCCCATTCGCACGAAGCGCAGCGCCGTGTCCCAGTCGCGGATGCCGCCCGAGGGCTTGACCTTGGCGCGCCCCGCGCAGGTCTTGAGCATCACCGCGACCGCCTCGGGCGCGGCGCCTTCGCCGTTGAAACCGGTGGAAGTCTTCACGAAATCCGCGCCGCCTTCAATGGCCAGTTCGCACGCCCGGGCCACCTGCTCAAGCGTCAGCAGGCACGTCTCCATAATGACTTTAACCACCACACCTTTCGGCTTGGCCTCAGCCACGACCGCTGCGATGTCGCGCCGCACGGTGTCGTATTCGCCGGAGAGGAACTTGCCGATGTTCATCACCATGTCCAACTCGTCCGCGCCGTCCTCGATGGCCAGCCGGGCTTCGAGCGCCTTCACCTCGGAACGGTTTGCGCCATGCGGGAAGCCGATCACGACGGCGACCGTCGTGCCCGTGCCCTTCAGCAGATGCGCCGCCAGCGCCGCATCGGTGGGCCGCACGCACAGGTCGCCGATCCCGCGCGCCGCACACATCGCCGCGTTTTTGCGGATGTCTTCGTCCGTCATCGCGGGCTTCAGCACCGCATGGTCCATCATCTTCGCCACAGCCTCTTTCGTGATCACTTCGCTCATCTATCGTTTCCCTCTTGTTTCTCGGACTCAAGACCCCGGACCCAAGACTTAATCCTAACTCCCCAATCAACCCATCAACTAATGCACGAATCAATGCATCTCCCGCCCGCCGGTGATGTTGACGGCCTGGCCGGTCATGTAGTCCGCGCCGGACGAACAGAGGAAGACGGTCACATCCACCACATCCTCGATGCTGGCCAAGCGGCCGAGCGGCACTTTGGCGGTGAACTGCTTCACGACCTGCGCGCGCTCCTGTTTCAGATTGTCGATGTAGTTGGCAGACATGAAGTTCCACACCCCGGTGTGGTCCGTGATACCGGGACAGACGCAGTTCACGTGGATGCCGTCCTTGGCGAACTCGAAGGCCAGCGACTGCGTCAGCGTGATGATCGCGCCCTTGGCCGCCGAGTAGTGGCTGCACAGCGCCGAACCGGTCTTGCCGGACTTCGAGGCGAAGTTCACGATTTTGCCGGACTTGCGCGCCTTCATCAGCGGTACCGCATGCTTGATGAAAAAGAAGGTGCCCTTACAGTTGACCGCGAAGACAAAATCCCACTCCTCCCCGGTGATCTCCTCGATCGGCTTCTGTCCCGCCACGCCGGCGACATTCACCAAGATGTCGAGCTGATTGCCGAAGCGCTCAGACGCCGCATCCACGACAGCCTTGACCTGCGCCTCGTCCGTCACGTCGGCGGCCATGCCGGCCGCGTCGTATCCCGCGGCAGCCAACTCCGCCACGGCCGCGTCCACCTGATCCGGCTTGAGATCGGTGACGAATACCCGCGCGCCGCACTGGGCCAGCCCCTGTGCGACGCCTTTGCCGATCGCGCCGGTCGCGCCGGTCACCAGCGCCGTCTTGCCCTTGAAATCCAAGAAATTCCGCATTTTTCCACCTTTTTGTGGAGTGCGGGAGCTTGCTCCCGCTTTCCAAAGCGGCGGCG
Organism: Kiritimatiellia bacterium; assembly: GCA_028684935.1. Lineage (GTDB taxonomy): Bacteria > Verrucomicrobiota > Kiritimatiellia > RFP12 > UBA1067 > DUPH01. Next base: position 7 of record JAQUEX010000240.1, on the reverse strand, counting down.
AGCCGCC
>JAQUEX010000239.1 GCA_028684935.1 Kiritimatiellia bacterium | reverse complement strand
CTTCCAGAGGCCTGTACGGCCGACCGGGTCGCCGCGCTGTGGCGCACCACGCTGCCGGCGGTCGCGCGGCTGGGCGGCGGCGACACGCTGACGCTGGACGCCGAGGCGGTCGCGGCGTGCGATGGGGCGGGCGAAGCGCTGATCGTGGAGCTGTACCGGCGGTCGGCGCGCCAGGGCTTCGCCATCGCGTGCCGCGACGGGCGCGGGGTGGTGGCGCGCACGCTGGGGCTTTTCGCGGTCGCGCGCTTCGCCGAGGACCCCGCCGCCGTCAATCCGGCGCGCAACACCTCGACCGCCGTGCAGCTCGGCCAAGCTGCGGTGCATATCTGGCAGGACGCCTGCGGCCAGATGGCCTTTCTGGGCGAGGCGACGGTCGCGGCCTTCACGCTGTTGCTTCGGCCCGGCCGGCTGCGGCTGCGCGACACCCTGCTGCATTTCGAGCGGGCCGGGATCGACGCCTTGCCGATCACGCTGCTGATCGGCTTCCTGCTCGGCCTGATCCTGGCCTTCATGTCGGCCACCTCGATGCGCCAGTTCGGCGTCGAGGTCTATGTGGCGGACCTGATCGCCATCGGCCTGTTCCGCGAGCTGGGGGCGCTGATCACCGCGATCATCCTGGCGGGGCGTTCGGGATCGGCCTTCGCAGCGGAAATCGGCACCATGAAGGTCAACGAGGAGGTGGACGCGCTGGAGACCTTCGGGCTGCCGCCGGTGGTGTTTCTGGCCCTGCCGCGCGTGCTCGCCGCCACGCTGGTGATGCCGCTGCTCACGGTGTTCGCCATTGTCGCCGGGCTGCTTGGCGGCGCGCTGGTGGTGACCTCGCTTGGCGTGCCGGCCACCACCTACTGGCAGCATGTGGTCAAGGCCACCACGCTCGGCAACATTCTGCTGGGACTCTTCAAGGCGGCGGTTTTCGGCCTGCTGGTGGGGCTGGTGGGCTGCGCGCACGGCTTGCAGACCGGGCGCACCGCCGACGCGGTGGGGCGCGCCGCCACCGCCGCGGTCGTCGGCAGCCTGATCTTGATCACGGTGTTTGACGGCCTCTTCGCCGTCCTGTTTTATGTGCTGGGGATCTAACGCGCATGAAGGATGCGGTCATTACTGTCGCGGGCGTGGACGCCGGGTACGAACACCCGGTGGTCCGCGGCATTACGTTCGAGGTGCGCGCAGGCGAGGTCTTTGTCATTCTGGGCGGCTCCGGCTGCGGCAAAAGCACGCTGCTCAAGCACATGATCGGTCTCAACCCGCCGCTGGCCGGCGAGATCCGGCTGATGGGCGACCGCCTGTTCGGCGGCTCGCAGGAAGAACGGACGCGCGCGCTGCGGCGCTTCGGCGTGACCTATCAGAGCGGGGCGCTCTTCGGCTCGATGACCCTGCTGGAGAACGTCTGCCTGCCGCTGGAGGCGTTCACCGACCTGCCACGCGAGGCGCGCCACCTGGTGGCGGAGATGAAGCTGGAGCAGGTCGGGCTGAAGGCGTACGCAGGGTATTTCCCGGCGGACATCAGCGGCGGCATGAAAAAGCGCGCGGCCATCGCGCGGGCCATGGCGCTGGATCCCCGCATCCTCTTTCTCGATGAGCCTTCGGCCGGTCTCGATCCGGTGACCTCGGCCGAGCTGGACCGCCTGATTCTGCGGCTGCGCGACACGCAGGGCGTGACGGTCGTGATGGTGACGCACGAGCTGGCCAGCATTTTTGCCGTCGCCGACCGCTGTATCATGCTGGACAAGCAGACGCAGCGGCTGATCGCGTCCGGCGCGCCCGCCGATCTGCGCGAGCACGCCGAGCTGACTGCCGTGCGCGCCTTTTTCAACCGCGAAGGATGAGAGACCGCTATGAATGAGAACAAAGCCAACTATGCAAAAATCGGGTTCTTCGTCCTCGCCGGCGCGGCCCTGATCGTGCTGGTGATCGGGATCGCCGGCGCGCGCACCTTCAACAAAAAAACGGTGGCCGCCGAAACCTATTTCGCCGAGTCCGTCACCGGCCTGGACTTGGGCTCGCCTGTCAAGTACCGCGGCGTGCCGGTCGGAGAGGTCACGCGCATCGGCTTCGTCTACAGCGAATACGGCACGCAGAAGGACGACCTGCTGACGCACGACAGCGCCCGGCAGATCCTCGTGGTGATGGCGCTCGATCCGGAACGTTTCGGCCTGCTCGGCAATCAGGCGGCGGACACCGTGCTGCGCGCGCTGGTGCAGCAGGGGCTGCGCGTCAAGATCGCCTCGTCGGGGGTGACCGGTCTCGCGTTTCTGGAGCTGGATTATTTCGCGCCGCCCGGTGCGGATCGGCTCGCTCCGGCACCGGCGTGGCGCCCCGCTCATCCCTTCATCCCGGCCACGCCAAGCACCATGACCAATCTCAAGAAAGCGGTGGACGATGTCTTTGTGAAGTTGAGCGCGATCGATCTGAGGGCGCTGGGCGACGAGCTGCTCGCCACACTCTATCTGCTGCAAAACACCCTCAGCCAGGCGGATGTCGCGGCGCTGAGCGCCGAAGCGACGCAGTTGCTGAGCGAGCTGCGCGCGACCAACCAGTCGGTCAAACGGCTGAGCGACGCGCCCGAGCTCGCGGCGCTGCCGGCCGACCTCGCCGCGACGGTGGGCAGCGCGCGCCGCGCCGCCGCCGGGATCGAGACGAACATCCTGCCGCTGGCCGCGAGCCTGCGCCAGGTGGCCGGCCGCGCCGACGGCTTGCTGGGCAGCGTGAGCGGATTGGTCGACAACGCGGGCGGCCTGCTCGCCACCCACGGCGCGGGGATCGGCCAGACGGTCGATGCGCTCAATCAGACCGCACAGACGCTGAACCGCACCGCGCTCGCGCAGCAGGGGGCGCTGGGCGAGCTGGTCGAGAACCTGCGCGCGGCCGCCGCAGGACTGGAACGCCTGGTGGGCGAGATGGGCGCAAATCCCTCCGCCCTGCTGTTCGGTCAGCCTCCGCAGCCGCTGCAGGAGATGAAATAGGGAGGGGAGGGAGCTTGATATGATGTCGATATTACGTATTTCCTTGGTGCTGGTCATGACGAGCACGCTGGCGGCGGGCTGCTTGGGCGGACGTCACGCGCAGCGGCAGGCGCTGGCGCAGAAGCGCACGTTCGTGCCGCTGGCCGGTGTCGCGAAGCCGCTCGCGCTCGCGCCGCGCGCGGCCGCCGTCAAGGTGCGCGCCTTCCGAGCACTGCCGCCGTTTGACGCGCGCGCCTTTATCGTGCGGCGTCCCGGCGGCGAGTTCGCGGCGGACTACTACAACGGCTGGCTGGCCGCGCCGCACGAGCTGATCCGCGTGCAGGCCACGCGCTACCTCGAGGCGTCCGGCCTGTTCGCGGCGGTGTACGACAGCGCCAGCGGGACGGTCGCGCCGCTCGGGCTGGAGGGGCTGGTCACCGAACTCTATCTCGACCATTCCGGCGACGCGCCCGCTGCGGTTGTGACGCTGCGCCTGCTGGTGCTGGACGAGCGCACGCCGTCGTTCACGGTGCTGGCGACGCATGAAGCGCAGGCACGCGTCGCCTATACGCCCAGCGCCCCGGCTGCCGCCTCAGAGGCGTTCGGCCAGGCGTTGACCCAGACGCTTGAGGCGCTGGCGGCGGCTTTGGCGGAGGCGCCCGGCCTGCCGCGGTGAGGGCGTGCGCGTTACACGCCCTCGAACCCGAAGTAGCGGACGGCGTTGCGGAAGCAGATGTCTTGGACGATCTCGCCGGTCCACGGGATGTCGTTGGGGATCCGGCCCTCCGTGATGTCGCTGCCCAGCATGTTGCAGAGGATGCGGCGGAAGTATTCGTGACGCGTGTAGCTGAGGAACGAGCGGCTGTCGGTCAGCATGCCCACGAAGCGGCTGAGCAGTCCGAGCTGCGAGAGCGCCTCCATCTGGCGCAGCATGCCGTCGCGCTGGTCGTTGAACCACCAGCCGCTGCCGAACTGCATGCGGCCGGCCACCGGGCCGCGCTGGAAATTCCCGATCATCGTGCCGATCATCTCGTTGTCGCGCGGGTTGAGCGTGTAGAGCACGGTGCGCGGCAGGGCGTCCGCCTGCTCGAGCCGGTCGAACAGCCGCGCCATGGGCGCGGCCGCGTTCCAGTCGCCGATGCTGTCGAAGCCGGCGTCCGGGCCGAGCGCCTTGAACATACGGGAGTTGGTGTTGCGCAGGGCGCCGTAGTGGATCTGGGCGCTCCAGCCGCTGCGCGCGTCCATGGCCAGCGCCTCGAACAGGAGGGCTGAGCGGAAGGTGGCGACCTCGTCGGCCGTGGCTTCGCCGCCTTGCCGCACACGCGCGAAGAGTTCGCGGATCTCGGCCTCGAGGTAGGGCGAGGCGTAGAGCGTGTCGAGACCGTAATCGGACAGGCGGCAGCCGTGCGCGGCGAACACGTCATGGCGCGCCTGCAGGGCGTCCAGCAGGTCGTCCCAGCTCTTGACCGGCCGTCCGGCGGCGGCGGCCAGCCGGTCGAGCCAGGCGTTCCAGAAGGCCGGCCGGTCGATGGCCAGCGCCTTGTCCGGGCGCCAGGTGGGCAGGACCCGCACGCCGAAGCCCGCTGCTTTCACGGCCGCGTGGTGCTCGAGCGTGTCGCAGGGATCGTCCGTGGTGCAGACCAGCCGCACGTTGCTGCGCGTCATCAGGCCGCGCGCGCTGAAACTGGGCTCGGCCAGCCGCTCGGCGGTCGCGGCCCAGACGGTCTCCGCCGTGGCGGGCGTGAGCAGGTCGAAAAGGCCGAAATAGCGCGCGAGTTCAAGCTGCGACCAGTCGAAGAGCGGGTTGCGCAGCAGGTAGGGCATGGTTTCGGCGAACTTCTGGAACTTCTCGCGCTCGGGGGCGTCGCCGGTGATGAAGCGCTCGTCGATACCGTTGGAGCGCATGGCGCGCCACTTGTAGTGGTCGCCGCCGAGCCACACCTGCGCCATGTTCTGCCAGCGCCGGTCCTGCGCGACCTCCGCAGGAGGCAGGTGGCAGTGGTAGTCGATGATGGGCATCTGTGCGGCGTAGCCGTGGTACAGCTCGCGCGCCGCCGGGTTCTGGAGCAGGAAATCGTCGTGGATAAAGGGTTTCATAAGGAT
>JAQUEX010000238.1 GCA_028684935.1 Kiritimatiellia bacterium | reverse complement strand
CCCTCTTTTTTTATCGAAAGCCCGCGCACGAGCCAGGCGTGAAACGGGCAGGGCCGGTCTCGCCGAGACCGCCGCGGACGGCCCGGCGGTCCGTCCCTACCGGAAGTGGTTTAGGTAATCAGCGTAATCTGCGAATAAAGTTACCCCATCGTTTATTCCCGCTCCGCGGGCGGCGGGGAGACACAGGTGGAACGCATGTTTGGAGTGCGGTGACAAGAGCCGCGCTACGCGCGGGGCGCGGCACCGCTTTTGGGGCTTATACCACTGCCGAAAAGTTCTTAGACTATACACGGGCATCAGGCACACGGGAGGGGCAAGCGTCTGCCTGCCCTTGGACGAGCAGACGCTCGTCCCTCCCTGTGTGTGGGACCGCCCGTTTAGTGCATATACTTTTCGGCAGTGGTATGATGTGGCCCGTCTACGTTAAAAGCGGCGTCGCGCGGGATACCGCTTGCCGCCGCACTCCAAAACGGCGGCGGCAAGACGCCGCCACAATACGGCAGGTTCGGTCGTCACTGCCGGAACTCCCGGCACGACCGACCCTCGCCCCATCTTAAAACACCTCCGCGTCTCTGCATCTCTGCGCCTCTGCGTTCAATGCGCGGTCGGGCGCTCAGGCACGGTACGAGTCGGTGATGATCGCCGCATCCGGCGTGAGACTGGCGGGGAGGCCCGCGATGCGGCGCATGTAGGCGACGAGCTGGTTGACGCGCTCGACGCTCTCCGAGGCCAGGCGCAGCATGTCGTGCTGCGAGGGGGTGAGCGGCCCCGCCTTGCCGGATCCGAGCATGTCGATCACGCCGGTCGAGACGGTCAGCGGCTGCACGATCTCCTGATTCAACTCCGCATAGCGTTCCACCAGTTCGGCGCGCGTCAGCCGGATGCCGAGGCCGCGCCGGCGCGCGGCGGACTCGATGCTGGCGATGGTCTGGCGGTCAGCGTCGACCTGGTCCGCCAAAGCCGCGATATGGCGTTCCGACTCCCGGGTCGAAGTCGCCAGCGTGTCGCGGATGCGGGTGACGGCCTCCAGCACCCGCTGCTGCTGCTGTGCATCGGTCAAGGCGCCGTCGCGCTCCAGCATGGCGGCGGTCTCGCGCAGCAGCGAGGCCAATTGCGCGGCGCGGTCCTGTTGCGCGGAAACGTTCGGCGTCTCCGGCTCTTCCGGCTCGGCGTCCTGCAGGCCGAAATCTCGCGCCCAGGCGGCGGCCAAGTCTTCAAGTCCGGCAGAGGTGATCGGCTCTGATCGCGGCTCGTCGGAGAACGTCGGTGACGCTTCCGCCTCGTTCACGCGCTGATAGGCCACGGCCATGACCTGCACGCTGCGCAGGCCGGCCTGTTTCAGCGCGGCCTCGAACCCGCCCTGCGCCGCCAGGTCTGCGGGCGGCGTGCCGAACAGGGTGATGCAGACGAGAAACTCGTCGCGGTCGGCCGGCGGCAGAAAGAGCAGGCCGCCGATCTTGTGCAGCGCCATGCGGTCGACGAGATTTTTCACGGCTGCGGCGTCCAGCCCGTCCAGCGAGCCGTTCAGCAGCACCCGGTTGTCCTTCAGCGCGATCTCGAGCGCGCCATACCGCCGGACGCGCTCTTCCAGCTCGGCATAGACACTGGCCGCGGCGCTCTGGGTGACCTTATGGGCAGGCCCGTAAACGCCCGCCTGGTTGACCAGCAGGCCCAAGGCCCGCACCAGCAGGACCGCATCCTTTTCAGGGATTTTGGCGTAAGCCTTCATCGCCCTCCGTCAGTGCCACGCGGTGATGATGACGTTGTCGGTGACGCTCTCTTGATCGGGCAGGTTAAACCCCTGGCCGTCGTCTCCCGGGTACAGGTCGGCCGTTCCGTTGCCGCCCATGCCTTGGCCGACCAGGATCGCGCCATGGATTTCGGCGTGGCCGTTGACTTTGAAACTTGCGTTCGGCAGGATGATCGCGCCGTGGATCACCGCGGCGGAGTTGAACTTGACCTCGGAGGCGCTGAGTACGATCAGTGCCGGATACCCGTTGACCGACTGCAGGTCCACACCGCTGCCTTGGAAGGCAACCTCGCCCTCAAAAATAAAGCAGCCCGTACCTTTCTTGCTCCAGCCGTCGGAACCGCCCGTACAGTACGCGACACCGCCGGGCGGGGCGAGCGGGATGTCAGCCGCAGAGTCATACACCGCGTCATTCGCCTGAGCGTACGCCTTGAACGCATCGATGGCGGCCGTCAACGCCTCGGGCGAGATTGCCTGCGGCGGGCAGTTCTCTTGGATCGTGTAAGGGCCCGAGACCTTTTTCGGATTCTTGATCGTGACTTGTTTCGCGCTGGACAGCTTGGTGACGTCCAGGAAGGAGCTGCCGCCGACCGTGAGAAAACCATTTGAGAAGATGGCGTCGAACAGGGCCCGGATGTCGCCGTTCAGCAGGAGATCCCCGCCGACCAGCAGGTCAAAGGGCAGCGGAAAGAAACCGTCGCCGGCGCCCTCTTCGGCGGTGCGCAGCGGTATGTTTTCCAAGTCTACCGACACCACGGCGCGGCCGATCCCGCACCGGCCTTCAGAGACGAGCTGGGCACGGTTGGGGTTCCCGGCCAGTTCAGAGACAACCCGCACAACATACGTGCCCTCTCCCAGAGTACCGCTCTGCGCACACCCGCCGATCTTTGAGAAATCGCCTTTCACCGTATTATAGGCCTTGTTGAGGCCCGACTCCGCGATCAACCGCGCCTTGAGCATTTCGCGCGTGATTTTGGCCGCATGCATCTGCTGTCCGGCCGTGTAGCTCATCGCGCCGGCGGTAATGGTCACCACCACAATGATGCCGAGCACAATGATCAGGGCCGAGCCCTTTTCCCGTTTCTGTTGTCTGCGTGTCATACCCGCCTCCTTGCCTTCGCGTCATTTGCCGCTGTTGCGCGGCTCGACTTCCGCGGTCATCGCCGAGCGCACGCGGTCACGCCGCCCCGTCTGGGTGCGCACATCCTTGAAGATCTCGATCTCCATCGTAACACCTTGCACCAACTCTCGTCCATCCACGTCCACCGCAAAAATCCCGCAGTCGGGTCCTTTCAGCAGCGTGGCCGAGACGTCCACGTATTTTTCGTCGCCCTCCCAGATGAAGGTCACGCGGCGTACGCGCGGCGTGTCGCTGCGGTAGGGGCCGGGGCTGCCCACGCCGCTGCCCTCCGCAGGGTATTTGCTGGCAGACTGGGCCATGAAGGCACAGCGGAACTGGACATACCGTCCCGCGCTCCCCGAGAAACTGCCGCCACTCGACGCTTCAGCAACCCCGGTCCAACTCTCGGCGTCCTCGATGCTGAACCCGTCTGCCGACAGCGTGTTGCCTCCGCGCGCGTAGAGCTTGAACGTTGTCCCGGCAGGCGTGTCCACCTCCCATGCCACCGTCTTGGCCGCCCCTTTCTCATCGCGCGTGTCATAGACATGCGACGTGTAATCGCCCGTTTCCGCGTAATTGACGGTCATGCAGACCAGTCCCGGCAAGAACGCCTTGTTGGCGGCGGAAATCTTGCGGTAGAGCGGCTGAGCCCCCAGCGTCGACCAATCGCTTTGCATCGCCACCGACGCGGTGCCGCCCGGCACCACCCAGCAGGTCCACTCTTTGCTGGAGACCGCGGTGATGTCGAACGCGCGGATCGCATCGCTGTCAGGCGTTGCAGGCTCCATGCGGCAGGAGAACATGAAGCCCTGTCCGGTATAGACCGGATGCAGGGGGCCTTCCGGACGCAGGTCCACCCCGCCTTCGGCGCAGGAGGCCCAGTCCGCTTTTTTGACGCCGTTCTGGTAGAAGGCCAAGCGCACCAGCGGCACGTCGTCCTCGATGGACGGACTCGTCAGATTGGTGGTCATGGCATATGCCGGATCGAAGATTTTCAGCCCGCCGTTATAGAACGATTTATACATCCGGAAAACCGGTCCGAAACCGTCGGCCCGGACATACGAGCCGAAGACCGGGATGCGCACCGCATAATTCGTCTCGGGCTTGAACAAGTAGTCGATGGTCCCCGAGTGATCGCGTCCCGTTCGATCGGGATTGCTGTCCATTGTCGCCTGGACACTGCCCCACCAGGCCGTCTTGTACTGCCCGTCGAGCTTGGCCACGTAGACGCCGTCGGGAAACGACGCCGGGGCGTTGGTGAGGTCGAAGCGCACCACGGTGTTTGAAAAGGCCACATGCCGCCCGTCGCCGATGAAGACACACTCTTCGACCGCATCGTTGCGCACGGTGAGGGAAAGGGTGTCGCCGTTTGCCGAGGTGGCGGCGGTCAGCCCGTAGGCGGCCGAACAGAGGCCCTGCCCCACGAAGAAAGGACCGGCGCTGACGCCTTGGGCGCGGCACAGCTCGGCCTCCACCGGCCAGCCTGAGACACTGGCGGACACCTGGTCGAGGCGCAGGCGGCGCGCGGTGGCGTCCGGGTTTTTACCGACGATCTTAAAGTTCACGGTATGCGTGCCCGGCGTCAGCGGCAGACTGCCGAAGGTGATTTTTTCTCGGACATTCGGCAGCGGCGCGTACCCGTCGATGCGGGCGGTGGCATGCCACAGGCGGCCGGTGAACAGGTTTTCAAACATGACCGAGGTTCTGGCGCGCTCCCCGCCCAGGCAGGCCCCCTCGCCCTCGCCGTCCATCACGACGGCCGCGACCTGGTTGTAGCGGTCGGCATAAGCCGCCTGGGGATTCCGATTGAAAAAGACCGTGCGGCGCATCTGGTAGGGCGAGTGGTTCCAGACGTGGTAGACCACGGTCTGGCGCCACAGGATGTTTGAGCCGACCGCATCCATATCCATCAGGCCGTCGCCGTCGTCGTCGGCGGCCAAGGCAAAGCTCACGGCCTCATACGGCTCGCGCTGTTCGGGATAGAAGACGATGGTTTCGCGCGCCGTGTTGCGCACTTCGGTGCGGAAGCGCTCGATCACCGAGCGGACATCCATGTCCAGTTCGACCTGGGCGTTCGCGCGGTGCGTCTTGTACATGAAGAGGATCCAGAGCCCCACGGCGGCGGCTACGGCGAGCGACATGATCGACAGCGCGATCATTGTTTCGACGAGTGTGAAACCTTTTT
>JAQUEX010000237.1:2731-5071 GCA_028684935.1 Kiritimatiellia bacterium | reverse complement strand
CGATCCAGCGCTGCGCGGGCGTGTCGAGCAGCGCCCAGTTGAAGACGCCCTCTTCCGGTTCAAGCGCGGACCACTGGATGCGCAGATAGACCGTCGTGCAGCCCGGGAACCAGGCGAGCGAATCGGAAGGCTCCAGCCGCTCGCCGTATTTGAGCGGAGAGTTGTCGTAAAAGTGGCAGACCCAGCCCATGCCGGGATTCAGCAGTGCCGCGCCGGTGTCCGCCGGCTCGACCGTCCACGCGCCAGCGGCCTGCACGAGTCCCAATAGGGCCGTGGCCGCGAACGCCCGAAAGTCTCCGCTCACGTTGTCTTTCATTTTTTGTAGATCCTGATCCAGTCCAGTTCCACCGTGTCGCCGGCGGTGCCGAAATCGAAGCGTAGCGTGCGCAGCATGCCGCACCATGCGGCTTCAGGCTTTTTGGTGATGCGGTACGTGTGCCACTCGCCATCGGGCTTGAGGCCGATGCCGAACGACTTGGACGCGCTGAGCGCGGGTTCTTTGTCGGTGGCCCAGAAGCCTTGTCCGAACCGCATCCCTTCCGGCGCCTTCAGCCGCAGGACAATGGCGCCGATGGTGCCGATGTCGATGTTGAGACCCATTGCCAAGATCTGCGGGTCGTCGCCTGCGGCGCGTGCGATGAGCGCGCCGTTCTCAACGCGGAGCGGCTCTGTCTGGTAGCACGCCCAGCCCTCTACGCCCGCGTCGAACTCCCACGCCTTGAGCGGCGGACGGGCGGGCAGCGTGTCGTCGTCCGCAACGACCCGCGTCGTGCGCACGGCAAGCGGCGGAACGGGATAGGGCTGGCCTTCGAGGGCTTTGGCGGCAGCCCGTTCTTCCGGGTTGAGCATGCTGAAGGAAACGATCTTGGCCGCGCTCGGAATAACGTCGGTGTGCGTGTCGGGTGCCTCGGTATAAACGCGGCGCACGCGGTCCAGAAAGGCGAAGCCGAACTCTGTGTCGGGCTCGATGAAGCTGCCTTCGCCCCACTCGTTCCAAGCCTCGATGATCGCGAGTTTATTGCGCGGATCGATGTAGGCCAGGCTGGCGCGGCAGTGCTGTTCAAAGAGGTCGGGCGTCTTGCCGGTGATGACCAGCGCGTTCTGCCGGGCGCGCGGACGGTCGTCCCAGTTCGAGCCGACCGGCACGATGTAGTGCGGCTCTTTCCTGGCGGAGTACGTCTGCCACATGGTTTCAAAGTGCTTCACCATGTCGGCGTAGGGCAGCGAATAGCCGCGTTTCCACTCGTATTCGGAATCGAGGTCGGTGCCGTAATACGAGTATGCGGAAAAGGCGCTGAAGCCGGATTCGGCGGCATATCTGCCGTCGCCAAGCGCAACAAAGTAGAGGTTCTGGAGCCCTTTGGCGCGCAGGACCTTGTTCATCTCTTCAAGCGTCGCGCGGAAGCCGTCGGGGCCGCCGTTGGCCTGGACGAGCGCGCCGGGCACAAAGGCGATGAACACGGGGCGTCCGTCAACGGTCAGGTAGTTGGGCAGCTTGAAGTAATGATCCGCGAGGTACGCGGTCATTTGAAGGAGGGCGGGCTTGGAAAAGTCCAGCGGAGCGGGCTTGCCATCGCGCTTCCAGTCGAGCGCGTGGTTGCACCAGTGGATACAGAACTTCATCTGGGGCGCGTATTTCGCCTTGAGAAAGCCCTGTTCCAGCGTGCGTGCAAGCCGCTTTTCACCGGCGTTCCAGTACCAGTCGAAGGCGAAAAAAGAGATGCCGTGCTCGAGCGCCCACTTGATGTGCCAGTCGTTGACCTCCGGCAGCGAATCGTCGTAAAACCCGAGCAGCGGGCGCGGGGCGGGTTGCTTGGCGACGGCCCACTTCCACTCGCTGTCTTCGTCGTGCGTGCGGTAAGGGTAGTCGCCGCGGCCCGCAGCGCGGTACCAGCCGGGAAAGATGTAGGTGCCCAACGTGATCGTTGCCGCGACGGGCTCGGGCGCCGGGACCCCCTCGCCGGTCCACGTTTGCGTCTCGGCATGCACACCCAGCGCCACGGCGGCCAAAGAAATCCGCAAGAAACCGGCTGGTCGGCAGGAGACGAAGCTGTACCAACCGCGTCCGGCACCCCAAACCAGACCGTCTTTCACAATTCCGGTCATGTAGCGGTTCAAAGTGACGGACTTGTACGGGATCCGCTTGCTTTTCAGCCACGCGCGCAAGGTAACGATGTCGAAGTACGCGCACCGCGCCTTCAGCTCGGGAAGGCACTGGGTCCGCAAGACCTCGGTCAACGGAATTGTGTTATGCACGATCTTTGGCTCCCTTTCTTCGGTTTGCGGTTTATGTCCAAAATCAGCCCCTATTTATCCCCTACGTACTGTCTTCTTGTCATT
>JAQUEX010000237.1:0-2631 GCA_028684935.1 Kiritimatiellia bacterium | reverse complement strand
TCATTTCGACTGCTTTGGGGCTGTTCAAGACCGTCGCCGCCATGATCGCGCCGTGTTCGGTGAAGGCGTAGGGAAGATGCTTTCTGTGCTGCCCTCGCTTCAAGGTCGCATTCTGCGACCTTAGACGCCCCGAACCGGTCGCGATTTGTAGCCGGTTCTTTTTGTCGCACGGCTCTTCTGTTTGCTGCAACCGCACAGCCGCAAACTCTTCGCGCGTGAGACGGAACAAGAAATCAGGGGGGAAACGCGTCATATTGCGTTTGATCTGTTCGTTCAACCGTTTGACTTCGACTCCATAGATGTATGCCAGATCGGTGTCCAGCATCACCTTCTGCCCACGAATTGTTTGAATGACCGGGGTGGCGCAGCAACTGTCAGTTTCCTTACTCATGTCGCCTCCAAAATCGTTAATCAGCCAGCCATGATCACCAGCCAGGTGAGCAACTCGAACTCGGCGGGCGCGGCTGACTGGGTCGGGATGACAAAGTCGCGGGAGGTCGTGAGACCGCGGGCGATGCGGCGGCGGTATTTCTGGGCTACGTCGGTCAGTGCTTTGGCGAGGAGCGCGTCGTAACGGGACATGTCCTGGCCGTTGTTGACGATGGCAAAACGTTTGCTGGCGGTCTTCTCGGGGTCGATCTTGTTGACGTAATCAGGATCGCCAAAGAGGAAGCGCATGCTGGCTATGGCGTCCAATTTCTCTCTAAGCTGGTCGTACGCTTGAACCGTGAAATAGGCGGAGGCGACGGAAAGGATGGCATCCGGACAAAGATTTTCGGAAAGAAACCTCGCTGCTTTCTCGCGTTTGCAATTGTCTCGAATGTTTGAGGATACGGTGGTCATGGGTGTTCCCGAAACGATCCAGCCTTCTGCCCGTTGGGGATGCAACGGGAACGGTGCTCCTGGTGAATGCGGTCACTCAAGGTATTTTGTAAAGGTTATAATACCTGCGTGTTTGGATGAGGACAAGGCCGGAAAAACAGCGAGACGTAATCAGTTGGTGGCCGGGGCGAGGGCGCGACGTTAGAAACGCACGTTTCGGACATGCGCACCGATGCTCAGCCGCGCGGCCGCCGCATCGCGGACAGGCTGGCCGTTCAGCCGCAGGTTCTCGATGGTCACGCCGTCGATCCCGTGCTCGGCGTCGAAGCCGCGGAACGAGGACGGGGGCATCTGCGCGCTGAACACGTCGATGTCTTTGAAGAGCACGTTGCGGATCGTGCCCCGCGCCTCGTCTTTGGAATAGAAGGTTTTGAAAATGACCAGCGTCATCAGCGCGGGCAGGTGCGCTTCGCCGTCGTGGCCGGGATACGTCTCGCCTGGCGCTTTCTGCATGCGCGGACCGGGATTCGTCGGGTCGATCTCCACGCGGATGTTCTGGAAGCGGATGTCGCGGACCGCCGCGCGGTCGCCGTGCTGGATATCCATCGCGATGTGCGTGGTGCGCACGATGTCGCAATCCTCGAAAGACACCTCCGCGATCTCCGGCGCACAGGTCTCGGCCCCGATTTCAATCGCACGCCCCCAGTCGCACCAGAGCGTGCACCTGCTGAAGCGCACGTTGCGCACCGGCCGCTTGTCGTAGACGGATTTCAGCCCCTTCACGACCAGCGCGTCGTCGTAGGCGCGCACGAAACAGTCGCGCACGGTCACATCTTGGCTGTTGCAGACATCGATGCCGTCGGCGTTGTAGCGCCAAAGCCCGACGAGCTTGACGTTCGCTATGTCCACGCGCGAACAGCCGAAGAGGCTGAAACACCAGACGTCAGGGTCGCGCAACACCAAGCCTTCGACGGAAACGTCCGAGCAGCCGCTGAGACGGATCGCGCCGCCGCCCTTGCCGCGTTCGGCCTGGCTGACGTCGAGCACGCCCCGGCCCCTGATGGTAATGTTGGTGGCGTTGCTCGCGTGGATGCTGCCGTAGACCACGGCGCCGCCGTCGATGTAGACCGACTCGTTGCTTTTCAGCTCGATCTTGCCGGGACGGTGCACGCCGGGTCCGAAAACGCGCAAGCCCGGCTTATCGACGGCCGGTGCCGCATCGGCAGGCGGGTTCGCGAAGAGGTGCAAGGCGTGGTGCCAGCCGTTGACCGCGATGATGACCGGTCGTGGCTCGGAAAGCGTAAAACGGATGAGGTCGCCGTCGATGTCGGGTCGGATACCGAGCGATACGGGCTTGATGACGGCCGAGCGGACCGTGCGCAACGAGCGGACTTCAATCTGTACCGGGCCGCGCATCTCCCAACTCGCGAAGCCCGCCAGCTCGGTCTGGTCAAGCGGCCGCTGGTAGCCCGGCCAGACTTGATTGAACGGCACGGCTGACACGCGGCAGGCGAGGACAGGCACGGGTTGGCCGTTCACCTGGACCCGATACGCTTCCGCGATCGCTTCGCCCGCCGGCGCATCCCAGCGGGTGATACCGCTGCGCGGCACGACCAGCGCGCATCCCGTCAAAACCGCCAGCGACGCAAAAACAGCTCGCATCCCCATTCGCATGTCATCCCCCGATCGCACGTGTGAATCATGAGGGGTTCAGTATAACGGGCGTGAAAACGGGCGTACACCGATATTTTCACCCGGCACGGGCGGGTGAGGTGCAGGTGGCGGACGAGTCGGAGCGTTTTCGGTTTT
>JAQUEX010000236.1 GCA_028684935.1 Kiritimatiellia bacterium | reverse complement strand
CGCCATCGACACCTTGAAGTTTGAGGATTGGGCGGGCAATGAAGTCTGAGAAATATGACGACCTGAGCCGCGAGGATCTGATCCGGCTGCTGGCACGGCGCGAGAAAGAACCGCGTCGGCGCTTCGGCTTGGTCTGGGAACAGGACGACCTCGAACGCGAGGCCGCGCTGAATGCGGATTTCGTGGCGCTGGAACAGGACGGCGCGCTTTCGTGCGGCGGCGCGCCCTACCGCAACCTGCTGATCGAGGGCGACAACTTCGACGCGCTGCGCTACCTGCGCATGACCCATGCGGGCCGCGTCAAGTGCATCTACATCGATCCGCCCTACAACACCGGCAACCGCGACTTCGTCTACAATGACCGCTTTCTGGACAAGGATGACGCTTTCCGTCACTCGAAATGGCTGGAGTTCATGTACCGCCGCCTCGCCCTCGCCCGCGACCTGCTGCGCGACGACGGCGCGATCTTTGTCCACATCGGCGAGGAGGAGATGGCCCATCTCACCTGCCTCATGGATCAGCTCTTCCCCGGCATGAAGGTCGGCACCTTCGTCTGGAAAACGCGCAGCGGCGCGAACGACTCCAAAAACTACTTCTTCTCGCAGGACCACGAGTATGTGCTCTGCTACGCCGGCCCCGGCTTCTCCTTCGAGGGCGACCTGAAAGACACCTCCGCCTACAGGAACCCGGACAATGATCCGCGCGGTCCTTGGATCAATGACAATTTGGTAACAAATAAGAGCCTTGTAGAACGCCCGAATGCTTATTACCCAGTTCAGAATCCAAACACTGGCGTTTGGTACGCTTGTGATCCCGATAATACATGGCGGTTTGCCTCGGAAACCAAGTTAAAAGTCGGGCAGAAAATCCGCACCGTGACGATGGAGCAATTGATCGAGGCCAAGAAAATTCTTTGGCCGAAAGATCCGGCAACCGTTTCGTACGGTTCGATGGAAGAGCTGTTTGCGGCTATCGATGCAGGCACTGCGCCGCGTAACCTGCGCCGCGATATTCCGGACTTGGAGTATTGGATCGGCAAGACCATCGGCTTTGGCAAGCCGCGTTACAAGCGTCATCTGTCAGAGGTTCGGCGTTCCGAGAAGCCGCTCTCCTCTTGGGTGATTCCCAACGCGGCCAAGAAAGACGAACTGATGGCGCAGGTGAATGATACGGCTGAGTCCTTGCGTTCCGGTTATACGTCTGACGGCACCTCGCTGGTGCAGGACATGCTGAACAACAAGGATTTTCCGTATCCCAAGCCGCTCTCGCTGGTGCAGGCGTTATTGGCGCAAGCCACCGGGCCGGACGATCTGGTGGTCGATTTCTTTGCGGGCAGCGGCACGACGGGCCACGCGGTGCTGGCGCTGAACGCGGAGGATGGCGGCGACCGGCGCTTCATCCTGGTCTCCTGCACCGAGGCGACGGCGGCGGAGCCGGACAAGAACGTCTGCCGCGACATCACGCAACGCCGGCTGGCGGCAGCGGTCAACGGCTACACGGTTCACACCAAGAAGGGTTTTAAGCCGGTCGAGGGGCTGGGCGGCGGCTTCGCGTATCTGCGGGCGCGCCGTGTCGGCATCGGCGAGCTGGGTGCGCTGTCGGCCGATCCGGTGTGGTTGGCGGTGGCGCTTTTTCACTTCGGCATGATTCCCGCGAATGCGGTTGCGGGCGAGGCGTGGTACGCGGCAGTGACCGACGACGCATGCGTGGCCTACCTGCCGCGTGTGGACGGCGAGTCGGTGCGGATGCTGCTTGAGGTGATGGACAAGAGCGACGCGCCGGCGACGGTCTACACGCACCAGGTGTCGGCGCTGCGCCAGCGTTTGGGGCGTCCGGAGGCCGAGATTCTGCCGGTGCCGGAAATGATCGTGAAGCGGTTCGGTCTGGAGGTGACGCCGTGATCGCGCTCAAACAACATCAGGACGCTGCGGTCCTGCGGGTGCTTTCACGGTTTCTGGAAGTGCGCGACCTGCTGGGTGTGGCTGCGACGGAGGGTGACCGCGAGACGGCGCGGCGTTCGGGCTGCGTGATGCTGGAGGCGCCGACCGGCGCGGGCAAGACCGTGATGGCGGGGACGCTGGCCGAACGTTTCAGCGGGTTCGAGAAGGTGGTCTGGTTCTGGTTCGCGCCGTTCAGCGGGATCGTCGACCAGTCGAAGGATTTTCTCAGGGGTCAGTTCAAGGGGCTGCGCGTGCGCAACCTGCGGGCGGACAGGCATCCCGAACAGGCGCGCGGCGGCGACGTGTATGTGACGACGTGGGCCTCGGTGGCGGCGTCGAACACTGAGGGGCGCAAGATCAGGCAGAAACGCGAGACGATGCTGTCGCTGGATGAATTCGTGCCGGCGTTGCGCGAGCGGGGTTTTAGGATCGGCGTGGTGGTGGACGAGGCGCACCACGGTTTCAAGCGGCAGACTCAGGCGCTGGCGTTGTTCAAAGTGGTGCTTGCGCCGGAATACACGCTCTTGGTTTCGGCTACGCCGGACGACAAGGAACTGGCGGAGTTCGCGCGCGAGCTGGGCGTGGACCACCCGGCGCGTGAGGTGTTGACCCGCGCGCAGGCAGTGGAAATGGGGCTGGTCAAACGCGGCATTAAAGCGGTGGCTTATCTTGCCGATGCCGCTGTGGCGCAGATTGTCGACCACGAGATGACGGCGCTGACGGACGGATGGCGCCTGCACAACGAGATCCGCGGTGCGCTGGCGTCCGCCGGCATTCCGCTCGTGCCGCTGATGCTGGTACAGGTGGAGTCTGCGGGCAAAGGGCACGACGAGAAGCGGGTGAAAGAGAAGCTGCTGACACTCGGCGTCCCAGAGTCGGCGATCGCGGTGCATACGGCGAGCGAGCCGGACCCGGACGTGCTGGCGGTCGCCAACGACGAAAGCAAAGAGGTGCTGATTTTCAAGATGGCGGTGGCGCTGGGGTTTGACGCGCCGCGCGCCTTCGTACTGGTGTCGAGCCGTTCCTCGCGCAAGGCGGACTTCGGCATTCAGGTGTGCGGGCGGATCATGCGCGTGCATCGGCGTGTGCAGGGACGGACGGATGTGCCTGCGGTGCTGGATTATGGTTACGTGCTGCTGGCCGATCCTGATAGCCAAGAGGGTTTCGTGCAGGCCGCGCAGAAGATCGATCAGATCTGCGCGGAGATAGGTTCCGCGCAGACCCCGACGGTGATTGCGGTGCGTGTGGGTGACCGGATGACGATTCAGAAAGTGGGACCGGAGGGACCGTCGCTCTTGCACGGGCTTGAAGGCTCGGAACCCACTTTGGCCTCGGTATCGACCTGGCTGACCGGACGCATTCCTCAAGAAATTGCGGATGGGCATTACGAGACAAACGATTTGTTTCCGTCTATGGGTGCTCGTCCGGCGACGGGGGAAGAGGATTCTTCCAGCGTCATCATCAAGTCCTCCGCGACAAAAACGGCCTATCCTGCCTACGTACCGCAGAAGACGTACCGTTATGCCTTGCGTTCCGACGTGCCAAGGTTTTTAAAGACGCATGTCTTGCCGACAGAGTATGACGGTCTGGCCGAGGACGTGGTGACGGCGTTCTACTTTAGCGAGCCGATGCTTCTGGCCGGTCAACGCGAGGTCGTGCAGGTGACGCGCAGGACGACGGAGGTTTTTTCCGGCGACACTCAGCGGGAGCGTTTTCAGGCGCAGTTGTCGCACCGGCAGATTGCGGTGATCGCCCAAGAGATGCTGTTTTCGCTGGACGGGCCGAATCCGGATGTGATCAGAAACGGGCTTTTGCAGAAGCTTCAGGATGCCTATCAGCGGCAAGGGATTGCCGCGCTGACCTCAGACTCTGAACCTTTGCGGCATGCGCTCGCATTGATTCTGGCCACTTTCCCGCAGGCGTTGCGAACCGCGATGAAACAGTGCCTCAACCGGTACGCTCCGGTCAAAGACGCCTTGGGGCCGTTGCCGGAAGAACTTTTGACAGTCGAGCCATTAATGCCTTCAGAGCGGAATGCGTACCGGTTCATGCCTCCCGACCTCAACACATGGGAGCGGAAATTCGCGGGATGTCTTGATGCCGATACAACGGGTGTGGTGAAGTGGTGGCACAGAAACAAGCCATGGCGTCTTGAATCCGTCTGTGTGCCTCTTCCGAGCGGGAAAGCGTATTTTCCGGATTTTGTTATCTGCCTAGCCGGACGGAAGAAGGGCGACGGTATCCTTTTGGTTGAGACCAAAGAGCGCGTTTACGATCCGCTTGCGGAGGAGAAGGTCGAGGCGGAGCACAAGTTCTACGGACGTCCACTGATGCTGACGCTTGAAAACGAACGCTTCATGTCCGTGCGGTTCAATCCCCATCAGCGAAGAAACGAACTGGACCGGATCTTTTCGCTGGATTGGGCCGCCGGGTACGAATAACCGCGCGCACGTATCGAAAGGCGAGGGGATAGCGCGAAAGAGAACATCTCTCGTGCTTTCCGACGAAAACCCCTACCCTGAATCTACCCTGTTTTTCGGGTTCACGCATGCGGCGAATCGTGATAATCTGACGCAAAGTTTAGATTGGCATATAGAGTGTGTGCGAACGCAGAGCATAAGGAGCGGTTGTATGAACACGTGCTTGACGGGTGCGGTGTGGTGCATGGGTGTTCTGGGAATGGCGGGGCTGCAATCGGCCGCGCGCGCCGATCCGCTGCCGGCGCCGCTGGTGCATTGGACCTTTGACGGCGGATCGGCGACCAACTGCGGGAGCGGCGGGGACTTGTATGACGCGGTCGTGTCCGGAGCGGTGGCGTACACGAACGGTCTTGCCGAGGGCGGGCTCTGCCTGCTCGGCGGAAGCCAGGGCTACGCGGCACTGCCCTATACCCTCGGCGATCAGGGAACGATCGCGTTCTGGTACAAGCCGTTTCGGTTTTACAATTGGAACTCTCTGTTTGACAACACCAAGAGTGCCGACCAGTGGGAAATGTGGCTCGATTCCGGCGCGAACGTACGCTTCAGGCTAGCGAACGGGCAGGGGGACATCTCGTATGGTAACCTCAACAGCCTGCACAACGGCTCGAACGTGTGGTATCACTTCACCGTGACGTGGGACCGGTATGCGGAGAC
>JAQUEX010000235.1 GCA_028684935.1 Kiritimatiellia bacterium | reverse complement strand
TATCCATGAGGAACGGGCCGAATATGAGACCGACGACCGGCGGTTAGCGGATTAGGATTACGATTAGGATTACGATTAAGATTACGAATAAGCAGGGTATCCACCAACAGAACTGCCATGCGCCCCCGCTCGGCGGAGTTGCGTGAAACCCATGGGGTCACTGCGACGGAATGTCCAAGTTATAGGCGAGCCGGCTGGCGAACCGGTACTCGCCGGAGGCGACCTCGGCACGGAACAGGCCCTTCTCGAAGCCGGCCCGCGTGATGCCGGGCTGACCGGCCGCGGGTTTTCCGCCTTCGAGAACCGCATCGAGCCCGGTCGCGGGAAGGACGACCGATGCAGTCGTGTTGGGCGGGACGACCAGCCGCCAGGTCAGCGCGTCGCCGTCGACGCGCCACGCGCTGGAGATTTTGCCGTGTCCGGTCGCCAATGAGGCGTCGACCCGCTTCAGCCCGCTCTCGACGCCGGGCGCGGCGACAAAATGCTTGAACCCGGGCGCGCGTTCGTCGGGGCGGATGCCGGCCAGCCCCTCGGTGAACCAGAGCCCGACCGATATCATGGTGTTGTGGATCTGCGAATTATCGCCGTCCCACTCCTCCCAGATCGTGGTGGCACCGTTGCGGAGCATGTGTCCGAAGCTGGGGAAATCCTCCTTCGTGTGCATCAGCGCCAACAGGTCGTTGCGCCGGATGTCGATCAGGTGTTTGGCCATGAAGTAGTTGCCGTGCATGCCCGTGTTCAGGTGGCCGTTACGGGTGATCCGGATGTCGCGCTCCAGCGCTTCCATGACGCGCGGCGCGACAGCCGGCGGCGTGATGCCGAACAGCAGCGGCATGACCAGATAGGTCTGCTCGCCGTTCGCGTAGGTGGCGCCGTCCGGATTCAGGAAGCGCGCGTGCAGCCTTGCCGCGAGCTCGCGGGCCCGCGCCTCGTAGACGACGGCCTGCCCGTCATCGCCCAGCACGCGGCCGATCTTCCCCGCAAGTTGCAGGCAGTACACCAGATAGCAGTTGTTGAAGAACAGGGTGGAACGGTCGTCGACACGATCTTTGCCCTGTTTGCGTCCCGGCGGAACCCAATCGCCCAGAAAGTTCCAGATCGGCGAGCCGGCGCAGCCGATGCCCACGTAGCTCTGCAGCAGGCCGTCGTTCATCTTGGTGCCGATAAACGCGAGCCATTTCTGCATGACGGGCCATCCCAGCTCCAGCGGCCGCCGGTCGCCGGTCGTGAGATAGAGTTGCCAAGGCATGGTGATGCAGAAGCCACTCCAGACCGGTCCGCCGCCCGCGTCCTGTGCATAGGGCGCGGTATAGGGCACGTCGCCCGCCTCGTTCTGCGCGTCGCGCCAGTCGGCCGCCCATTTGGCGTAGAATGGACCCGTGCGGAAATTGAGCATGCCCATCTCCATCGACGTCCCGGAGTCGCCGCCGTAGCCCAGCCTCTCGCGGTGCGGGCAGTCGACGGTGTAGCCGCCCAGGCTGAGGCAGCGGTACGTCCAGCACATCATCTCGTGGATGCGGTTCAGCAGCGGGTTGTCGCAGTCAAAGGTGACGGCGGTTTCGCAGTCGGTGGTGACCAGCCGGCCCCGCGCCTCTTCCGCTTTGGGGGCGCGCGGCAGCCCCCGCACGACCGCGTACCGGAAGGCCGCGTAGTTGAAGCGGTTGCGGAAACGCTCGCCGCCGCCGCCCCGCGCGACGTACTCGCTGCGCTGGCCATAGAATTGGAAGGTGCCGTTGGGGAAGCGCTTGTCGGCGAACTCCATGACGACCTCCGTCCCGCGCGGCAGGTCGGCGGGCATGTCCAGTTCGAACCAGCCGGTGTAGTTGCGTCCCATGTCGATCAGGTATCCGCCTTCCACCGGCTGGACCGCGACGGCGCGGATCTCGTCCAGCGCGCGGTTGGGCTCCATCATCTGCGCGGCGATGACCGGCGTGGGCGGATGATGCACCGCCGCCGCGCGCCACGCGGAGTCGTCATACTGCGCCGCACTCCAATCGGCGATCTCTTGGGCCGCCTCGACCCGCTCGCCGCCATAGCTGCCGCTCATGCCCTTGCCCAAGGGCGTGATCGAACTGGGATGCGCCTTCCAGTCCGAGCCGGTCGCGATGCTCAGCGGTTCGGCACCGTCAAACGCGACGGTGATCTCCGCCTTGACCATCGGCCCGGACGTCCCGGCATTTTCGAGAACACCCGTGGACCATCCGCGTCCCAGCCAGAGGCCGATGCAGTTTTTGCCCTTGACCAGATGCGCGGTGATGTCATGCGTCAGGTACAGTCCGCGTTTGCCGTAATCCGACACGGCCGGACTCAGCACCTCGTCGCCGACCTTGCGTCCGTTCACATAAAGCTCGTAGTACCCCAATGCGCACACATAGGCCACGGCGTGAGAGGGGGCGCGGTCAAGCTCGACAACCTTCCGCAGCCAGGGCAGCGGCCCCGCATGGTCTTTGATCCAGTCCGCGCCGATCCACTCGCCGCGCCAGTCCGCAGCCGCGAGCGGGCCGACGCTGAACGATGCGGGCGCGCTCCAAGGCGACGCGGTGTCGCCTTGCGCCCACACGCGCACCTTCCACCAGCAGCGCGCCCCTTTGCGCAGCGGCGCTCCGCCGTAGGCCACCCATTGCGAGTGGTCAGAGCCGACTTTGCCCGAATCCCAGAGCGTGCCGCGGTTGGCGGCCAGAGCCGCAGGCGAATCGGCCACCAGCACGTGGTGAGCCGTCTGCGCCAGGCCGCGCCCGCCGGACGGAAGGGCCCAAGACAAACGCGGCTGAGGGCGGTCGATGCCCGAGGGTTCCCGAAGCCCCTCGCACCGCAACTGTTCCGGTGCGGCGGCCAACAAACATGAAGCGGCAACAAGTATGCCTGCAGCGATCATCTGTTCTCTCCTTTTCGGCGTGAGGAATATTCGGTGTGTCTTAAAATCGTTCGCATATCAGAGTGTCGGAGCCAGCGGCATGCCAGCACCGATAACCGACTATGGACAGTTTACATCGTGCTGCGGCAGAACGTCCAATGGATTCCCGAAAATAGGACGGTGGGGGCGCATGGCATTACTGGTTGGTGCCGATGTCTCCTAATCCTAATCCTAATCCTAATCGTAATCGTAATCCCCGTCTTGCTCTGTCCTAGTCAAGAGCCTAACAATGAAACGGCTAATCTGCTGAATGCGAAATGAAAAGGGGAGCCTGAATGGACGGAATGGACGGTCAGTGACATGGGTGGCGCGAAATTTTAGCGTTTAAGAAGGCCGTTGACATGGATAATCATGTTGGTTATGATAGCTATAAAAACAGAGAGAGGTGACGGATGAGAACCGTGCAGATGACCCTAGACGACGAGTTGGTCAAAACGGTGGATCGCTTGGCCAGCCGATTGCAAACGACCCGTTCCGCTTTTACGCGCGACGCGCTGCGTGAGGCGGTCGCCTCCTATACTGTCAAACGGCTCGAACAGAAGCACCGCGCCGGATATGCGAAACAGCCAGCGGCGGAAAACGAGTTCGGCGGATGGGATGCGGAACAGGCTTGGGGTGACGAGTGAAACGCGGCGAGATACGGTGGTATGCGTTTCCGCAACCGGATAAAAAACGCCCCGTTCTGGTGCTTACGAGAGATTCGATCCTGGATTATCTGGGGGAAACCACCGTCGCCCCAATTTCCCGCACAATCCGCGATATCCCATCCGAGGTCGTGCTCACCGGAGAAGACGGGATGCCTCATGTTTGTGCGGTGAACTGCGACCATCTGCAGACGGTCGCGAAAGGCCGGTTGGGTGCTCTGATCACCACGCTGTCGACTGCGAAGTTGGCTGCTGTTTCGCGTGCGGTCCGTTTTGCGCTGAATCTGCAATAAAAAGTAAGACACAAAGCCTTCAGACACGCATGCCGCGTGTGCTGTAGCTTTTTCCGACCTCGATCATGACTCGCCGCTGGATGCTGCGCGGCATCCTGCGCTATGGCCACAGGCGCGGGCCGCGGGAGCTGCACATCATCGAGGACCGCGAGGGCGAGCAGAAGCTCAAACAGATCCGGGAGTGGGGTGTCACGGGCATGCTCGGCTACGTCCACAACAAGGCCCACGCCGCGGCCGTGCTGGACGCGGGCGCGCCCGCCGTGATCGTGGACCCGCTCAAAGAGTACCTTAGTGAATCCGAACGGGATGCGAGTGCTTCTGGATATCCATGCGTGTCGCACCGCGCCGCTCGTCATGCGATGGAACTCTGCAATCCGCCCGCAAAACTGTAAACTTTGTTTGAAAAAAGCCCATGCCCGAAATCGAACGCGGGGTTTTGAGGAATCGAGTAAGATAACGGTGTTTTCAATCATAGCGAGGTTTTATTCATGGCGATTACACACACGGCAATCAGTTACTACGGGCTGAATTATGTTGAGCATGCGGAGCGTGACTTCAAGGAGATGAAGGCGCATGGCTGCACCACGGTCATTCTGGCGGTCACGGAGTTCGATTTCGATTTCTGGCGTCCGAACATCCCGAAGATCGTGGACGCGGCGCATAAGATCGGGCTGCGCGTGCTGCTCGACCCTTGGGGCATCGGCAAATATTTCGGTGGGGAGCAGGTGAGCCTCTTCCTGCAGAACAACACCGAGAACCGACAGGTCTCGGCGCTGACCGGCGAGAAGCTGGTGCACGCCTGTTTCAACACGCAGGCGTTCCGCGACTACTTCCAGCGCTTCTGCCTGACGCTGGCGCGCGAGACCGATGCGGACGGCTTCTTCTGGGACGAGCCGCACTATGCCCTGCCGAAATCTTACGCCTCGATCACCGGCGGCGCGGGCGAGGACTGGGCCTGCCGCTGCCCGGTCTGCATGCGGCGCTTTCAGGAATATTACGGCTACGAGATGCCGCGCCTGATGACCGATGACGTGAAGCAGTTCCGCTGGCGCGAGGCGCTGTTCATCCTGGAGGACACCTCGCGCAAGATCAAGGAGATCAAGCCCCGGATGGAGATCACCTGCTGCGTCCACGCCACGCTCAACACCTACTATGTCTGCGAGCATCGCGGCTATGACAATTGGGACATGGTGGCGGCGAGTCCGTATTTCGATGTCTTCTCGACGACGATCAT
>JAQUEX010000234.1 GCA_028684935.1 Kiritimatiellia bacterium | reverse complement strand
GCGCTGCGCAACCCGGACGACATCTACTTCGAAAAGACGCTGCCGCGCGTGGATTTCCAGATGATCCAGTCGGAAATCGAATCGCTCAACACCTATCGCCAGCAGCAGCTTTTGCGTAAGCGCGCCGCCGACTGACCGGTTCCTTCACGCCCACGCCTCACACGCCTGCACGCATGAACTTCTTCCTCGACATCGCCTATCCCGACCAAGCCTCGAACCGCTTCGAGCTGCCGGCCGGCCTTTACACCATCGGCCGCGGCGAGGCCTGCAAGATCCGCCTGCGGCACCCGGAGATCAGCGAGCGCCACGCGCTGCTGACGCTGCGCGAAACCGGCATCACCATCGAGGACCTCCACTCCAGCAACGGCACCGTCGTCGACGGCAGCCCGATCCAAGAGCCCACCCGGCTGCATGCCGACGACGTGGTCGGCCTCGGGCCTTGCCTGCTGCGCGTCTCGACCGCCGTCCCCATCCCGCCAGAGACTCCGGCCGCGCCCACGCCGCCGCCGTTGCCCGGAGCCCCTCGCGCGCCCCTTCCGGCGCCCGCCGCCGAACCGCGCCCCCCGGAGCCCTCGCCCGCGCCGGCGCCAGAGCCGACCGACCCGATGGCCGCCATCCTGCGCGAAATCAAGAATCAGATCCACGGCGAACTGATCCAGCGCCTGGACCTCAAGCGCATGACCGTCTCGCGCATCGGCACCAACGAGCTGCAGCAGAAGGCCCGCGAGACGATCCGTTCGATCATCGCGGAGGTTCGCCGCAACCAGAAGCTGCCCGCCGGGATCGACCCCGCGCGCCTCGAAAAAGAGATCTACGACGAGGCCATGCGCCTCGGTCCGCTGGAAGATTTCTTGGCCGATGAAGCCATCACCGAAATTATGGTCAACGGTCCCACCCAGGTGTTCGTCGAGCGCAACGGCCGCATCGAGCTGACCGGTCAGACCTTCATGGACGACGAGTCCGTGCTGGGTGTCATCGAACGCATCGTCGCGCCCATCGGCCGGCGCATCGATGAGAGCCAGCCCTATGTCGACGCCCGCCTGCCGGACGGCTCGCGTGTCAACGCCATCATCGCGCCGCTCTCCCTCATCGGCCCTTGCATCACCATCCGAAAATTCTCAAAACGCGCGCTCACGGTCGACGACTTCATCGCCTTCGGCACGTGGACGCGCAGCGCCGCCGAGTTCCTGCGCCTCTGTGTGCTCATGCGTAAGAACATCGTGGTCGCGGGCGGCACCGGTTCGGGAAAGACCACGTTGCTCAACGTGCTCAGCAACTTCATTCCGCCGACGGACCGCATCGTGACGATCGAAGACGCCGCCGAACTGCGCCTGGCGCAGCCGCACGTGATCCGCCTCGAAGCCCGTCCGCCCAACATCGAGGGCCGCGGCGCGATCACCATCCGCGACCTCGTCCGCAACGCGCTGCGCATGCGCCCGGACCGCATCATCGTGGGCGAGTGTCGCAGCGGCGAGTCGCTCGACATGCTGCAGGCGATGAATACCGGCCACGACGGGTCGCTCACCACCGTCCACGCCAACTCGCCGCGCGATGTCATCTCGCGCCTCGAAACCATGGTTCTGATGTCCGGCCTCGAACTCCCCTCGCGCGCCATCCGCGAGCAGATCGCCTCGGCGATCGACCTCGTGGTGCATGAGTCGCGCCTCAGCGACGGCTCGCGCAAAGTGACCTGCATCTCCGAGGTTGTCGGGCTCGAAGGGCTGCAAATCGTCATGCAGGACCTTTTCGAATTCAAGCAGACCGGCGTCGACGAAAAGGGCAAGGTCCTCGGCAGCTTCATGCCGACCGGCGCGGTGCCGACTTTCTTCGAACACCTCAAGAGCCGCGGCCTGCATCTGGACCCCGCCATTTTCGACCCTTCCAAACAAGGCGGTGACGCATGACGCCCGGCGCCCTCACCGCGCTCGGCTGGTCTGCCGCCGCCCTGATCGGCCTGGCCTTTTCAGGGCTGGGCTATACCGTTGTGCGCGCCTTCGGCTCCGGCGCGGGCGCTTACACCGACTCCATGTCCGAAGAGGCCTCGCGCCGCTTCGAAGACCTCTTTCTCTTCATTCCGGCCAAGCGCATCTCTGACATCGGACGCGCCGCCGCCGCCGCCGTCTTCCTGCTCTGTTTCGTGCCGCTTTTCGACCACGCCAACCCGGTCTCGACCGTCGCCGGCACCGTGCTCGGCTTGACCTTCGGCGTGCTCGCGCTGATGGCCCCCTCGAAACTGCTCGATATCCTGCGCGACCGTCGCCGCCGCAAATTCAACGAACAGCTTGTCGAAGCGCTCGGCAGCATGAGCAATGCCTTGCGCGCGGGCTTCAGCATCAACCAGGCCTTTGAATCTGTGGTGCAAAACGGCGAGAAGCCCATTTCTCAGGAGTTCGGCGTCATGCTGCAGCAGATGCGCGTGGGCATGAACTTTTACGACGCGCTGCAGAGCCTCGACAAACGGGTCGGCTCTGACGACCTGACGCTGGTGGTCACTTCGATCGACATCGCCCGCCGCACGGGCGGCAACCTGACGGAAATCTTCGACAAGATCAGCCTGACCATCCGCGAACGCATGCGCATCGAACGGCGCGTGCAGACGCTGACCGCGCAAGGGCGTCTGCAGGGCATCATCGTGGCCTGCATGCCGGCCCTGCTCGGCACGGCCATGACCTTCATCAAGCCGGACTTGATGATCCCCTTCTTTAAATCCGTCAACGGCATGGCCGCCATCGGCCTCACCGCCCTGCTCATCGCGATCGGCTGGTTCTTTATCAGCCGCATCATCCGCATTGACGTCTAACCTCCGACGGCGTCAGGGGGCACTCGACGTGAAGCCGACTTCGGCACGATACGCGGAGTTCGGCTGGCGCCAGTAGAGCTTGGCGAGCCAGATGTCGCCGTTTTCGGGGCGGCCGTCGCGGGGCCACTCGGCCGTCACAACGTCGGTCTCGTTCTCGCTCACGCTCCAGACCCAGAAGTTGCCAACCGGCCAGCCTTTGCCGTGTGAGGGTTTCAGCGGCACGATCACGCGCTCGGTCGCGCGCTTGAGCGACAGCGTCGCGAGATCGACGTCGGCCACATGCAGCGGCGAACGGTTGCGGAAGACGGAGGCGTTATCCTCGCGGATGCGCGTGTAGACCAGCACCAGGCCGTCCGCATGCGTGGCGAACTTGGTCATGGTCTGGTTCATGGCGACCGGCTCCCCGCTATCCCACGTCCACGGCTTGGGCTTGCCCCACGTTCTGCCGCCATCCTCGCTCGCCATCACATAGCCGCAGCCGTCCTCCGCTCGGGCTGTCATGAAGCACCGCCTGCCGACCGCCGCGACGTGCGGCTCATAGAGGCCGCGCCCTTTGTCGTTCGACCAGGCGTTCGACACGTGCAGCGGCACTAGCCCGCCGGGCGTCGGGCGCGCCACCAGCGTCTGGACCGAGTAGCGCGTCCCCTCCCGCGTGGTGAAGGCCTGCAAAACAGTGGCCGCGTCGGTGTAAATGAATGCTGAGCACCAAGTGTGGCCGAGCGAGCGGGGAATCGCCGCGGCGGGAACGCCGTTCGTGGCGAGGTCGGCGAGCATCAGATCCTTGCGGCGCCAGACGCCCGGCGTCGGGCCGGCGAGCGGCTCGAGCGTCCGGAACCCGTTGGTCGTGGCAAAGGTGTGCCACTCCGCGTGCGAGTCTTTGCCCAGCCGGTCGGTGGTCCGCGCTCGGAACTCGATGGCGCCGGACGAGCCGGGCACCGTCAGCAACTCGGGGTGCACCCACAGCTCGCGGTGCGCCGCGCCAGGGATGATCACAGCCGACTCGATCCGCGCTACCAGCGAGCCTTCAGCTCCTTCGGTCACCCGCGGGTTCGCGAAACCGAGCACGGCCTCGTCGGCGTCCGCTGGGCTCACGCCAGCGGAGCACGTGACAGCCTCCGCAGCGGTGACGCGCCCGATCCTATAGCGGCGCTGACCGTCGTCCTCGGCGAGCGGCAGGGCGAGTTGCGGCGTGCCGTCGCGCCGGCCGACTGAAAGATACACGTCATACTCGCCGGGCCGCGTGACCGGCGCGAGGTGCCCGACACGGAAAGCGGCCGTGCGCGTGACGCTCGGCCGTTCGCCGCCGACAGAGGGCTTCAGCTCGCGTAGGTCGAACGATTCATCCGACAGCACGGAGACGATGCCGCCCTTCGCATCCTTGAGCGTGAACGCGGCGAAGCCGCCGCCATAGCACGGCGCGACACCGGTGTTGGCCCAGGTGACGCTGGCTTCGAACGGCGCACCGATGTGAACTTCGTCCGGGAAGGTGACCGCGAGCGGCATGAGCCGGTATCCGAGCCGGCGGCTGATCGCCGCGATCTCTGCGGTGTGGTTCGTGTAGATCACGTCAGGCCAGCCGTGGATCGACAGATAGCTGGCGCGGAAATCTTCGACCGCTTTCTGCAGCAGCGCCATGTCCCACGCCTTGATTTTCGTGGCCATATGGTAGTGCTGCGTTTCGAGGATGATCGGCCGCGTCGGCGAGAACAGCGCGGCCATGCCGTCATGAAACCAAGCCTTCGGCGCGGCCCGGACAAAGAGGCTGTCGTCGCGGAAGGTCACGCCGCGTTCAAGCGCGTAGCGCATCACCGGCCAGTCGCCGCTGAGGTTGTCGCCGCCGTCGGTGTCATCGCTGAGGGCGAGCGGCGTGCGTTTGAAGTGCTTCACGTGCAGGTCGATGTGGCGCTTGAGGCATTCAACTTCCCGCTCGCGCGGCAGCTTGCTGCTGAACTTCGTGTGCCCTTCGCCGTAGAGGCCGAACGAGCCGATGTCGACGAAGGCGACATCCGGGTTGCTGTCGTAGCGCGCCGCGAAGGCCCGCAGGAAGTTATCCAGCTTTTCGAGGAAGACCGGATCGAGGTAGTCCGGATCCCAGTAGCGCCCGTCCGGCGCGGGGCCTTTGAGCAGGTTCCAGCGCACCCCTTTGGCGCCGGCCTTTTCGACCCACTCGGGCGTGGCGCGCCGGTCCTGATGCTCTGAGCAACTGATGCGGAAGGCAACTTTGCCGCCGCGCTCGATCCAGCGCTGCGCGGGCGTGTCGAGCAGCGCCCAGTTGAAGACGCCCTCTTC
>JAQUEX010000037.1:18730-21452 GCA_028684935.1 Kiritimatiellia bacterium | reverse complement strand
CGCGCGGCGTCCACGACGGCGCGGCACTCTTCGACCGTGCGCGTCAGCGGTTTGACGCAGCAGAGATGCTTCTTGGCGCGCAGCGCGGCCATCGCGATGATCGCGTGCGTGTGGTCGGGCGTGCCGCAGTAGACCGCGTCTACCTTGTCGTCTTCGCTGCCGAGCAGCTCGCGGAAGTCACGGTAGCGGCGCGCCTGAGGAAACGCATCGTAGGTTTTCTTGGCGTGCAGGTCATCCACATCGCACAGCGCGACAATCTGAAAGCCGGCTTTGTCGCACGACTTGAGCTGAGAATGCCCCACGCCGCCGATACCGATGCCGGCCAAGGTGACGCGTGCGCTGGGCGGGGTGTGTCCCGGCCCGCCCAGCACATGCCGCGGCACGAGGTTGAAGGCAAACGCAGAAGCTGCGGATGTCTTAAGAAACGAACGTCGGGTCGCGCGGACAGGAAACGGCATAACTCCTCCCTGTTGGTTCTCAGCGCGCCAGCGCGCGCACAAACGTCCTCATGCGGTCCATCGCCTCTTTGAGCGGCTCCATGCCGGTGGCGTAGGCGCAGCGCAGGAACCCCTCGCCGCAGGCGCCGAAGGCACCGCCCGGCACGCACGCGACGTTGTACTCGTTGAGCAGGCGCAGGGCGAACTCCTTGGAGGAGAGGCCGGTGGACTGGATCGACGGAAACACGTAGAACGCGCCGCGCGGCATGAAGCAGTCGAGCCCCATCTCGTTGAGCGAGGCGACGACAAAGTTGCGCCGCAGATGGTAGGAGTCGCGCATCTCGTTGATGGCGGCGTCCCCGTGGCGCACCGCTTCGAGGCCGGCGGTCTGGCTGATCGACGAGGCGCACATCATGCCGAACTGGTGGATCTTCATCATGGCGTCGGTCAGCGGCGCCGGCGCGCAGGCATAGCCCAGGCGGAAGCCGGTCATCGACCACGCCTTGGAAAACCCGTTAAGGAAGATCAGCCGGTCGCGCAGGCGCGGAATGGCCGCCATGGAGTGGCGCCCGCCCTCGTAAGTCAGCTCCGAATAGACTTCGTCCGAGATCACCAGCAGGTTGTGACGGATCGCGAAATCGGCCAGCGCCTCGGTGTCCGTGAGGTCGAGCGTGGCACCGGTGGGGTTGTTCGGGAAATTGAGCAGCAGCGCGCGGGTGCGCGGCGTGACCTTCTTCTCCAGCTCCGCGACCGTCAGGCGGAAGTCATCCTTGCGGAAGGTCTCGACCGGCACCGGCACGCCGTGGGCCATGCGGATCAGCGGGGCATAGGCCACGAAACAGGGCTCGTGGTAGAGCACCTCGTCGCCCGGCGAGAGGATGGCGCGCAGGGCGAGGTCGAACGCCTCGCTGACGCCGACGGTCACGAGGATCTCGTGCTGCCAGTCGTATTCGGCGTGAAACGACTGACGCATGTACGCGGCCAGCGCCTGGCGCAGCTCGGGGGTCCCGAGATTCGACGTGTAACGCGTGGCGCCGCGCTCGATCGCCTCGATCGCCCGCTCGCGGATGTGCCACGGGGTCTGGAAGTCCGGTTCGCCGATGCCCAGCGAGATCACGTCTTTGCGGCCGGCGACGATGTCGAAGAAATCGCGGATGCCGGACTTGGGCAGGCTCCGCACATGCGGAGCCACAAAATCAGGGGCAGACTTGGAGTCGGTCGTCATGGGGTTCACTTTCCATCAGGACGCCTTGGTCCTTGTAGGTTTTCAGCATGAAGTGGGTGGCGGTCGAAAGCACGCCGTCGAGCGGGGCAAGCCGCGCGCTGACGAAGTTCGCGACCTCCTGCAGGCTCGCGCCCTTGACGAAGAGCAGCAGGTCGTAGGCGCCGGACATCAGATACATGGACTCGACCTGGGGGAACTTGCCGATGCGCGCGGCCACGCGGTCGAAGCCGCCCTCGCGCTCCGGACGGATGCGCAGCTCGATCACCGCCCGCACGTCATTGGTGTCAAGCCGGTCGGTGTTGAGCAGCGCCTGGAAGCCGCGGATCACGCCTTCCTGTTCATAGGCGGCGATACGCGCGCGCACCTCCTGCTCGGTGGTGCCCAGCAGCTTGGCGAGCGTCGCGTCGGATTCACGCGCGTTTTTCTTCAGCAGATCGAGTAGAGCATCCATGGCGGTTCACTTTCCTGTTTGAAAACGGCCACCAGTTTAGCGCAAAACGGGGGACTGAGGCAAAGGTTTAGAGCACTTCGACCTGATCGACTTCGGCGGTCACCGAGACCGCCTGGCCGATCATGTCCACATTCAGAATCACCTTCAGCGTGCCGGCCAGCCGCGCGACGCGCCCCTCCACGCCTTGGAACGGGCCGCCGATGATGCGCACCAGGCGTCCCGCGGTCAACGGTCTGGCCGACTCGAGCGCCGGGTTGGCGCGCAGCGCGCGCCGCACCATCGCCAGGTCGCGCAGCATCCGGCGCGGCGATTCCGGTTCCAGGACGCGCACCAGCAGGTTGGTCTGGAGCAGCGTGAGACGTTGTCCGGGCGTGACACGGGCGAAAACATAACCCGGAAACACCGGCAGCCGGACCGTGACCTTGCGGCGTTGCACGACATGCGTCTTTTCACGCAGGGGCAGATAGTGCGCGATGCCGTAGAGCTGGCAGTACTCGGCGACTTTCTTCTCGGTGCGGGGTTTGACGAAAAGGAC
The DNA here is from genome assembly GCA_028684935.1 of Kiritimatiellia bacterium. Taxonomy (GTDB): domain Bacteria; phylum Verrucomicrobiota; class Kiritimatiellia; order RFP12; family UBA1067; genus DUPH01. The sequence continues at coordinate 18,804 of JAQUEX010000037.1, read as the reverse complement.
TTTCCAGTATCGCATACACGGCTAATCATAGTGCGAAAGCGCGGTGCGGGGCAATAGGGGAATCACCTCTTCCG
>JAQUEX010000037.1:10848-18630 GCA_028684935.1 Kiritimatiellia bacterium | reverse complement strand
CCGCCCCGCGCGATTTTGGGTTGGGATCGGAAAGCGAAAACCGATACGATAAGCGGACGTAATCAGGGGGAGGCGGATGAAACGAGTTGCGTGTATGGTGATTATGGCCGCGCTGGGCCTGGCGGTCCGGGGCGCGCCGGTAGCGGTGATTCAGGGGAACGACGCGGTGCCAGCCGGCGAACGGCGCTTTGCCGCGGCGCTGGCGCGGCATGTCGAGCGCTGGTACCGCGAGGCGGGTGTCGAGGCCGCGTACTCCGACGACAAGGACCTTGCCAAGGCGCTGGCCGGCAAAAAAGTTGCGGTGCTGGTTTATCTGGCGCAGCCGAACGCCGCGCAGTTGGCGGCCTTGACGGCGCACGTCAACCGCGGCGGCAAGCTGATCGTCTGCTACTCTTCCTCGCCGGCTCTGGCCGCGCTCATGGGCATGCAGACGGTCGGCTATCAAAAGGGCTCGACCGACGGCCGCTGGTCGCTGATGCGTTTCGCCGCGCCGCGCCCGCACGGCGTGCCGGAGTCGATCCTGCAGACCTCGCAGAATCTTTTCCTCGTCCAGCCGCTGGCCGGCCGTTCGCAGGTTCTGGCGTGGTGGCACGATCGCCAAGGGCGCCGGACCTCCGAGCCGGCCTGGCTGGTCTCGCCCAGCGGCTATTGGATGACCCACGTGCTGCTGGCGGACGGCGACGCGGAGGCCAAGGGACGGCTGCTGCTGGCGCTGGCCGCGGCGCACGACGCCACGCTCTGGCAGCCTGCCGCCGCCAGCGTGCTGCGTCAGGCGCGTCTGATCGGCGGCGGCCCGGACCACCTGGCCGCGCGTGCCGGTCAGGTGGCCGATCCGGCGCGGCGCGCGCGCGCGGCCGCCGCCGCGCAGGCCCTGTTGCGTGCCGATGCGGAAGCCCGGCAGCGTCTGGCCGCCGGTCAAGGGTACCCGGCGTGGCTTGCCGCGAACGACCTCAAGGCGCGGATGTACGAGGTGTACGGGCTCTTGCAGGCTCCGCGCCGCGGCGAGATCCGCGCGGTCTGGGACCACTCCGGCATGGGGCTTTATCCCGGCGACTGGCCGCGTACCTGCCGCCAGTTGAAAGATGCGGGCATCAGCGATCTCTATGTCAATGTCGCGGGGGCGGCGTTCGCCCACTACGCCAGCGCCGTGCTGCCGCGCTCGCGGGTGTTTGACGAGCAGGGCGACCAGTTGGCCGCCTGCCTCGCGGCCGCCAAACCGCTGGGCTTGCGGGTGCACGCCTGGCTGCTTTGCTTCTCGACTGAGGGTGCCACCCAGGAACGCCTCGCGATCTTCGCCCAGCGCGGTTGGGTGCTGACGCAGCCAGACGGCTCGCCGCGCCCGTGGCTCGACCCCGCCGTGCCCGAGGTCCGCACCTATCTCGAGTCGGCCGTACGCGAGCTGGCGGTGAAGTACGCCACCGACGGCGTGCATCTCGATTTCGTGCGCTATCCTGATTTCATGTCGAGTCTCGGGCCGACGGTGAAGACGCGCTTCGAGCGGGCGACAGGCCGCCGCGCCGCCGACTGGCCCGAAGATGTCAAGAGCGGGCCGCTGCGACCGCTCTTCATCCGCTGGCGCGCCGAGCAAGTCTCGGATTTCGTGCAGGCCGCGCGCAAGGCGGTCCGGCGCGCTGCCCCGGGCAAGCTCGTGACGGCCGCGGTCTTCGGGAAGTATCCCTCGTGCCTCGATGCGGTGGGGCAAGATTGGGAGTCGTGGGTCAACATCGGTCTGGTGGACTATGTGACGCCGATGAACTACACCGAAGACCTGACCAAATTCAACGAATGGCTCGGCCAGCAGACGCGCCTGCGCCGGCAGGCGATCCGGGTGGTGCCCGGAATCGGCGTGACCGCCGCCGAAAGCCGGCTCGATGCGGCGCAGGTGATCGACCAGATCCAGGCCGCGCGGCGGGCGGGGTGCCCAGGGTTCGCCCTCTTTGACCTCGACACCACGCTGCGACAGGAGATTCTGCCCGTGCTCCGCATGGGCGCGACCGCGCCGTGAGCGGGGCCGGCCCGGTCACTTTGGGAGACGAGCCATGAAATGGGGTGTTTTCTTGCTGCTGGGGGTGTTCGCTTCCGCGTCGGGCCTTAGGGCTGCGGTTGCGCCGGAGGTGCAGTGGCGCAAGGTCGGGCCGGGCGGTGGCGGGTGGATCCAGTCGGTGCTGGCGAGCCGCCACGGGACAGACGTTTTTTATGTCGGCTGCGATGTGGGCGGCTTCTACCGGTCGGACGACGGCGGCGGGACGTACGTCGTCCACACGGCGGGGTTCCAGGACTATTTTCTTGAGAGCCTGGCGGAGCATCCGTCCGACCCCCGCATCCTTTATGCCGGGTGCAAAAGCGGGGTGTATAAGAGCATGGACGGTGGCAGGACGTGGACGTGGCTGCGCGAAGGCTTCCCGCCGGTGCAGGAGTACGCCTACTCCGCGATGGTGGGCAAGGTCGCGCTGGACCCGCAGCGCCCGGAGACCGTGTACGCCGCGATCGGCCAGCCGCGCGAGGAGCGGGGCGGCCAGGGCGCGCTCTACCGGTCGGAGGACGGCGGGGCGACGTGGCGGCAGGTGGTGCGGCCGGGGCAGCTGCCTGCGGACCTGCCGCTCTACGACCTTGCGATCCACCCGCGCGAGACGCGCCGGCTCCTGATCGCGACCCCCCGCGGCGTGTTCGCGAGCGATGACCGCGGCGAAACGTGGTCCGCTTCGAACACGGGGCTGCCGGCCCACCTGCGCACGCGGCGGCTGGCGCAGTCGCCCTCTGACCCGCGGGTCGTCTATGTGTCGCTCAAGGGCAAGGCCGGCGAGACGCCGTGGCAGGCGGGCGTCTACCGCTCCGAGGACGGCGGCCGCACTTGGCAGCCGCGCGTCAACGGTTTGCGGCAGGCCTCGGGCAAGCCCGGCACGAGCGACATGCTGTGCAGCTGGGTGGACACGCTCGCGGTGCATCCATCGAAACCGGACGTGGTTTACGCGGGCGGCGCGACGTGGTGGGATGCCACAGTCTATAAAACCGAGGACGGCGGCCTGAACTGGCGGCGCGTGTTCGAGTTCGGCGAGAAAGGCAATGCCCGGCACGCCTGGATCGACATGTGGGGGCCGAGCGTGACCTGCCTGACGCTGTCGGCGTCACGCCCAGACACGCTTTACTTCGGGACGTCGGGCTACATCTATAAGACCGAAAACGGCGGGGCGACGTGGCGGCAGCGCTACACGGCCGAGCGCGACGACGGGAAAATCGCCGGCACGGGGCTGGAGGTCACCTGTCTGCACGGCGTGTTCCCGCATCCGCGCGTCAAACGACGCGTGTTCTTCGGGTTCTATGACATCGGCCTTTTGGTCAGCGAGGACGGCGGAGCGAGTTTCAGCCGCCGCATGAAAGGTATCCCTCGCGGCCACGACAACTCCTGCTTCACGGTGGCCTTCGACGACCGCGGCCATGACGACTGGGCTATCGCCGGCTTCGGCGAATGGGGCCGCAACGCGGGGCTGCTCGCGGTGACCGGGGACGGCGGACTCACGTGGCAAACCCTCCCGAAGGAATGCGGTTTCCCGGATGCCCGCCCGCGCGACCTCGTCGCGTGGACGCCGTCCGTCGAAGGCGGAAACCGGTGCGGGGCGCGGCGCATTTTCTGCGTGGCGGAAGGCAAAGGCGTCTTCGAGAGCTTCTGTTTCTCGTCATACGTGTTTGAGCCGCGCAACCAAGGGCTGCCTGCGGAGCGCATCCGTTGCCTTGCCCGCGACGGCGGGACGCTGTACGCGGGAGCGGCCAGCGTGCGAGGCGCCTCCGGCGGCGTTTTCAGCAGCTCGGACTTCGGCAAGACGTGGCAGCGGTTGGACGGCGGCGCGCCGTTGGCTGACGTCCGACAGCTCGCCGCGAAAGACGGGCGCGTGGTCGCGACAGCCCGCGCCTGCTGGGACGGCAAACGTGCGCTGCAGGGGGGCGTTTTTGTGCGAGGCCCGTCTGAGAGGGCTTGGCGCCAGGTCTACACCAACCGCTTTTGCGAGGCGCTCGCGGTCGATCCGCGGCGCCCCGGCCGCGTCTACGCCAGCCTGCACGACCATCCCTATCATGACCGCTCGGCCGGCGGCGGGATCATCGCCAGCGACGACGGCGGAGAGAGCTGGCGGTCGATCAACGGCTCCGGGCTCACGTGCAAAGGGGTGACGTGGATATCGATTAACCCTTTGGACGATAATGAATTGTGGCTCGGAACCGGCGGTCATGCGGCGTTCGTGGGCGAGGTCGGCGGCCTCTTCCGTTGACCCGATTCCGGCGGCGGGGGGAGCCTCAGAGAAAAGGTGGTTTTCCGCGGCCGAAAATGATACATTGAAGCCTCAATTTTTCCCAACACCGGAGAAAGCATGAGCGAAGAGATTGTCCCTGTTCCGGGCGAGGAGCCGAACGTCCATCCGATCAATATCGAAGATGAGATGAGTACGTCGTATATCGACTACTCGATGAGCGTCATCATCGGGCGCGCGCTGCCTGACGCGCGCGACGGTCTGAAGCCGGTTCACCGTCGCGTCCTCTACACCATGCACGAGCTGGGTCTTGCGTACAACAAGCCCTACAAAAAATCCGCGCGCGTGGTCGGCGACACGATGGGTAAATACCATCCGCACGGCGACAGCGCCATTTACGACACGCTTGTGCGCATGGCGCAGGATTTTTCGATGCGCTACCCGCTGGTGGACGGACAGGGCAACTTCGGGTCGATCGACGGCGACGCCGCCGCCGCCATGCGTTACACCGAGTGCCGCATGGACCGGCTTGCCGAGGAGATGCTGGCCGACCTCGACAAGGAGACGGTCGATTTCCGCCCGAACTACGACGAGAAGGAACTGGAGCCGACGGTTTTGCCTTCGCGCCTGCCGAACCTGCTGCTGAATGGCTCGACCGGCATCGCGGTCGGCATGGCCACCAACATCCCGCCGCACAACCTCTGCGAGCTGGTCGACGGCGTCACGCACTATGTGGACCACCCGGACTGCACGATCGATGATCTGATGCAGTTCGTGAAAGGCCCGGACTTCCCGACCGGCGCGACCATCTGCGGCTCGCGCGGCATCGAGGCGATGTACAAGCTCGGACGCGGCTCGATCCTGGTGCGCGGCAGGGCGGAGATCGTCGAGTACAAGAACAAAGAGGCGATCATCATCACCGAAATTCCTTACACGGTGAACAAGGCGTCGATGATCGAACGGATGGCCGACCTCGTGAACGAGAAGGTCATTGAGGGGATCTCCGACATCCGCGACGAGAGTTCGAGCGATGGCATCCGCGTGGTGATCGAGCTGAAACGCGGCGCGATGGGGCAGGTCGTGCTCAATAATCTCTATAAGCACACGCAGCTCCAGACCACCTTCGGCGCGAACATGCTGGCGATCGACCAAGGGCGCCCCAAGGTCATGACGCTCAAGGAGCTGATCCGCTGCCATGTGGACCACCGCTTCGAGGTGCTGACGCGCCGCACCCGCTTCGAGCTGGCCAAGGCCGAGGCGCGCAAGCACATTCTGGAAGGTTTGTTGATCGCGCTGGACCATCTGGACGACGTGGTTGCCATCATCCGAGCCTCCAAAAACCGCGACGAGGCCAAGACCCGCCTGGTGGCGCGCTTCGCCTTCTCCGACAAACAGGTCGACGCCATCCTCGAGATGCGTCTCTACCAGCTCACCGGACTGGAGCGCGAAAAGGTCGAAGCCGAGTTCCAGGCGCTCTGCGAGCGCATCGCGTACCTCAACGGCCTGCTGGAATCGCCGGCCAAGATCTACGGCCTGATTAAAGACGACCTGGCCGACATCAAGGCCAAGTACGTCCTGTCCGGCAAGCGTGCTGACGTTCGCCGTACCGAGATCGTGCCGCTGGAGGGCGAGGTCAACATCAAGGACCTGATCGCCGACGAGCCGTGCGTCATCACGCTCAGCCAGCGCGGCTATGTCAAACGCGTTCCGCTCACCACGTACCGCGAGCAGCGGCGCGGCGGCAGGGGCATCACCGGCGCGTCGATCAAGGATGAGGATTTCATCACCACCGTCTTTGTCGCCGAGACGCACGACACGCTGCTGCTTTTCACCAGCCAGGGCCGCGTCTTCAAGAAGGAAGCCTACGAGATTCCAGAGGCGCCCCGCACCTCGTTCGGCAAGCCCATCGTCAACCTGCTCGAGCTGCGCGAAGGCGAGTCCGTCGTGGCCCTGCTGCCGATCCGCTCCTTCGAGACCGGCGAGGATGTCTTCTTCGCCACCGAGAACGGCATCATCAAGCGCACCGCCCTCGCCGAGTTCCGCAATGTCAACCGCAAGGGGATCATCGCCATCAAGTTCAAGGACATTCCGGGCGACGCCGACGATGAGGCGGCCGAGGCCGAGGCCGACGACGCTCAGGGCGAGTCGGATGAGGAGCAGACCGCCAACGATCGTCTGATCCAGGTGCGCCTGGTCAAGGAGAGCGACCACATCCTGCTGGTCACGGCCAACGGCAAGGCGATCCGCTTCCCGGTTTCGTACAAGCGTACGGACGCGGAGGGCAAGGAGCGCGAGACCAGCGTGCGCTGCATGGGCCGAGCCTCGGCGGGCGTGCGCGGCATCCGGTTGGCGCCGGGCGACGCCGTGCGCAGCTTCGACATCGTGACCGACCAGGAGACGCTGCTGATTGCCACCGAGAACGGCTACGGCAAGCGCACCGAGTTCATCGACTTCACGATGCACCACCGCGGCGGCGGCGGCATGATCGCGATCAAGGACGACGACGGCCGCAACGGCAAGGTCGTGGCCGCGCACGCCGTGCGCGAGGACCAGTCCTTCATCTCCATCGCCTCCAACGGCATGATGGTGCGTTCTCCGGTCAACCAGATCCGCGTCATCGGCCGCGCCGCGAAGGGTGTCCGCCTCGTGAATCTCGCTGAAGGCGCGACCCTGGTTTCGGTCAGCGTCGCCGACGCCGATGACGACGAGGCGGCCGCGCCCGCTGTCGATATCCCGCCGGCGAACGACGCCCCGGCCGCCGAATAGCGGTCGGTGCGCGAGCGCAAAGTCGATGACGCTGAGCCCAATGCGAAGATGAAGGATTTGTGGAAAGCGCGCGGTGGCGGGAGGGACGGGCGTCCTCTCGCCCGGCCCGGAATATGCCGTTCCGCGGACGGGGCCGTCCGCGCCCCCAGGCTTACGCTTATTTTTCGCCAGAAAATGGACGTTCTTCGCATCTTCCGCACCTCACTCCTTCCTCCTTCCTCCTTCCTCCCTTCCGCGCCCCCAGCCCTTGCGGAAAAAGCGGCACGGAATGAGCTGACACATTCGCCTTGCGTCTTCGACAAAATCCGATAAAATGTCATTCTCAATTTTCAAAAGAAAGGTTCGACGCGATGAGTGAGACCCCGCAGACCATGAAGATGTTGCCCGGCGACGAGATTCGCCAGATCATGTGGCGCTATGCCGACCGGTACGACATTCAGATGGCCGTAATGGGCGCCCGGTCTGTAGCCCGCGGCCTCGTGGCCCGCCTGGTTGCGGACGGTGAACGCGCGACGCACGAGTGGACCGAGGGCAAGAACAGCCTCTATCAGGCGTTCGACGAGTCGGGTATCACGGCTGCGGGCCTCGACATGGAGTACGGCGGCATCATCGAGGGGCCGCGCAACCTGGCGCTGAGCCTGCTCGCCTTTGAACTCTCCTGGGTCGACGGCGGCGCCTCCACCTCCAGCCTGATCAATAACCTCGGCCTCGGACCGATCGTCGAGAAGGGCACGCCCGAGCAGCGCGAAAAGTACATGCGCGCCTGCGCCCCGGC
>JAQUEX010000037.1:0-10748 GCA_028684935.1 Kiritimatiellia bacterium | reverse complement strand
GGCTTCGAGACCGCGCGCGCCTTTGACGCCCTCACGCCCGTCGAAACCCAAGTGCTTGGTGCGTTCGCGGCCCAAGGCATCTCCGGCCGCGCCCTGATGAAGGCGCTGCGCAAGCCGCAAGCCGACGCCATCGAGCTGCTGGGCCAGCTCGGCAAGCCCGAAGCCGAGCGCGACGACGCCCGCATCGCGGCGCTGCAGGCCGACCCGCTCGTGCAGTACGTCTGGCTCAGCGCGCTCTGCAACGTGCTCTGCCCGGCGACCAAGCTGTGGGACACCGGCCACGGCGCCAACATGCTGCGCGAGGCGGTCAGCCTGATGGGCGGCTACGGCATCACCGAGGACTGCCCCGGCTTCCTCTTCTACAAGTGGACCGACGCCCAGCTTGAGGCCACCTACGAAGGCCCGGAAGTGGTGCAGCGCCGCCAGATCAGCGTCACCATGAACAACGAGGTCTTTCTGGCCCAGGTCGACCAGTGGATCGCGGAGCTGCGCCGGCAGGCCGCCGCCGGCTCCGGCAACGGCCTCGACACGCTGGCCGACGGCTTCGCGCTCTGGCGCTGGACCCTCGCCTTCATCCAGTCCTCCAAGGACGCCGAAGGCCGCCCGCTCTCGCAGAGCCAGCGCCACGGCGTGCTCTTCCCGATGGCCGACGCGATCTCGTGGCTGCTGGCCGCGCGCTCGTTCGTCGCCGACATCCGCGAACTCGCCGCCAAGGGGCCCGAGCACCCGGTGGTCGGACCGGAGATCGAAGGCTACGTCAACACCTTCACCGATCTGGCGCACATGCAGATCGCGCGCGCCGTCGGCGAAACGGGCCGCATCTGCGCCGAGCTGGTCTACGGCTACGGCGCGGCCACGGCGGAGCAGGCGGCCGAGTTCCAGGCGCTGCGCGCCAAGGCGGATGCCGCGCTGGCCGGCGCGCGCCTCGCCAAGGACCGCGCCGCCCGCGCGCTCGCTCAGGTCATGATCCCCGAAGCGCTCGACTATCCGCAGTGATGCAGAGCCCCCCCCATCACCGCGCGTATTTGAGCACGGTGTTGCGGGAGATACCCAGCGCGGCGGCGGCGTGCGACACGTTGCCGCCGTGTTTTTCCAACACCTGCCGAACATGCAGGCGGGTCATGTCGGCTAGCCGTTCCGATTGGTCTGGACGCAGTGTGTTTTGCAATGCGCCTGTTTCTCCCGTCGCACTCCGGTAACCGTCAAGCAGGCTGCCGAAATCCCGCTCGTCCAGCGCGTAGGCGCGCTCCAGCAGGTTGGCCAGCTCGCGGACGTTCCCGGGATAGCCGTAGCCCGACAACGCCTCCGCCTGAGCCCGGCTCAACGTCCGCCATCCCTCGCGCCGGCTTCTTCCCCACAGGTCGCGCGCGATTTCTGGAATGTCCTCCGCGTGTTCGCGCAGCGCGGGCATGCGCAGTTCGACCGTGTTCAGCCGATAAAACAGATCCTCGCGGAAACGTCCTTCGCGCACCATCCGCCGGAGATCGCGGTTGGTTGCGGCAATGACCCGGGCGACCATGCTTCCGGCCCCTCGTCATGAGCGATATGCCGCACCGCAGCAGCAAAAAAGGCATCGTCCTCCAGGTGACGGTGGGCGTATCCCGCCGCATCCAGCAGCGGGGCGTTGGCCTTCACCGCCGCCGCAAGGATGTCCTTCACGCCCAGGCAGGCGCAGACGGTCGCCTGAAGCGACAGCTCCCGCACATACGGCGACAACGCCTGCAACGTTCCGGCATCGACAGACGCGGGGGGCGGCAGCGCGCTGATCCAGCAGAGCGCCGTCCGCTGTCGCGCCAGCGCACGGACCGTCCGAGCCAGCCGCGCCGGGTCGCCGCCCAGCGCGACACCCAGGATCAGGACGCGTCCGTATTCCTCGGCCTGTTCCAGCGCCTCAGACAGCCGCGCCTTGCTGACGCCGCGCACCGTGGCATCGGGATACGCCAACAACGCCAGTGCCGCGCTGTGCGCGTAGGCGTGCCCCTCCGAATCCCAGCCAGTGAGAATCAGTGTGCCTGTTTTCTTCATGTACCCTCCCGACCCGTCAAAAAGTCAACAGTGCTCAAAAAAAGATCATACCGCACAAACCGCCGCTAGGGGAAGCGCGTATCGTATGCAGGGAATAATCGGTTGGTGGCAGGGGTACACGAAGATCATGCGTTTCGGGGGAAAAGGGGGGCGGGCGAGTCGGGAACGAGGGCGTCCCCGCCCGCAACACCGATTCGCGCAAGAGGCTGAGCGCACTCATTCATTGAAGGCGTTGGTCGTCGCGCGCAAGCCTGCCGCGCGATGTGGCACGGCTCCTGCGTCATTCACCACGCAGGTCACGAAGAGTGCGAACGTTATTTTTTATAACAGATGCCGCTTCGATCCTTCTTGAACATCGTGGTGAGATAACGGATGGCGGGATTTAACCGCCCGCCAAATGAAAGAGAGCAATAATCATGACCCTATCGGACGTGCAACATGACAGTAGTACCTACACCGTCTATGACGAGAACAGCCAAGAGGTGAAGCGGCTTTACGCCAGCAACTACGGGAACGGAGACCTGTGCGGGTTCGGCACGGACTTCCTTGTGCTTGAGGACGGCGACCGGTACGTGATCGTGAACGCAGAGAGCGGTGACGAGATCGCGCAGTTGTATCGCAGCAACGTCGGGCGTTTCAAACATGCGAACGGTCGGCTGGTAGTGTTCAAGGACGGCAGCAAGCTGGTCGTTTATGAGGTCGGCTCTTCGGGCGTCTCTGAAATCAGCAGCCGCTGGATGTGAGGGCTGACTCGGGCCGCACAGCCGCAATACCATTGCATGCCCAGCGCTGGACGAGCAGACGCTCGTCCCTCCCGTTCTGTGGATAAGGCTTGCGAAGCGCGGGAGGGGCAAGCGTCTGCTTGCCCTCCATCGCCCGAGCCGTACAACCGCAACACCATGACTTGTCCAGCGACTGGACGAGCAAACGCTCGTCCCTCCCCGTTAACCAACCACACAAGGAATACACATGGACTATCAGGCGATCGATTTTGTGCTTTTGGATATTCCGACAGGAACGCCAGTTGAAAATAGCGGGCTGCAGCCGCTTCCAACCGGCGTGAAGGAATTGGACGTGCGGATTGACGGAGGCATGCGTGCCGGAGCGGTTTACCGTTTGTCGGGGCGGCCCACAGCAGGCAAGACCTGGTGTGCGCTCACTATCACCCGCTGTGCGGCGCTGGGGGAGAACCTTGACGGGCAACCGTTGAAGAATGATCACAACCGGCCACATCCGGTCTTGTATTTCACATTCGAACTGTCGAAACAAGACTTTGTTCAGAAGCTCCTTTGTGGTTCCAGTGAAATAGCGGAATGCGGGGGCATCCAAGGCGAAACCGACGTTCGCATTCTTGCCGAACCGATCTTGCGCCACGTTACGAAACTATCGCGCGCCCCGATCTTTGTGGAAGACACTGCGCCGCTCGATGTATCCGACATATGGAGCCGCTCCAGCCGCATGAAAGAACGCCACGGCATTGAACTGGTCATCATCGACTATCTTCAACTCTGTTCCTGCCGCGAATCCATCTCCCTGGGCAGACGCGCCGAAACCTCGGATATTCTTCGTCAACTCGCAAAGATGGCTCAGGAGCTGCATCTGGCCGTGATTGTGGTGGAACAGACTTGAGGAGAGATGAAAAAGATGGCAGTGACCGAAAGGGGCGGTCTTAGCTCGGATATCTGGACAATCATGTGACACATGAGCCCCTTCTTGATGCGCTTGACCGCGAAAGCACCGCCAAGCGGGGATTCCGATCTGGCAACCGGATCACAGGCTTTAGAGTACACACTGTGTGATGGTTGTTGAAAGTTAAAGCCGCCTCAACCAGATACCATTTACAGGATTTACGTGTCTTTGTTATCGATATCACCGCAGTCTTTGCATAGCCTATGAATGTTATTGCTATTAAAATGCCCCCATGTTATTTTTTTTGGCCCGATGTTAGCGTTGATGTGATTGTTGAGCAAATTGGTTCTAGGAAGTAAAGAAAGGAACACATGATGAATAGGACGACAACGAAGTGTGATGAAGTGAATCCAATCATTACTTTTAAAAATGAGCTAAAGCGCATTTTCGAGGAAAAATTTTCCGGAAAAATTGGCACGAATTTTTCTCCGTTTTTCACACGAATTGAAGAAAATTTCGATGGCAAGACGGGGGTACTGTTTGTCGGCAAAGCAGATAACATTGAAGGACGTCCTCAAAGTATTGAAGCGGCATTTTCTCAAATCAATGGCGACTATATTCGGCAGATTGCCGAAGGTTGTTCCGGTTACCACAGAAGTGCTTATGTGCGTACATCACATGAGATTGCCAAAGAGTTGAAAAAGAAGGGGATGACTTGCTTTGCACGGACAAATCTTTATAAATTGTCCAACACAAAAAAGTATACTTTTGGAAGCGAGCATGATGAAGCAAATCTTGAGATATTCCAAATGGAATTAGAAGCGCTGAAACCCAAGTATGTTGTTTTACTGACATCGGGCCTTGAGGTAAGTTTTCTCAACTATATCTCAAATAAACTGGGGCAACAGCCAAAGACAATCGCTGAAGTTAACTACTCTTATCAGAACAGAGGGAAAATAAGAACGAAGGCTTTGAAATGTATCAAAATTGGAAATTTAAACAGCATTTTCATCACAGCACTTCATCCACAAGGAAAGCCGTCTAACATGGCCAAAGTTATTTTGGATTTAATCGATAAAGCACAGTGTTAGACTGGGGGTAAGATGAAGTGTAGCCGTTGTATCAATACGGTAGGATGTAACAACCGAAGCTGCCACAAGGGCCTTTTGTGAGGTGTCCCTACACAACGGTTACACATTTTTATCTCACGCGGGTGCAGCCCGCAAGGTTTCGGATTACTGGTTTTGCCAAGCGCTCACATCTTGATCGTTGAGGTTAAGCGTTCGCCCGAGCCGCATGGCCGACAAGCACCAAGGCATGTTCAGCGGCTGGACGAGCCGACGCTCGTCCCTCCCGTTCTGCAATCGGGCTTGCGGAGCGCCGGGAGGAGCAAGCGTCGGCTTGCTCGCCCATGGCCGCCTGACGTGTGGCCAGTACTCTGGCATGGTGTGTGCATTCGTCCCTTTGGACTGTCAACATTCAACGTTTAACGCAGGAATGGACGAGAGATGTTGGCGAATGAAGGGGATGCTATGAACTCAAACGACAAAAAAGATGATATCGCCGTATTAAACGAGCTGATTGGCCGGTTGGACTTGGAGCGGACTGACCGTTTGGCTGAGAGCCGGATTATCGGACTTCTGCTCGGATTCAAGAACCGCGAAGGACGGTTTCCAATCCTCGAAAGCATGTTTGACTACCTCGCGGACAAGCAGTGTTTGGCCGGTTTCGACGGCACTCATACGGAGAATGAGGGCGGAGAGAAAAAGGCGGAAGCCGAACGGCGAACGCTGAATCCTCAGGTTCCCGGTTCTCCGTGCTGGTATTTTCTCAAAGGCGATCACGCCGACCGCGTATCGTACCGCTGGGTGTTCGGCAGCAACGGGCAATGGGAGGCGGACCAGTGTTTCGAGATATTTGCTCTGCATAAAGAGAATTGGAACGTCGGGAAATGCCTGCCGGATTGGGACATCTACAATTCTGCCATCGGCAGCCGTATCAATCGGCTCTTGGTGCTCTGCCTGCCGCCGGAGGATTTTGCGGTGCCGCATGCCAAAACGTGGGAGACGTTCAACGAAGAGCTGAATGATTCTCCCGTGCAAACATCACCTTTCCAGCGCCTGATCCAATGCCCCGAATCCGATTCTGCCGCCGGAGGCACATTCAAAATTCTCAGCGTCGGCGACGAGCTCCCGCCGGAGAAAGCTCAGACCGCCTCTCTTGAAACCGTCAGAAAGCGCGCCCTGGCACCCGCCGTGACGACACGTTATGTTTGGCTGTCACGTCGCGGCGACATACTGCCGTGGTTGCGGGATTTCGGATGGGTTGCCGCGCGTCGGGAAGATGCGGCGCTCTCGCGGGTGATTGAGCAGGTTGTCGACCATCTGGAACGTTGTCATCCGGGCATGTTGACAGAGGACGGCAACGCCGCAGAACGTGAAAACGAGATCCGTCAAAAGCTGGAACTTGAGATCGCCTTTAGAAAACGATTGGCCGAAGCGCTGGACCGGGCGGGATATGACGTCACGGGCGGGCTTCATGTGGATGCCAAGAGCATGGAACGGTTGCGGGAACGTTACGAGAACCAGCCCGCTGACATGACTTTCGCTTGGACGGTGATCAAACCCAAAGATGCCGGTGTCGGGTTTAGTGTCAGGGCTATGCTTTCCAGCGGTGAATCGCTGCCGAGTTTCAAATGGCGCGAGTCAGGCATTGACGGTGTGCGTGTCGTCGGCCCGTCAAAAAGTTACACGTATGTCGGCGGTGAGCGGGTCGCCGCATGCCCGCCTTTGCGCTATAACGTCTCTGTGGTGGACGAGCGCCTGCAATTCCGGACTCTGTCGCCGGCGGCAATGCGGAAGGTACTGCTCGGCGGAACCTTGGCGGAAGAGCTGGCGTCAAAAATCACCTCCGCTTTCACGCGGCTCGCTTCGAAATCAAACGAGCCTGTGCCGTAGTCCCGCACGGACGTTGCCGGCGTGACCGCAGCAACGTGAATCGCACTCGCAGGCGGCGCGGAATCGCTTTCTGGCGGAATCGCTTTCCCGCTGCCGGATTTGCAAAATGACAAAATGACATTTTTCCGCTTGCATAAGTTAGCCGGATCTAATAAAGTGCGGCCTCTCTAACAGAGGAGCGCCTCATGACACTGACAGAGATGACGCCTGGACAGACCGTTGAAATCACTGGCTATGCGGCGGGGAACGCGGCGTACCGCGCGAAGCTGCTGGCGCTGGGCCTGACCCGCGGCGCGCGGCTCAAGCTGGTGAATGTCGCGCCGCTGGGGGATCCGCTTGAACTGGAGGTGCGCGGCTTCCACCTTTCGCTGCGGCGGTCCGAGGCGGGTGTGTTGAAGGTGAAGCCACTCTGACGCGCGGCGTCACACGGGAGCGTTCAGATGAAAAAAACGTTTCAGATCGGTTTGATCGGCAATCCCAATTCGGGCAAGACCACGGTGTTCAACGGACTGACCGGCGCGAGGCAGCGGATCGGTAACTGGCCGGGCGTGACGGTGGAAAAAAAGGAGGGGGAGCTGCGCCTGCCCGGCGGCGGCGAGGCGACGCTGGTCGATCTCCCGGGCGTCTATTCGCTGACGGCGCTGAGCGAGGACGAGCGCGTGACCCTGGAGTACGCGCTGAGCGGCCAGGCCGATCTCGTTGTGAATGTGGTGGACGCCACCAACCTGGAGCGGAACCTCTATCTGACGCTGCTGCTGCTGGAGTTGAAGGTGCCGATGATCATGGTGCTGACCATGATGGACATCGCGCGCAACCGTAAGATCCACATTGATCTCGAACACATGGCGCGCCATCTGAACTGCCCGGTGATCGGCGTGAATGCCCAGAATCCGCGCGAGATGGCGGCGCTGGCGCAGACGCTGGAAGAGGCGGCGCGCGCCCCCGCAGTCCGTCTGTTCCAGTATGACTACCCGGATGAGGTGGAGCGCGAGATCAGCGTGCTCGAGGCCGGCAGCGCACTGACCGCCAGAGAGCTGAACGTGCCGACGCGCTGGGTGGCGATCCGTCTGCTGGAGGGTGATCCGCTGGTGATGGAGAAAGCGGCCGGACTCAAGGATCTCGCCTCGGTGCTGGCCGGCGAGTGCGCGGCGCGCATCGGGCACGTGCTCAAGGAAACGCCGGATGTGATTCTGGCGGAGACGCGCTACGGCGTGATTCAGGGGCTCTGCCGCGATGTGTTGCGCCACACGGAATTTAAGGAGTACTTCACGGCCAAGGCCGACAAAGTGATTCTGAACCGCTTTTTAGGCATTCCCTTCTTCCTGCTGGTGATGTACGCCGTGTTCTGGCTGACACAGACGGTGGGCGGCGCCTTCATCGATTTCTTCGATCTGGCCGGAGGCGCGCTTTTTGTCGAAGGGGCCAAGGCGCTGCTGACGCATGTCGCTGCGCCCGGGTGGCTGGTGGCGCTGCTGGCCGGGGGCATCGGCGCGGGCTTGCAGACGATGGCGACGTTTATTCCGCCGATCTTCTTCATGTTTTTCTGCCTCTCCCTGTTGGAGGATTCGGGCTATATGGCGCGCGCCGCGTTCGTGATGGACCGCTTCATGCGCTGGCTGGGCCTGCCGGGAAAATCGTTCGTGCCGATGCTGGTCGGGTTCGGCTGCTCAGTGCCGGCGATCATGGCGACGCGCACGCTGGAGAGCCGGCGCGACCGTTTCCTGACCATCTTCATGGTGCCCTTCATGTCGTGCGGCGCGAAGCTGCCGGTCTATGTGGTCTTCGGCGCGGCGTTCTTCAGTGCGCATCCCGGGCGCATGGTCTTCTGGATCTACGTCAGCGGTATCGTGCTGGCGGTGCTGACCGGCCTGCTGATGAAGCGCACGCTGTTCCAGGGCGAGCCGTCGCACTTCATCATGGAGCTGCCGCCGTATCATCTGCCGCGCCTCAAGCACATCCTGCTGCACACGTGGGACCGGCTTAAGGTCTTCCTTTTCCGCGCCGGACGAGTGATCGTGCCGATGGTGCTGCTGCTCGGTTTCCTCAATTCCGTCGGGCGCGACGGCTCATTCGGCAATGAGGACACCGAAACCTCGCTGCTCTGCACGGTCGGTACGGCGATCACGCCGCTGTTCGAGCCAATGGGCGTGGAAAAGGACAACTGGCCGGCCTCGGTCGCGCTCTTCACGGGGCTTTTCGCCAAAGAGGCGGTGGTGGGCACGCTGACTTCGCTCTATGGCCAGATGGAAAGTGACGACGCGAACGTCGGAGCAGGTGATACCGGCGAGGACGAAGAGGCCGCCTTCAGCCTTTGGCAGGGGCTGGCAGATGCCTTTGCCACGATTCCCGCAAACCTCGCAAAAGTCGGTCAGGGCCTGCGCGACCCGCTGGGGCTGGGCGCGGTGAGCGGCGACGAGGCGAACGTGGCCGCAGCGGTCGACTCGGACGTCTCGGTGTTCCGCGCGATGCGGCAACGTTTCTCAAAAGGCGCGCACCAGGCCTTCGCCTACTTGCTTTTCGTGCTGCTCTACGTGCCGTGCCTGGCGGCGATGGGCGCGGCCTTCCGCGAGCTGGGCCGTTTCTACGGCACGCTGCTGGCGGTCTATCTGACCGTCCTCGGCTGGAGCGTCGCGACGCTCTACTATCAGCTTGCACTCGGCCACCAGACGGTGTGGATCCTGACGCCGTGCGCACTGCTGGGCGCGCTGTTCGGCGGGTTCTGGCTGTTGGGGCGCAGGCGCCGGATCAGCATGCCCTGACACGGACTTTGCCGGATTCCGATGGACGGAACCGGCCCTAAGCAAACAAGGAAACCATGACAGCTCAACATATCGTCACGCATGCCGCCTGCTGCGGCCTCTTCATGATCCAGACGGCGCTGGCGGGCTCTTCCGCCGCCGCCGCCGACAGCGCTGCGGCGCAGCCTCTGGACGCGCCTCAAGAACACGCTCCGACTTTCGAAGCGGCCGTCGATTTTTCTTCGCGGCAGCTCACCTACGGATTGGTCGACAATCGCGATCCGATCCTGACACTGGAGGTGCTGGCCGAGTGGCACGGCTTCAACTTCTGGGCCGGCGCGATTCTGGACACCACAGCCTGGGGCCGCAAGCATGGCGGGTACGGCAACCGCAAGGGCACGTATCAGGAATTCGCTTTCGGGCCGGGCTATGTATGCGCCTTTTCGCCCGACGATTATGCGCGGCTGCCGACGACGCTGGAGCTGTTCGTCAATTACATTTACGAATATCATCCGCCGGTGAACAGGTGGAAGGGGGAGGACAATCCAGACACGCAGTTCATCAATGTCGGCGCGGCGCTGCCCGATCTCTGGCTGGCGCCCGCGCTGTCGGCGGAGCTCGACATCGACAACGAATACGGCGCGATGTACCTCGCCGCCGAAATCGGACACACCTTCACGCTGGTTCAGGCGGCGGGCAACCGTGAGGCCGACCTGCTTTCGCTGTCTGTCGGCGGCGGAGTCGGCTTTGGCAATCCCCGGCGCAACCGGCATGACACCGGCTTTGACACCTACGCCTTCAAAGACGTCTGGGCCTCGGCCGCGCTGGAGTGGCAGCTCACGGACCACATCGTCCTCTCGCCGTATGTGGCGCTGTTCGAGCAGGTACACGGACGCCTGCGCGATGCCGCCCGCAGATATATCGAGGGTGAGACCCACGCCAGCACCCAGCTTGTCGGCGGCTTGCGCGTGGCCGCCACGTTTTGACGGTCGGTCGCAAAATTTGCCCCGAGTGTACGCAACGAATCATGCTACACTGTTCGAAACCAACCATTGAGGGATGCCATGTTTATCAACACATCGCTTGCGGCGCGTCTTTTTCTGATCGGGTCCGTTGTCTGTGCGGGCGCGGGACGATGCGCCGAGACCGAGCCGCCGCCGCAGGTCACGCTGCACCTGTCCTTTGAGAAGGAGAACTGGGTGAAAACCGCAGCCGGCAGCTCCGACTGCTACAGCGCCATGGCCCAGGCTGTCGCGGGCCGCGTCGGCGCGGCCGCGCTCATCGAGGACGTGAACCAGGCCGCCGCTGTCGAGTCGCCCTTTAATCTGAGCAAGGCGCGCGGCACGATCACGCTCTGGTACAAGCCGACGGTCTCGGCCGGCAAGAAGGCATACTATCC
>JAQUEX010000233.1 GCA_028684935.1 Kiritimatiellia bacterium | reverse complement strand
CAGCCCGTCCACCTGCAGAAAAGCGTGTTCGCCGAAAAGGTTGAAGCGATCCTGCCATTTGTCGAGATAGGACAAGGCCGCCGGAGCGATGCGCGGTTTGCACGTGCGCCAATCATCTTCGTCCTTGGGCCCGTCGAGCGCGGCCTGGGCGATGCAGATCAGCAGGCGCATCAGCGCGATGCGCTGGCACGGGTTGGCGGCAAGGTCGGCGATCTCCTCCCCTTTAGCAAACACATCCCTGAGACTGACAAGCTCGGGGGTCCCGTCCTGCATGACAACCGGAATCCAAGGGTCTTTTACCAAGTTCATTTCGTTTTCCTTTTACCAATCTCGTTTCAGATTATCGAAAACAATGTCTTCCGAATAGGCGTCAGAGGGCTCGGAAGCGATCTCCTGCGTTTTGTCGCCGCGCCAGACGCCGTATTCCGGTGAATAGCGTAGTACGGTCGCTGCGCCGTTTAAGTCGCACAGTACCCCTCGCCCATCACATACGAGCACAACCGGCTTGTCATAAAAATGACGGTTGAGCCATGCCACATCATTGCGGGTGTGGCTTGGCTCGGACAGGAGATAGGCTGCGACCGAAACGGTGTTGGCGTGCAGACGGCGTGTCGCCTCGAAATCAGGACGGTATGCGTCTAGTAGCCAGTCGCCGCCATCCGTCAGTCGCACTCGGGCGCGTCCCTGAGCCAGCTCGTCAGGCGGAGCCGCCAGAAGCAGTACGCTCTGGGTCGGCAGATCGCTGTAGCGCGTCGCCGCGCGCTCGTCATCCTCCCCGCTCGGAAAACCCTGATTCGAATCCTTGGCGCTGCATGCCAGCTTACGCAGGCGTTCGCATCTTTCGGACAAGCGTATTTTGAACGCCCCCATGGCGGTATCAGATGCTTCCTCCCGCTCAACATACGTGTCTTCGATGAGGGTACGGATATCATGCGGAAGCGTGATTCCGCTGTGGGTTTTCCAAACTTCAAACGTCCGCATCAACACATAAGGCGCATAGACACAGGCGTTTTCTTTGCCAAGCGCCTCAAGCGTTTGTTCTGCGCTCGCGCATGACGCCAGATCTTGTGAGATGATGATCAATCCGGGAGCAGGACATGGCCGGTTGTCGCGCGGATGACGCCACAGGCGGCCCATACGTTGGAGCAGCATATCCGAAGGCGCCAGTTCTGTGATCATCCGGTCGGCATCGATATCCACACTCTGCTCGACAATCTGCGTGGCGATCAGCACACAGCCTTCCGGCCGATTGCCCTCTTCTTTGCCAAGCCTCGCCATCCATTCGTCTTCGATTTGTTCGCGGCGAAACATCGGGAACCGGGCGTGCAAGATGCCGACCGGAAAGGCGTTTTCCGGCATCACGGTTTTGACCGCGCGGTACCAGACCTGCGCCTTCGCGACCGTGTTGGCGATGCAGACCACGCACTCACCGCGCCGCGCCGCAGACACGGCCTCTGTCGCTACCGCCAGATTATCCCAGGCTTCTGTCCGCACATGGACTTTCTTTGGGGCCGGAGCCGCAAGCTCAGCGGCAAACACCCGGCCGTTTTCCGGGCATCCTGTGATGAGCGGATAGGCATCCGTGCCGGCCAGCGTGCCGAGAGCGGGGGCGAGCCGCGTACGGCGCTGGCCGGTGAGAGTGGCCGAAAGCACGATCACCGTGCAGCCGATCCGCAACAGACGTTCGGCCAACTCATCCAGCAGCGTACCGGTGTATATGTCATAGCTGTGGACCTCGTCGAGAATCACCACTTTGCCTGCCAGACCGAAAAGGCGCACGAAGTTGTGCTTCACATTGAGCACTCCGAGCAATGCCTGGTCAATGGTGCCGACCGCATACGGATAGAGCAATGCGCGTTTCGAGGGATTGAACCACGCATGAACCGAGCGCTTTGAACTTGCGTCGTCATCATCATCAGCAGCCGGACGCCACCTGCACTCATACAGCCATGCCATGCCGTGCGCGAGTTTCGGAGCGAGCTGAGCCTCGCTGATTCTTGCAAGAAAACGGCTCACACGCGCATGGATTCGGTCGCTGGTCAGGCGGGTCGGCAGTGCGAAATACAAACCTTGGTGACAACCCGCCTCCATCAGTTTATAAGCGGCATAGAGCGCGGCTTCGGTCTTGCCGATGCCCATGGGGGCTTCCAGGACATAGAGGCCGGGCTGTGTCACGCGATCAATAAACTGCCGCTGCGGCGGGTGCGCGGCAAAACCGAACACGTCCTCAAAAGACAATCCTTTTTGGGTCATTGCGGGCACAAAGCCGCATTCTGCGACGGCCCGGCGCGCGGTGAGCATGGCGTCATCCTGTTCTACCGGCGGCCGGTCTGCCGGGAAAAACATTTCGTCCGAACCGATCCAGTCGGACACGCACGTCAGCCCGGCCAGCAACCAAGGATCGGCATGGGCCGCATCCTGCAGAGTGCCGCCGAACACTGTGGACAGGCGCTCGATCAGCTTTTGCCGCTCTTCTGAC
Source organism: Kiritimatiellia bacterium (assembly GCA_028684935.1). Lineage (GTDB taxonomy): Bacteria > Verrucomicrobiota > Kiritimatiellia > RFP12 > UBA1067 > DUPH01. The sequence continues at coordinate 2,631 of JAQUEX010000233.1, read as the reverse complement.
CATGCGGGCCCACCCAATGTTTCAGCCGTGTCCGGGGGATAACTCTTGTCTTTCTTGCCGTGATGCGCGGCAGCGGCAAGCGCGACCGGAGAATGCGAGACTGAACTACCCAGCAAGCGATCTATCGCCGCCGCGCTGATGGCGGCGTGATGCGTGCTGAAAGACATTTGACTGCACAGTTCCGGCGCATACTCGCGTACAACCGTGTCTCTAAAATATTTGTTCTCATAGCCGGGCGAGACTTTGCCGACATCATGCACACTGACCGACAACCCGGGTTTCGGCGGAAAGAGGCGCTTGACACGCTCAGGCTGAAGCGCGATGAGAGCCTCGGCGACGCGCCCGACGTTGATGCAGTGGTCTACGACGCATGTCCCCGGCTTGCCGTCCGCCGTCGTTTTTGCCGCACATTTATCGAAAGGAATGGCCGGGAGATGTTTCTGATTCTTACTTTTTCTGAAAAGTGGCGGCATAAAAATAGTTCCTGCGGGAAAGGCATGCGTTTATCGTTCACACACAATCTTCATCCTCTTCAGTCGCGCAGCGATTACGCGGGCTTCGGGATCATTGCGCCGCAGGGCGATGTACAGCAGGTCGCCGAGACGACCGTTGGGTGAGAGGATGCGGCGGCTCTTGCCGGGTTCGGCGAAAGCGTGGGCGTCATAATGCTGCTTGATCTCGGCACGTAGTATGTCTTGGCAGTCGTCCGTTATGAGACCGAGTTCCAACAGCCGATAGTTGAAGGCCTCGGCCGACACGCCGAAGCGGTGCTTGAGCCGCAACAGCATCTCAAAATCCCATTCGTGCGGCAGCACGCCGGTCTGCGCCGCGCTGACGCGCACAGCCTGCTCGGGCATCAGGAAGCAGGCCGCGAAATGACGCGCGGCTTTGTCTGCCTTGGCCTCGCTCCGGATCGGCGCCTCGCTTGGCAAGCCTGCTCTGGTGTGGAGCAGAATGCGGCCTAACTCGTAAGCCAGCCCGAAAATCTGCTTTTCGGGATTGAGATCCGCGCGGACAAAAATAAACACGTTTCCGTTCGGCGCGTCGTAATACGCGAAGTGATTTACCGTAGTCAGCGGCATAAAGACTACGCGCAGGCCATAGTTCTCGAATAGCTCAAGCGGATCGAACACCACCGCGTCGCCGATCCCGAAAAGCGTGCGGAACTGGGAGGCCATACGGGTTAATCCAGCAGGATCAACCGTAAAGGCGAGTTGAAGTGGGATACGTGCCTGCCGCAGCGCGCGACAGATGTCTTCCAGCGCCAGATAGTCGCGCACGATGATTTCGACCGGCACGGCGTCAACTGACATCGCACGGCGGGCTGCGGGCGACACTGGCTCCAGCCCCAAGACTGGATCGAGCGGCGGTCCACAGGGTTCGCACGCTTCAACGGACTTAGACGCCGTTTCGGCAAGCACGTGACTGGGCCTCAGAATCTGATCGGTTGAGACCCTCAAGACATCGGCGAGACGCAGCAACACGTGCGCAGAAGGCAGATTCTTGCCCCGTTCTAAATTACAGACCGGGCCTTGGCGCATGCCCAGACGGCTGGCCAGCTCTCCCTGCGACAGATGGGCACAGCGACGCAGATCACGGATAGCGGCCCCCACCACACTCGGGTCAACGTTTAACCGGCATCGTTTGGCGTCTTTTGCTGATTTCATGGTGTCATGAAATCAAATGACGGAAATTATGTCAACCGATTTAATGAACGGAAGAAACTCTGAAACTTTATCACCAGCCTGATGTTGATCGAAAACACCTGCGCATGAACTTCGACGGGAACGGGGCGCTCGCGCTCAGCGTCGCTGCACCAGTTCGACCGGACCTTTGACGTGAACGTCCAGCCGCACGCCGCCCTCTTGCCGCATGACGTTCCGGACCGACACCGTGTTGAACGCGACCTGTTCCGCAAGGCCGGACGGCAGCACGACGGTGCGATGCTGCTCGCGCGAGGGATCGCCCGGCAGCAGCGCCAGGCGCGTGAGACGGCCATCCTTCACTTCGGTCTCGATGGCCAGATCGCCGTGGCAGGCGAGCTTGAAGGCGTAATCCCGCCACGCCGCCGGCACGCCGCGCGCGAGCAGAATGCGCCCCTCGCGGTTTTGCACCAGCATCTGGTTGAGCGCGTAGACGATGTTGCCGGAGGCGGTGGAAAACCAGGGGCAGCGGCGTACCTTCTCCTCGTTGATCTCGAACATCTCGCCGAAACAGCCGGCGCCGTCCGCCGCCTCACACAGCATGCGCGCCGGCTCGACCGTGTCGCCCAACTCGGCCAGCGCCCCCGCCATCCAGCCCAGATACCACGCGCACACGGAAGTGCCCATCTGATACATGTTGCCGAAAGCCCGGCCGTGCTGCATATAGTGGTAGGCAGCGGCGCGCTGGCGCGGCTCGGTCTCGTCGAACACCGGATACGGAAAGAGTCCGCCCAACGTGGCGACGCTTTCGTCCCTGCACCCCGCGTAGGGCACAAAACGTCCGTTCTCCTCCGGCAGCGACTCGCGCAGTTTCGCGGCCGTCCGTGTCCACGCGGCCGCTTCCGTCTCATCCATCTTGAGCAGCGACGCCGCACGCGACGCCGCCTCCAGCGTGTAGATCGCGCCGCATGAGGTCATGAAGGGGTTG
>JAQUEX010000232.1 GCA_028684935.1 Kiritimatiellia bacterium | reverse complement strand
TGTTGTCAGTCATAGCCTGCAACAACAAGGATTGTCAACCCGCGCCTTTCCGGCTATAGTTACGTACGTTGTGGATTGGGCATGCGGCGCGGTGCCGTATGTATGTCCGCCGGCTGACAGCACGAAAGGAGACACACATGGCACACGCACCCTCGTTACGCACTTCACTCGCGGGGCTCCTGCTTGCAGGCCTGTTCCTCGCGCAGCCCGCGCTGCGGGCTCAAACCGCATCCGAACCCGCCCCGCCGCCTGCCGTCCGCTCATCCGGCGTGCTTGAAACCAGCCGCCAGAGCGTGCAGGCCGTCGGCGAGGCGACCTCCGAACTGGGCGGTTCGCTGCGTTCCGGCGGACGTCAAGCCGTCAGCCAGGGGCGCAAACTCTGGCAGGATGTGATGCTGCCGGCCGGACAACGGTTCGCCGCCGCGATTCCCGTTGTCCTCAAAGCGCTCGTGCTGCTGCTGGCCTTCTGGCTGGCGGGCAAGTTTGCGGGCGCCTGCGTCACCAAGCTGCTGAATCTGACGCGCGTCGACGACCGCGCCATCCGCGACTGGGGCCTGGAAAGCCTGCTCATACAACCCGACGGGCAGACGCGCTCGCTGGCGGGACTGGCCGGCGGGGCTGTCAAATGGCTGCTGATCCTGTTCGGTTTCGTGGCGTTCTTCAACGCCCTGAACCTCGCGATGGTCGCCGGTCCGCTGCAGAACATCCTCGACCGGATCGTCGGCGCCATTCCGAATCTGCTTAAGGCCGCCGTCATCCTCTTTGTTTACTGGGTGGTCGCCGCCGTGGTCAGAGCCGGCGTGACGCGCGCCTTGGGCGCGATGAAGTTCGACTCGCGCTTCGGCAAGCATCTGGCGGTTCCGACTGCCGACGGCAAGCAGCCCCCCACCCCCAGCGCCATGATCGGCCGCCTGCTCTTCTATGTCATCCTGCTCTTCGGCGTGCCGCCGTTCCTGCAGGCGCTGGGCCAGCAGGCCCTCGTGACGCCGCTGCAAGAGATGCTCGCCAAAACGCTCGGCTTCCTGCCGAACCTCTTCGCCGCGGCGATCATCCTGGTCGTCGGCCGCATCGTGGCGACGATCGTGCGCGAAGTCGTCAGCAATGTCCTCTCGGCCAGCGGCGCTGACGCAGGCGCGGCGAAACTCGGTCTGGGCAAGGTGCTGGGCACCCGCACCCTCTCCGGCATCTGCGCCAAGATCGCCTATTTCTTCATCTTCATCCCGATCCTGGTCTCGGCCGTGGACAGCCTCGGCATCACGGCGATCTCCGACCCGATCAAGGCGATGCTGCAGAAGATCCTGGAGGCGGTTCCCGCGCTGCTGGTTGCCGCCGTGATCGTCGCCATCGGTTACGTGGTCGCCAAGATCGTGCGCTCGCTGCTCGAATCCTTCCTCAGCGGCGTGGGGCTCGACGCGCTGCCCGGCCGCCTCGGGCTCACCTTCCTCTCCGCCAAAGAAGGCCAGCTCCCGCCCTCCGGCGCGCTCGGCGCCGCCGCCGCCGTAGTGATCATGCTGATCACCGCCCAGCAGGCCTGCGCCTCGCTGCGCTTCCAGCAGCTCGCCGACCTGCTGCGCCGCGTGGTCGAGTATCTGCCGGATCTGGTGGTCGGCATCGTGATCCTGCTGGCCGCGCTCAGCCTCGCGAACTACCTCGCCGCGCTGGTCGCCAAGGCGCTGGACGGCCACCCGCACGCCGCGCTGCTCTCGGGCGTGGCCCGCTGCGCGGTGCTCCTGCTCGGCGTCAGCATGGCCCTTGAACAGCTCGGCGTGGGCGAAGAGATCGTCATGATCGCGGTCGCCGCGCTCTTCGGCGGCGGCGCGCTCGCCGTAGGCCTCGCCTTCGGCCTCGGCGGCAAGGACCGCGCCCGCGAGCTGATCGACGGCTGGCGCAAAAAATAGCCCTACACCCCGCGCCCCGCGGTCACGGCCCAGACCGCGCGGGCGCCGGCTTTTTTCAGCACACGCGCGCATTCGTCCAGCGTCGCGCCAGTGGTCATCACATCGTCCACCAGCAACACGCACCGCTGCCGCACCCAGTCGGGACGCGCCACGCGGAACGCGCCCAGCATGTTCATGCGCCGGTGCGCCGCGTTGAGGTGCGTCTGCGTCTCGGTGGCGCGCACGCGCTCCAAGGCGCGCGCGTCGCAGCGGCGGTCGATACGCCGCGCCAGCTCGTGCGCCAGCAGCGCCGACTGGTTGTAGGAACGTTCGCGCTGCCGCACCGGATGCAGCGGCACCGGCACCACCACGTCCACCTCGTCCGCGTGGAAGTGTGCCGTCAGGCAGCCCTCCAGCAGATCCGTGAGATCGGCGCACAGCCAGAGGGCGCTGTCGTATTTGAAGGCGTGCACCATGTCGCGCAGCACGCCGGAGAAGTGTCCGGCCGCGCGCGCACGGTCGTAATGCGGACGCGCCGCGCGGCAGACACCGCACACGAACGTGTGCCGCACCTGCCCCTCGACCTCGCGGCCGCACAGTGCGCACAGGCTTGAGCTGTACAGCTCGATCCGCGCCCGGCAGTCATTGCAGAGGTGGCGTCCGGCCCGTTCCGACAGCCGGCCGCAACCGCGCCCCGGACAGACGCGCGGGTAGAGCCCGTCGATCACTCCCGCCATGAATGTGGTCAGACCGTGCATCCAACGCCTTGTCAGCCGGCCCGCGCTACCAGAGCGCCGCCGGATATTCGCCCGCCGCGACGAGCTGCCGCACCGCTTCGACCACGCGCGGCTTGTCTTCGCGGTAAGTCACGCCGAACCAGGCACTCTCGGTCGGCAGCACCGCCACCTCGGCCGCGCCGTCGCGGATCATGTCATCCACCACAAACGGAATGTACCACTCCGCCTTGGGATCATCCGCGTGCGCCGACAGCCAGGCCGGAAAACGGCTCTCCAGCGCGTCGAACAGCGCCGGCGTGAAGCCCCAGAGATTCATCGACACCCGCTCGGCGCCGGTCAGCGCGACCGGCCGCGCCGAATCCTCGCGGTTTTCCGCGCCGCCCGGCGCGCGCACCAGCCGCGTCATCTCGGTCACCGAGATCAGCAGTCCGTCCGGCCCCACGTCGCACACGCCGCGCGCCACGCTGCCGTGCTCGGAAAGCGTCTGGTCCAGCCGATACCCCACCATCGCGAAACGCGGTTTCGCGGCACCGCCCGCCGCAGCCCCGCCCAGAAATTCGGCCAGCCGCCGGAAGGCGTCGCGCCCGTAGAAATCGTCGGCGTTGATCGCGGCGAACGGCGTATCGACCCCATCGCGCGCCGCGCGGATCGCATGCGCCGTGCCCCACGGCTTGGCGCGCCCTTCCGGCACGGTCAACCCGCCCGGCAGGTCGTCGATTGATTGATAGGCATACGCAACCTCCGCCGCCCCCGCATACCGCGCGCCGATCGTGGTGCGGAACACCTCGTCGAACTCGCGCCGGATCACGAACACGATGCGCCCGAAGCCCGCGCGCAAAGCGTCGTAAACCGAGTAGTCCATGATGGTTTCGCCAGACGGCCCCACCGGATCAACCTGTTTGAGCCCGCCGTAGCGGCTGCCCATGCCCGCCGCCAGAATCACCACCGTCGGTTTCATGCCCATGCCCTCTCCCCAATGCATCCCAGACCAAAAAGCGTCAGCTCCGGGTCGAGCGTGAACGCCATGCCGCTCTCTTTGAGCGCCCAGCCGGCATACCCGCCGGTCGCCACCAGCGTGAACGCGCAGCCCTGCGACGCGCTCAGATACGCCACGATCTCGCGCACGATCCCGCGATAGCCGATCTGCGCGCCGATGCGCATCGCCTGCTGTGTGCTGCGTCCCAGTTTCGGGCACGGCCCCTCCAGCTCCACGCGCGGCAGCAGCGCCGTGCGCTCGTAGAGGTAGTCGGTCATCAGCGGCAGCCCGGGGGTGATCACCCCGCCGACATAGCGCCGGTCGGCCGTCACGACATCGAAGGTGAGCGCAGTGCCGAAGTCCGCCACAATCAGCGGCGCACCGTAGCGCCGCACCCCGCCGCACGCATCCGCCAAGCGGTCCGCGCCGATGCTCGCTGGATCTGGATAATCGACCGTCACATCCATCGGCAAGCCGGCGTCCACCGTCAGCACGCGGCAGCCCAGCTCGCGGCGCGCGAGCCGCGTCCACGCCGCGTTCACGCGCGGCACGACCGAGCCCAGCACCACACCGTTCAACGTCTTGCCGCGCGCGGCCTTGCGCAGCGCCTCGGCACAGCGCTCCGGCTCCTTCGCGACCCCGCCCTTCACATGGCTGACGCGCGACACCCGGCCGTTTTCATACAGCCCGATGCCCGTCGACGTATTGCCGACATCCACCACCACCATCCGCATCATAGCCCGTCCCTTCTCACTGTGCCGCTCGCCACTCCAGCGACAGGTCCACCGAAGGCGCAGAGTGCGTCAGGCAACCCAGCGAGATCGCGTCGACGCCGGTCGCGGCGACCTCGCGCGCCCGCGCCAGCGTGATGCCGCCCGAAGCCTCGGTCTTCGAGACGCCGCGGCACAGCGCCACGCACGCGCGCATCATCTCGCACGACATGTTGTCGAGCATGATCCACTCCGGCCGACCGCGCAGGGCACTCTGGCACTCGGCCACGCTCTCGACCTCGATCTCGACCTCCAGCAGCGGAAAGGCCTCGCGCGCCGCCGCCACCGCCAGGTCCAGCCGATCGGGGTCTCCGCCCTGCCAGAGACGGCGGTGGTTGTCCTTGACCAGCACGCGGTCGTAGAGGCCGAAGCGGTGGTTCGTGCCGCCGCCGCACGTCACGGCGTACTTCTCGAAGAGCCGCAGATTGGGCGTGGTCTTGCGCGTGTCGAGGATCATCGTCCCGTGCGCCTGGACCGCCTCGACGAAACGCGCGGTCAACGTGGCGATGCCGCACATCCGCTGCATGAAATTGAGGGCGGTGCGTTCGGCCGTCAGGATCGAGGCCGCCTTGCCCTCGATCGTCAGGATTGTGCAGCCGGGCTCGACCGTCTGGCCGTCCGGCACGACGGACGCCACGCGCAGCTCTGGGTCGACGCAGGCCAGCACCGCGCGCGCCACCGTGCCTCCCGCCACGCGGCACGCCTCGCGCGCCAAAATCTCGCCGGTCGCGCGCGCCGCGGGATCCACCAGCGCCAGCGTCGTCGCATCGCCCTCGCCCACATCCTCGGTCAACGCCGCC
>JAQUEX010000231.1 GCA_028684935.1 Kiritimatiellia bacterium | reverse complement strand
ATTTAAGGGAATCGACGTCGAAGCCCTATCCAACTGGTCGTAGGCCGCCAGACTCTCTGGAAGTGTTTCCAAGAGTTCACCCGCCCACACCACAAAACGGATCGAATCCTGATAGACGGTCAACTTCTCATGGTCGAATAGCCCGTTCATGATGGCAGTGTAAGAGCTCGTGCGTGCCACATTCAAGATTATGATTACGAGCAAGATTACGATTACGAATCACGGACCCCAACAGAACTGCCATGCGCCCCTGCAATGCAGGGTGGCGATTGCCTCTCGAATCATGCTATACTTGGCGCATCTAACCCAGAGGGTACCATGAAAACTCAAATCAAAACGCTGTTGGCTCGCGAAATCCTCGATTCGAGAGGCAATCCCACCGTGGAGGCTGAGGTCCATCTGGACGGCGGCGTGTCCGCGCGCGCGTCGGTGCCGTCCGGCGCGTCGACCGGGGAGAACGAAGCCCTTGAACTGCGTGATGGCGATCCGGCTCGGTATGGCGGCAAAGGGGTGATGGCCGCCGTCGCCAACATTGAGGGCGAGATTGCGCAGGCGGTGGTCGGCATGGACGCTTCCAGCCAGGCCGCGCTCGACCGTCGGCTGATTGAATTGGACGGGACCCCGACCAAAGCGCGGCTCGGTGCGAACGCCCTGCTGGCGGTTTCGCTGGCCGGAGCGCGCGCCGCGGCCAAGGTCGCGGGACTGCCGGTCTTTCGCTATCTCGGCGGCGAGTCGGCTTGCGTGCTGCCGGTCCCCATGATGAACATTGTCAATGGCGGCTCGCATTCGGACGCGCCTGTCGCCTTTCAGGAATTCATGGTCCGGCCGCACGGTGCGCCGAGTTTCCGCGAGGCGCTGCGTGCCGGTGCCGAAGTCTTTCACGCGCTGCGCGGGCTGCTGAAAAAGCGCGGCCTTTCCACCGCCGTCGGCGACGAGGGCGGTTTTGCTCCGGCCTTCGCCAGCGCAGAAGATGTGCTCGATACGATTCTGATGGCGATCGAAAAGGCGGGCTATCGCGCGGGACGCGCCTCCGCAGGCGGACAGATCTCGCTGGCGCTGGATTGCGCCGCATCGGAGTTTTATAGAGACGGCGTTTATGATTACGGCCTCTTCGAAACGCCGGCGCGCGGAGCCTCGCAAGAGGCCGCGCGCCGTGACAGCGCCGAGCAGATCGACTATCTGGCCGGGCTGGTCGACCGCTACCCGATTGACTCGATCGAGGACGGCATGTCGGAACGCGACTGGGCCGGCTGGACCGGCCTGACTCGCCGGTTGGGCGGGGGCTGCCAGCTTGTGGGGGATGATCTTTTCGTGACCAACGTGCGCTTTGTGCAGCGCGGGATCGATGAAAAGGCGGCTAACGCGGTCCTGATCAAGCTCAATCAGATCGGCACGCTGACCGAGACCCTGGACACGATGCAGCTTGCCGCACGCGCCGGCTTCTCCTCGATTGTCTCGCACCGTTCGGGCGAGACCGAAGACACCTTTATCGCAGACCTCGCGGTGGCCACGGGGTGCGGCCAGATCAAGACCGGTTCGCTTTCGCGGTCTGAACGCGTGGCGAAGTACAACCGGCTGCTGCGTATCGAAGAGTCGCTGGGCATGGCCGCGCGCTATGGCGGGTGAATGGTGAGCGCGAGACGTGATAGTCTGAATCCGCCGCTCTCTGAGTCGGCGCCAACGTTGCAAGTACCGCTTGAACCGGCGCGACGGCGTCAACTTGCCGACGCCGTTGAGGCCTACGCGGCCCGCGAACGGCTGGAGCCGCCGCTGACGGCCGACGAGTTGACCGCTCACGCGCGTTGCCTCGGAGCGGTGCTCGCCGCGCGTGACGATGAACTCCCCTTTGTGGCAGTGCTTCTCAACAACATGCTGTGGAGCGAGGTCATCGCGGGCGTTCCCTTTGAACGGCGCCTGCTGCTGCTGCCGCAGTGCCTCGCGCACCCGGAGGTCTGCCGCGCCGACCGCGACGGACTCGGCTTGCTCTGCGCGCAGTGCGGCGCGTGCGCGATCGGCACGCTGCAGGCAGAGGCTGACCGGCTGGGGTATGTGACGCTGGTCGCGGAAGGCACAACCGTGGTCAGCAAGCTGCTGATGAGCGGCAAGGTGGATGCCGTGATCGGGGTAGGCTGCATGGAATCCTTGCGGCGCATCTTTCCGGTCATGAACACGCACGCGATCCCCGGACAAGGTATCCCGCTGCTGGCCGATGGGTGCGTGCGGACGACAGTGGATGTGGCTTGGGCGCTGGAACTGATCCGCAGCCGCAAGGCTGAGGCCAAGGATGGCGTAACCGATCTGGATGCGGTTGCCGCGGTCATCCGTCAGTGGTTTGAGCCCGAGGCGCTGGCGGGGCTGATGGGACGCCCCGCGACCGAGGCGCAGCGCGTGGGGCAGGCGTGGCTGGTGACCGGCGGCAAGCGCTGGCGTCCGCTGCTGACGGCGGCGGTCTTCGAAGCGGCCGGCGGCGAGATCGGCAGGATCAGGGCGGCGACGGTGGCGGTCGAGTGTTTTCATAAGGCGTCACTGATCCATGACGACATCGAGGATGGCGACGTCGAACGCTATGGCGAACCGACTGTCCATGCGCGGGTCGGCGTGCCCGCCGCGATCAATGTGGGTGATTATTTGATCGGCGAGGGCTATCGCCTGCTGGCGTCGGCCGGGTTTGACGGCTCGGTGCGCGCGGAGATGCTGCTGGCCGCCGCCAACGGTCACCGGGAACTGTGCCTGGGGCAGGGCGAGGAGTTGGCTTTTTGCCGTCGGCCAGTGCCGGTCGCCGAATCGGAGGTGCTGCGCATTTATGCGCAAAAGACCTCGGCGGCATTCGAGGTCGCCGTGCAGGTCGGCGCGGCGGCGGCCGGTGTCGATGCGGAGACGCGCGCGCAGCTTTCAGCTTTCAGCCAAGCCGTGGGAACCGCCTACCAGATCCAGGATGACATCGAGGATTTCCGCTCGGTGCGTGGACGGGCCGCCGACCTGTTGGCCATGCGGCCGACGCTCTTTCTGGCGGCGGCCTGCACCTGCGAGCATCCTGCCGTGCGCCGGGCGCTGCATGCGGTGTGGGAGGGCGATGCCGCCGGCCGTGAACGCCTGATTGACGCGATTTATGAGGCGGGCCTGCACACGCGCGTCGAGTTGCTCTACGCCCACTATAAGCACGAGACCGAGCGCGTGCTCTCCGGTATTCCGCACAGCGGGCTGAAGCGGTTGCTGCGCCGGATCATGGCTCGCATGCTGCACTAGTAGGGGGACCGGAAAAACGTGAGTCGTGCGTCGAGTGCCGGATTAACGGGGGACGTTCAGTGCGCCGGATGATGCCATATCTTGTGACCGCCGTGGCGGCGGTGCTGGCGGCGTGGGGGCTGCGCCGCTGGCTGAGCCATGAAGCGCCGACTGCCGCTGCGCTCCGCGCCGCCGCGGCCGCCGGCTCGCTGGCCGAAGCCGCTGCGGCCGCGACGCTGGGCGAGACCGATCTGGCGGGCTGCTTCAAGGCGGACCGCGAGGTTCCGTCCGGCACGCTCGCAGGCACGTGGCCCGGCTTTAGAGGTCCCGCGCGCGACAACATCGCGCCGGAGAGCGGGCGTCTGGCCGAGGCGTGGGGGCATGACGGCCCGCGCGTGCTCTGGTCGATCGATGTCGGAGACGGACACGCCATGCCCGCGCTGTCGGGCGGCAACCTTTATCTGCTGGATTACGACGAGTCGCGCGGCGGTGACTGCCTGCGCTGCCTCAACGCCGATACCGGTCAGGAACGCTGGGAACATCTGTACGCCGTCAAGACCAAACGTAACCACGGTATTTCCCGCACCGTGGCCGCCACAGACGGTGAGGCCGTGGTCTCGATCGGGCCGCAGTGCCATGTGCTCTGCCTGGACGCGCGCGACGGGACCTATCGGTGGGGCATCAGCCTGCCCCGGCGCTACGGCACCAAGGTTCCGCTCTGGTATGCCGGCCAGTGCCCGTTGATCGACGGCGGGCTCGCGATCCTTGCGCCGGCCGGCACGAACGTGTTGTTCGCCGGTCTCGATCTCAAAAGCGGCGAAACCGTTTTTGAGACGCCCAATCCCGGCGGGCTCGCCATGTCGCACGCCTCGGTTATGGTGCTGACGGCGGACGGGGTGCGCCAGTACATCTATGCGGCGCTGGGCGGCATCGTGGGCGTGGCGGCGGACGGCGAGGCGCGCGGCCGCCTGCTGTGGCGCGCAGACGCCTTTAATCCCAGCGTGATCGCGCCTTCGCCGGTGCCGTTGAGCGAGGGCCGCTTTTTCATGACGGCAGGATACGGCTCGGGCGGAGCGATGTTCCGCGTGTCGCGCGCCGGCGAGGCGTGGCGCGTCGAGCTGCTCTTCAAGACCGACCGCAAGCAGTTCGCGAGCGAACAGCAGACCCCGGTGTTTCATGACGGGCGACTTTATACGGTGCTGCCCAGCGACGGCGGCGGGGATCGCCAGCAGTTCGTCTGCATGACGCCAAAGGGCGAACGTCTGTGGGCCAGCGGCCCGGCAAACACCTTCGGGCTGGGACCTTATGTCTTGACGCCGGATGGGCTCGCCGTGCTGCTGGATGATGTCGGCACCCTCTCGCTCGCGCGCGTCGGGCCGGACGGTTTCCGCGTGTTGGCGCGGCACGAACTCATGGGGCGCAAAGGCCGCGACGCCTGGGGCCCGATGATTCTGGTCAACGGCCGCCTCTTCCTGCGCGACAGCGCGCGGCTCTATTGCCTCGACCTCGGCGGCTCGTGATGTCGGTAGGCACAGGGTGTAAAAACGGGTCAATCAAGGAGTATCATATGGCATCGGCAATCATGGATCAGTTGCTGGCTGACATCAAAACAGCCATGAAGGCGCAAGACAGCGAAACTGTGATGACATTGCGCACCCTGAATGCGGCGATCAAAGACCAGACGGTCAACGCCGGCATTGAGGTGACGGACGAGGTCGTCACGGCGGTGATCAACAAGGCAATCAAGCAGCGGGCCGATGCAATTGAACAGTTCGCGGCGGCCGGGCGTCAGGATCTCGTGGACAAAGAGCAGAAGCAGATGGAACTGTGCCGAAACTATCAGCCCAAGCAGATGGACCGTGCTGAAATCGAGGTGTTGGTGCGCGCGTGCATCACCGAAAGCGGCGCTACCGGCAAAAAGGAGATGGGCAAGGTGATGCACCTGCTCATGCCGCAGGTGAAAGGCCGCGC
>JAQUEX010000036.1 GCA_028684935.1 Kiritimatiellia bacterium | reverse complement strand
CGCGACTGGCCGGAGCTTGCTCTCATCCAAATCGCTATCGGGATCGGGATCGTCCATTTTGAGCCGTCCCGCGCGGCTCCTCTCGCGATGGGGTCGCAAGATGTTCGATCCCGATAGCGATCCCGATAGCGATCCCGATCCCGATTTCTATGTCTACTCCCAACGTCAGCGTTGCGCGCGTGCTTTGAACGAAGAGCCGGGGGCGCGGACGGCCCCGTCCGCGATTTGAAACCTGATTCACAGACTCCCGACACAGGCAAAGTGATCAATGCGCCGACATCGTGGGTGAAAGGCCATAAGACAAGAAATTAGATGCGTCAGCCCTGTCGTGTGTTTCGCGTATCGTATGGAACCGCCGGAGGGCGCGATTTTTTTGTGTTGAAGTTGAGCGGCAGGAAAGCGGTTGGGGGGCGGTTTGGTGTGCGGTGACAACCGAAGGGCGGCACCGCTTTCCGGCCCACGTGCGGCACGGAAGCGGTGTCGCGCAGGATACCGCTTGCCGCCGCACCCAACGAGGCCCCGGCAGGGCAAAGGCGGGGAAACGGCCGATGTGCCGCGCGTACGGTCTGTGGCGTGCGGGAGCTTGCTTCCGCTTTTCCAAAGCGGCGGCAAGCCGCCGCACTCCATAACTCAGCGACAGGCGTCCAAAAGGTACGGACGGCAGGCTTCGAGACGCGCGTCGATTTCAGCCTTCTGGAGATCGGACAGCCTTACTTCATCCACAATCCATTTGCGTCCGCGCTTGTCATCCTTCGCCGCCGGCCTCCGCGTGTAGGTGTTCACGAAGACGCCGCGCTTCTGAAGGACATACAGGTGCGGGCCGCGCATCTCGTCGTCGGCACTCGCGAAAACGTCGCCGAGATTATACATAAGCAGCAGCTTCGAATAAACGTCTGCCAAGCGCCCGTTCGGATCGCCCGCCTGCTGCTCGCGCCACATCCGCGCCAGCAGATCGGCGTAACCGGGACGCTGCGTGATCATGCCTTCGGTGCCGAGCCGGCGGCTCTGATACAGCCAGCCCTTCGCCCCCCAGCCGCTGAACACGGTCTTGATAACGGGTTTCGCGGCCACGAGTTCGGCGATGCGGCTGTTGACCTGAAGACCCGGAGACTCCTCTTTCACATAGCCGTAAATGCCGGGGTAATCCTTGGCAAGGCGCACGACGAGCGCAACGTCCGGCTGCGGGCTCTTGCCGTTGTAGGTCTGGATGATCACCGGGCATTGCGCGATTGCGGCGAGCGCGCGAAAGTGCGCGTCGATGTCCGCCTGCGTCTTGGCATCATCCGGGGGACGGGCGAGAATCGCCATCCTGATTCCGTGGCGCGCCATCGTTTCATTGACGGTCCGGACGCGCGAAAGGGCTTCGCCGGAGGTCTTGCCGGGACAAATCGCCGTCAACCGAGCCTTGAAATCCGGCTGAGCCGCGCGGGCCGCGAGCGCGTCGAGCCCTTTCTCATATTCGCCTTCGGCGACCAGGTCCGCGACCTCACCGGCTGTTGGCCAGATCACCCCGTCGACACCGCAGGCGTTTACGAACGCCGCCTCGCGGACGAGCGTGTCGACATCGAGCGCGCCCGTTTCTGTCCACGGCGTGCAAAGCAGCGGAAACGGCCCGCGAATCGCTTCGGCGGCACACAAAGCGCCCGCCGCCAGCATCAAAGCCAAAAGAACGGGTAATTTCATCGCCGGGACCTCCTTATTGTTCAAATGGGTTCCAACCCTTTGCGCGAGCAAGATTGGCGAACGTGGCCTCGATCAACCGATCCGCCGTGTCTTCGCGGGGCGCACCGCCCTCGACCGGCAGGGTCTCATAGCCGCCGCGCGCGAAGCAAGCCTCCAGCGGCACATACCCGCACGCGCCCATCGCCAGCGACACGGGCCAAGTGGTCTTGAACGGCGACCGCCGCTTGATGGCCAAGCCCACCTCCGTGAAGGGTTCGCCCGGCAGCGAGGTGACCGCGAAGCGGTCGCCGAATGCCAAGGTCACCAGCCGGAAGCGACGACAACGCCCCGAGCAGTGCGCGCGATAGGCCAGCGTCTGCTCGGCAAAAAAGCGTGCGACAGCGCCCTCGCCTGTGGCAAGCCCCTCGCTCGTCAGGTCGCTGCCAGAGGCCTGGGCGCCCACCCGGTCGAGGACGGCCTGCGCGGCCGCGCACCTCTCTTTCGTTATCGTCCGGAACGGGATGGTGATCGTCTTGTTCACGAGCGTGATCCGGTCAACCGCCAGCGGCTTGAGCGTCTTCAGTTGCGCCACGACGCGCTCCGCATAGCACTGCCCGAGCTGCCACGCCCGGGCGTAGGCGTAGCCCTGGTGATCGTCCGAGCGGACGTCGAACTGGTTCACGTTGCCCGCGCAGCCGATCAGGGTCAGCACCAGCGGGTCGTAGCCCAGCGCTGTCTGGACACAACGCTCCATGCGCCCCGGCCAGTCGGCCGACACCTGGCTGGTTCCAACCGTGTCGGTGTGGTTGACGATGTTCGCGAGAATCGCCATGACCCGGCCGTCCTGTTCGACGGCCAAGACCCCGATCTCCCGGTCGACCGTCCCTTCGGGCTTCACGATATCCGGGTTTTTGACGCCAGGGTTGGTCATCACGCCGCCGCCCTTCATCCAGTAGCGGCGGTTGAAGGCGAGCGGGTTGTCTTTCACCCCGCCCAGCTTAAGAACTGCGGGCGCGAGGTTCTGCTCAGCCGTGAGCACCGCCTCGATCGTCTTGTCGACCAGTGACTGCAGATAGTCAGGATCGGGAGACGTCCCGAAAAGCGGCGTCACATACGGCGCGGTGTGCGCGTGGGTGGCGGAGAAAATGAGCCCGTTGCCGTGACGGAAGCCGGCCTCCTTCAGCCGCGCGAGCACCGTGTCCACAAGGTCTGCGCTCAACATGCAGATGTCAAAGGTGACCCAGCCGCAAACAACCTTTCCCTGGCGGAACAGGACGCACCGCACATGCAGGTCGTCCAGCACGCCGGTGTTCGGCCGCGGATTAAAATAGCCCGCCAGCGGCAAGCCCCGCCGCGGGGTGATAATGACTTTTGAACAACCGGCATCCATGTCTGCCACCTTCCCGTGCTAGCGAACCGCCACCGTTTTCCCGCCGCGCTGCGCCGAGGTGTGCGCCGCCTCGCAAAGCAGCACATTATGCAGGCCTTCTTCGCCCGTCAACGGCCGCCCGAC
Source organism: Kiritimatiellia bacterium (assembly GCA_028684935.1). Lineage (GTDB taxonomy): Bacteria > Verrucomicrobiota > Kiritimatiellia > RFP12 > UBA1067 > DUPH01. Next base: position 18,768 of record JAQUEX010000036.1, on the reverse strand, counting down.
GACGACCGAGGCTGCATGTTCGGCGATCACGCCCTGATAGATGTTCGCGGGCTTCTTAACCGTGAAGGTCTGCCGCCGCACAAACGTATCCAGCTCCAAACGCAGCTTGAACGGCTCGCCCGCATGCCCCGAAAGCTGGAACATCGTGCCGTAACCGCGCAACACCGCAGCGTCACCATAGATCTCGTAGCCCAGATTGGAGAGCGTGCCGCCCAGCCCGCCCCGCGCGTCGCAGAACGACACCAGCGCCGAACAGGTCATGCCGTTCTCGAGGTCGCACTGGACCAGCGCGCCGTCCTCGACCTTGATCGTCATGCGCTTGGGAAAATAGGCCGCGCGCACCGCCTTGATCCGGCTGCCCAGCACGAACTCGGCCATGTAGAAGCAGTGGCTCGCCACGTCGCCGATCGGCCCGCCCATCTCGGTGCGGTTGGAGCAGCGCCACGTCGCGGCCTCGGCGGGGTCGTAGCCGTACGCGAACTGCATGTGGAAACAGGCGTCGTTGACTGTGCCCAGCTTGCCGCCCGCCACCAGCTCGCGCGCCTTGAGGTTAAGCACGTTGTGGGTCATCATGTGGTCGACCGAGAGGCTGAGGCGCTTCTTCTGCGCGAGCTTCACCAGCATCCGCGCCTCGCGCGAAGCCGGGGCGAGGGGCTTTTCGACGATCACCGCTTTGCCGGCCTCGAGCGCCTGCTGCGCCAGCTCTGCATGGGAGAGATTGTTGGTCGCCACGAACACCGCATCCACCGTCGGGTCGCGCAGCACCGCCGCCGCATCGCGGTACCACGTCAAGCCCAGCGCCTGCGCGGCGCGCCGCCGTTTCGCATTGACGTCTGTCGCGCCGACCAGAACCGCCTGCTTCAGCGGTTTGAAGCGCGCGGTGTCGCAGGCGAAGCCCTCTTTCGCGATCCGGTTCTCCGCGATCCCGCCAAACCCGATCATGGCATATCGAACAGCTTGCATCTTTCCCTCCGTGTCTGCGTGTTTCCTCATTTGCCCAGCGGATAAATCCCGGCGGCATCAAACCACGTGCGCTCGCCTGCCGCCTGCCGGACGCCCAGCATCATCACCAGTTCATCCGCTCCCTCCGGCACCTGCACCTGGCCGAAGGCCCGCCGCCAGCCGTCCGGGCCCGCCGCCTCGAACCGGAACGCCTCGCCGCGCAACGCCCAATCCCATGCGCCGGCACGTTTCCAGTAGACCGTCAGCGCGGGTGCCGCGCCCTGCGCGTACGCTTCCACAATGAACTCGCTGCCGGGCGTAGCCGGAGTCGAGGTGCCGAAGCAGCCCTGTTCAACGCCGACGGCGCACAGCGACCACGTATCGCCCCGGCCTTTCTGCGTCTCGGTGCCGAAAACGCCCGCGCGTTTTTTCTCTTCCTGCCAGCTCCACCATCCGGCCGGCAGCACGCCTTTGCGGAAAGCCTCGCCGGCTTCGGCCTTGTCCAGCGCGCAGGCGCTGCTCTTGACGTCGTTGGTCAGGGTTCCGGCCTGGCGCTGCCGCGCGAGCCGCTGTTCCGCCCAGCGGCGCGGATCGCGGATGCGCGCCAGCGTGTCGAGGAAACCGGGCAACTTCGTTTCCCACGTGGGATTCTTCTCGCGCGGCGTTCCCTTCCAGGTGATCCAGTCCATCTTTTCGCCGTAAAGCCAGATATACTCTTGAGCCGCATCCAACGCCTGGGCGACATTGCGGCGCAAGTGATTGAGGCGCGAGCCGTCCAGCTCGCCGAAGTACCAGGGCGAGTTGGTCGGATTCGTATACATGTCAAGGTAGAGCCCGAAACCGGCCAGCACCTGCGTCTGGTAGGCGGCGCGGTTGGCCGGCTCCACCAGCGCCAGCGCCTGGTTCTGCGTGCGCCAGCAGGCGAGATAGAAATCATTGCGGGCCGCCTGGTACCGGTAGCCGTGCTCGTCGCCATCGATCATGCGGGCGCCGCGCGGCAGCTCTGCCAGCATGCCGTTGAGAAAGGCGGGCCACAGGTCGCCAGCATCGGCAACGGCCGCGAGCGGATCATTGTCAGTGAAGTAGCGCGGGTGCAAACTCAGCATCCAGAACGACAGCAAGGTGACGTCGGGATATTCGGCGGCGATGCTCCGCATGATCTGCGCCCCGCGCCGGCGTGCCAGCGCGGCTGTCTCCGCGAAGGGCGCGTCGCCGGGCATCAGAAAATACTGGCGCGTTTCCGGATAGTCCTCCGGATCGATCAGGATGCCTTTCGCCCCGCCTTCCTTGGCCAGCCACGCCATGACCCCGATGCTGCGGGCGAAGCGTTCCCACGCCGCGTCGTCACCCCACGCCAGCCGCTTGTTCGGCGCCCAGAACGTGGTCATGAAGTTGTGCTTCAGATTGCGCGAAGAGCACTGGCGCAGCGAGGCGAGCTCCTCCGTGAACCACGCCCGCTGCCACGGCGGATCGGTCATGATCGTGCCGAAGCTGACCGACGTGCCGTCCGGGAGCTTTTTCCGCAGCGACAGCGAGATGCCGTCGAGCGGCACCTGCTCCCAGGCGTCGAGATTCCGCGCCACATCGGCCGGCCGCACGGCCAGCAGATCCCAGCTATGCCCGATCATTTTCTTGTCGGCACCGTGCGCAGTCAGTACTGCGGCGCAAAGGATGAACGCGCACCATCCACATCGACGTGTCATTGCCCCCTCCTTATTTTGACTCATGCGCGCGCCGTCACGCGGCGCAGCAAACCCCAGCCCGCGGCAGCGGCGACCGCCAGCAGCACCGCGCCCCGCAGGGCCGCGCCGTACAGCAGATAGCCGACGCCAAAGAGCGACGCCCACACCAGCAGGCAGCCCAGCAGCATGCAGAGCAACCCGTTGGGCACGCTCCAACCTTGCGGCGCCGCCCCGTCCTGCGCCGTCTCGAAGCGCCGCCAGCCCGGCCCGCCCGGCCGGATCTTGCGGCAGAAATCCGCCAGCGTGCGATCATCCACCGGCGGGGTCAGATAGGTTGCGGTCAGCCATGCCGCAGTCGTGATCAGGATACCAAAAACCATTTTCCACGAGGTGACATCCATGACCCGCAGCCAGCCGGCGCGCGCCAGTGCCGCTTCAATCCCCAACGGCGCGGCGGCGAACTGAAAGAAGACCGCCACGGCGAACGACACCGCCATCGCGGTGACCTCGCTCCACACGTTGATGCGCCACCAGAACCAGCGCAGGATATAGAGCAGGCCGGTGCCCGCGCCCACCTGCAGCAGCACGTGAAAGATGGTTTTGACTGTCGTCATGTGAAAGGCGATCGCCGCAGAGACCAGCAGCATCGCCAGCATGGTCACCCGGCCGACCCGCACCGCGTGGCGCGCCGAAGCCTGCGGCCGGAAGAAGCGCAGGTAAACATCCTGCACCACATACGAAGAGCCCCAGTTGAGCAGCGTCGCCACGGTCGACATGTAGGCCGCGATCAGCGACGCGACGATCAACCCCTGCCAGCCGCGCGGCATGCGCGAGACCATGCCGGGGTAGGCGATGTCGTGCCCGAGATAGGTGTCGTCCACGCGCGGGAAGGCGCGCGCCAGCGAGCCCACGCCGCGCGCGTCCGCCCGGCGCAGGCGCACGTCCTCGCGCAGCGCGGGCGGCAGCGCGGCTTGGTCGGCCTCGTACTGCCGCACCTCGGCCGCGTGCTCCGCCAGCCACGTCCGGGCCGCCTCCTGCTCCGGCTGCGGCGTCAGCGGGAAAACCGCCAGCGAGACGAGCGCCACCAGGATCCACGGCCACGGCCGCACCGCGTAATGCAGCACATTGAAAAGCAGCGTGCCGCCGACCGCGTGGCGCTCGTTGCGGGCGGAGAGCATGCGCTGCGCCACAAAGCCGCCGCCGCCCGGTTCCGCGCCCGGGTACCAGACGTTCCACCACTGCACCGCGAGCGGCAGGATCAGCACCGTCATCAAGGTTGAAAGGTCGTGGGTGGCCGGTTGGACCAGCGAGAGCTTGGGTGACACCGCAGGATGCGCGAACAGTTGACTCAGCGAGGTGACCCCCTCGGCCATGCCGGAGTTCACCGCATACACGGCCGCGAAGATCGCGCCCGCCATCGCCACGCTGAACTGGTAGAAATCGGCCCACATGGAACCGGTCAGCCCGCCGAGCGTGGCGTAGACCGCGACGCCCGTCATTGAAAAGAGCAGCGACAGCCCCGGCGAGAGGCCGAACATGATCTGGCCGATCTTGATGGCCGCCAGCGACACGCCGCCCAGGATGATCAGGTTGTACACCACCCCGAGGTAGACCGCGCGGAACCCGCGCAGGAATGCGGCCGGACGCCCGCTGTAGCGGAGCTCATAGAAGCCGAGATCGGTGTCCAGCCCCGAGCGACGCCAGAGCCCGGCATACACAAACACCGTCAGCATGCCCGTCAGCAGGAAGGCCCACCACACCCAATTGCCCGCGACGCCGTTGAGGCGCACGATCTCAGTGATCAGGTTCGGCGTGTCGCATGAAAAGGTGCAGGCGACCATCGAAACGCCCAGCAGCCACCAGGGCATGTTCCGCCCCGACAGGAAAAACGACTCGGTGTTCTGCCCGGCGCGCCGGGCGGCCCAGGAGCCGACCAGCACGACAGAGGCCAGAAAACCGAGGATGATCCACGCGTCCAACCAGGAGAGGGTAAGCATGCGACACTCCACAACCGGAATGATGGAATGATGGAATGGTGGAATGGTGGAATGATGCGATCTCCGACCACTCAATCAATATTCCATTATTCCTTTACTTCATATACGCCTTCGCCACCTTCTTGAACGCGTCGACGCACGCCTGCATGTGTGCCTCGGTGTAGACAGGATGGGTAAAGAAGCACATCGTGCGGTCGGTCATCCAGCGCGCGCGCGGACAATCCACCTGACTGTAGTCGATGTTACGCGCCTTGGGGTCGAAGAAGGGATACTTCGCCACACCGAAACCGTTGCGTTCGACAAAGGCGCGTTCCTTGTACATCTCCGGCCAGAGCACGCTGTAGACTGGCACCCCTTCGGCCCCGATCGCCTTGATGAAGACCTTGATCGAGCAGGTCAGCTTGGAGGTGTCCAGCACGAACGGCGCCCACCAGTAGGAATTCTGCCGGTCCTTGGTGTCCACCGGCGCATGCAGCACCAGCGGATGTTTCTCCAGCGCTTTCTTCAGCAACTTGCCGTTGCGGATTCGGTTCTTGAGATTCCAGTCGTCGAAGCGCTTCAGCTCGCACAGGCCGATCTGCGACTGGATCTCGGTCATGCGGAAGTTGAAGCCGACCCGCTTATGGATGTACATCAGCTTGCCTTCCATCTCCAGCAGGTTCAGGCGCTCCTTCACGTCGTAGCCGTGATCGCGGAAAGACCGGCATTCCCACGCGAGATCATCGTCGTTCGTGACGACCATGCCGCCCTCGCCGCCGGTGGTGAAATGTTTGCTCTGGCAGAAGCTGAAGCAGGCGACATCGCCGATCGTGCCGGCCTTGCGTCCCTTGTAGACGCCGCCGAAACACTGCGCGCAATCCTCGATCACCTTCAGCTTGTGCTTCTGGGCGATCTTCAGGATCGGCTCCATGTCCGCGACCACGCCGTACAGGTGCACCACCACGATGCCGCGCGTACGCTCCGTGATCTTCTCTTCGATCTGCTTGGGATCGATCTGATGGTCAAATCCCACGTCGGTAAAGACCGGCAGTGCGCCGGCCTGCAGGACGCAGAACGAGGAGGCGATGAACGAGTAAGACGGGCAGATCACCTCGTCGCCGGGGCCGATCCCCAGCGACGCGATGGCGGTGTGCAGCGCTGCCGTGCCGTTGGTCACGCTGATCGCGTTGCGCACGCCCAGCCATTTGGCGAAGGCGGTCTCGAATTGCATGCCGACAGGCCCGGTCCAGTAATTCACCTTGCCGCTCACCAACGGCTCCAGCGCCTTTTTCAAGGTTTCGTCTGAAAAAGAGGGCCACATGGGGAACCCCTTGTCCCATACCTTGGGTCCGCCGTCCACAGCCAGAACAGCCGTCTGGTCAGCACCTTGTTTCGCAGTCTTTTTATCTGTTGCCTTCATTCGCGTTTCTCCTTTTATCCCTTGATGCAAGCTTCCACTTGCGCAATCGCCTGCAGGTTCTTCTCCTGCCACTCCGGCAACGTAAAGAACCACGGCGCCATCAGAAAACCTTTCAGCCGCTCCGACGCGAGGTTCTTCCTGCAGAAATCGACCGTCCCCTTGAAGTTCACATCGTTACTCCAATTCGATCCGGCCGGCACCTGCTCGAACCCCGCCTTGTCGAGATCGAGATAGGTCTTCACGTACTTTTGTTTCTCGGGCTCGAACGTCGCGCCGTAGTACCAGTTGCTCTGCAGGACCGATTTCGGCATGCGGTTCAGGAACTCCTCGGGGTGATTCCAGTAGTAATCCGACCAGATCCAGGGGCGCACGCCCTGCTTCTCGACCTCTTTCACAAAGAACATGAAGTCGTGCCACCACAGCTCGCCCTGCCGGATGATCGCGATGCTGTACTTCGCCTGATGGCCCGCGGTCTCCTCGTCGTACCCGAGGTGGAAGAAGCGCGGCCGGTCAAAGATCGCGCACACCTCGCGGATCAGGTCCGCGCACACCTTGTAGTAGGCCGGGGTGGAGACCTGCCGGCCGTACTCTTTGAGCCACGTGTCGTGCGCGGCCGAGAAGTTCAGCTTGGGGATGGGCTCCAGGCCCATGGCCCGCAGCCGCGCCAGCTCTTTGCGGAAGCGCTCGATCGGCCACGCCCCCTTGGCCGCCAGCTCGGGGTGGCTCTCGTACTGGAGCGCCTCGGCGAGATCGATCACCACGAGGTTCATGCCCGCTTTCTGCATGCGCGCGGTCAGCACCTGCCAGACCGCCTCGTCAAAGCGCAGGTGATCGGCCTGGCAGACCAGCTTGAGCTGCTCGCCCTTGAACGGGCCCCAACTGTTCACCGGCACGTCAGACCAGCTATTGACGCCCATGTGCAAAAGCGCGCCCCACATCATAGACGGCGCCGCCTGCTGGGCCGTCACGCGGCCCGCCCCGGCCGCGGCAGCCATCGCCAGCGAGCCGCGCGCCACAAAATCCCGTCTTGTCCATCGTTTCATCGCATCCTCCCCGGTGTTCATCCCCCTGTCAAACCTCGACCACGCCCAGCGGCTGCGCCGTGCGCCAGGCCCCGCGCGTGAAATCAGGCACCTCGACGGCGCTGCCGCCCTTGAGCACCGACCGCTCGGTCAACTCCACCAGCGAACTCCACGTCACGCCGTCGTAGACATCCTGGTCCAGCGGCAGTCCGTTAAGCAGGCAGTGGCAGAGGCGGTACTCCATCAGATAGTCCATGCCGCCGTGCCCGCCGTTCTGCTTGGCGATCTCACCGATCTTGCGCCACAGCGGATGCGTGTAGGCGGCCTTCAAATCGGCGAGCGCCTTGTCGTCGAGCCACTCATGCCAGCCGGGCGAGAGCGCGACGCGCAGCGGATACGAGCGCAGCGTGCCTTTGGTGCCGGAGATCAGGTTGATGCGGTCGTACGGGCGCGGGCTGTAGCGGCCGTACTGCACCATAATGGTCCGGCCCCGCTCAGTCCGCAGGATCGTCGTGTTCATGTCGCCGGTCCTGTAGGGATACCCGGCCCGCGGATCGTCCTTGCCGAAGGTCTCGCGGATGAAGGACGAGAGGCCGAACTCGCCGGAGCCGAGCGACACCAGACGCTCGAACCGGTCGCCGCGGTTGATACCCATGTATTGCGCGATCGGCCCGAGCCCGTGTGTCGGATACGAGTTGCCGGCATGGCGCTTGAAAAATTCGAACGCGAAGTCTTTGTAGTAGGTGCCGTCGGTCAGGCCGGCGCGCAATTCGTGAATGTAGCCGCAGTCGCCGTGCACCAGCTCGCCCAGCAGGCCGTTACGCGCGAGCGACAGGGCGAACAGCTCATCCTCGCCATAGCAGCAGTTCTCCAGCATCATGCAATGCAGACGCGTCCGCTCCGCCGTTTCGACCAGGCGCCAGCCGTCCTCCACCGTCATCGCGATCGGCACTTCAACGCACACATGCTTACCGCACTGCATGGCATACAGCGCCATCGGCACATGAAAGTGCCAAGGCGTGCAGACGTAGACCAGGTTCACGTCCGGCCGCTCGCAAAGCCGCTTGTACGCCTCTTCTGACCCGAAGTACGTCTGCGGCTTGGCATGCCCGGCGACAACCACGTCCTGCGCGCTTTTTTCGGCGCGCTCCTCGAACACATCGCAGACCGCCACCACCCGTGTCTTGGGAATGCGGCTGAGCCGTTTGACCGCGCCCGGCCCGCGCTTGCCGACCCCGATGAAGCCGACGCGCACCTCCTCGAGAGGCGGTGCCGTCAGCCCCATCACCGAACGGCCGGTCCGTGTCGCCCGCCCCAAGGTCCGGCATCCCGCCCCCTGTACCGCCGCCGACAGGCCCGCCGCCGCCGAAGCCACTCTCAAGAATTCACGCCGCTTTGTCATGATCGCCGCCTCCCCATCTCGCTGCTCCGCGTAACCGCCATCTAAACCGTGTCTGAAGTATCTCACAGCCGCATTAAACCGGCAAGCGCCAGATCCGGCGTTATCAACCCCTAATCCGGCGTGTTGCGGTTTTAGCGTTGCCGCCTGCCGCAAGATGCCGTATGGTGTTTTCACTGTCTCGCAGCTTGATCGCGTCATGAAACTGATCGCCGAAAAACCGTCGCTCCTTTCCGCCACCGACCTCGTCGAGTGCAATCTCGTGCGCGGGCTGGAATTCGGCGATGTCTGGCATTTTCATCCCGCCTGCGAGATCACCCTTGTCCGGCGCGGCGGCTCGGAACGCTGGGTCGGCGACACCCTGGAACCGCTCATCCCGGGCGATCTGGTTTTTCTGGGCCCCGAGCTACCGCATGACTACCGCAACATCCCGCTTCCGAACCGGCGTCCTCAGCCGGTCGAGGCCGTCGTCACGCATTTCATGCCGCACCTGCTGGGCGAAGAGTGGCGCACGCTGGCGACCTTGGAGCCGCTGCGGCGGCTGTTTGAACGTGCCCGCCGCGGCCTGCGCGTCGGCGGGCGCACCCGAGACCGCGCGGAAGCGATCCTGCTGCAGATGGTCCGCGCGCACGGTTTGCGACGCCTAATTCTCCTGTTCGAACTGCTGGATCTGCTGTCACGCTCCAAACAGTTGACCGCCATTTCGTCCGAAGGGTTTCTTGTCGAACCCCGGCCGTCTTCCTCAGACCGCATCGGCGTCGTGTGCGCCCACATCGAACAGCACCTGACGTCCGCGATCCGCGTGACCGAACTCGCCCGGATGATGGGTCTCAGCGAGAGCGCCTTCAGCCGGCTGTTCAAACGCTGCACCCACAGCACGGTGCCGCAGTACATCAACCGCCTGCGCATCGCGCATGCCTGCCGACTGCTGGCTGAAACCGACCTGACCGTCGCCGAGATCATCCGCCAATGCGGGTACCAATCGCCCGCGCACTTCCAGCGGCAGTTCCAAAAAATCCACCGCCGCGCGCCGCAAACCTACCGCCGCGCACTGCGGGGCGCCGGATAAGGACCGCCTTCAGGGGCGATCCAGCGCGTCGGCGATCCGGACGCGCACACGGCGCAGCGCGGCCGGATCGCGCGTGAAGTCGGTCATGCCGCGAATCAGCTCGCCGGTCATCGCCTCGGCCGCGGCGCGCCCCGCGCGGCGTTCCAGCATCTGCAGCCATTCGTAATCCTCGATCCCGTCGCGCACCTGGGCCAGCCGGATCGACGGCAGCGGTCCGTCCGCTCCCGGATAGAGCAACTGACCGTCGCCGGGCATTTTCAGCGAATACTCCGCCACCCACTCGTCCAGGTAAGTGTCGCCGGTCTGGAGCGGCGGGCGGTCCGGCCACAGGTTCACGTGCCAGAAGAGCAGCCCGTCGGAACGGTACCGGTGAGTCAGCCAGCCCAGCAGCCGCCCCTCGACCGGCGGATATTCGAACGACGCGAAGTTCGCGTGCGGCCAGGTCGGCCCGCAGCAGACATACCACCAGACCTGGCGCCCCTGGGCGCGCAGGCGCGCGGAGAGTTCGGGATCGTACACGCTGGTCAACGGACAGAACCAGTCGGTGATGTCCTGCTCCGGATGGTTTTTGCCGTCGCGCATGTCCCGGTACATCATGGCCGTGGTCATCACCGGGATGTCCGGGAAATCGCGCTTGAGCGCGCGCCAAAGTTCGGCGATGGCGGGATAATAGTCGTGCGTCCGCTCGTCGAATCCGTAGAGATACGCATAGTTCTCGAGGCCATGCCGCCGCAGCTCCGCGACATACGGCGTGAGGCGCGCCTTAAGTTCGTCGTAGAACGCAGGCGTGTAGGCCTCGAGCGGGGCATAGCAGACCCACTTGCCCGGCCGGGCCGGTTTCGGCACCAGGTTCAGGATGTTGAAGCGGTTCATGCCGCGCTCGCGCGCGTGCAGCAGATCGTCGATGCGGGGCGGCTCGGTGCGCGAGATGTCGTCCGGGTTGAGCCGGTGGCTGAGCATCAGATCGTGGGTCTTGCGCTTCATCTCTTCGAAACGCTCCGGATACTGCGCGCGCGTGAAACCGTCCATGACGCAGAACGCGGTGGGCAACCCGAAGGTCGCGGGATTGGCGAAAGCGCGCACGCGCACGGAGATCGGCAGAATCCGCACCGGCAGGCCCTCGGCGCTCACGGTGATCTGACCGCGGTAGACGCCCGGCGCGGCATCCGGGGCGGCACGCGCCGTCAGCCATACGCCCTGGGTAGCGGCGGCCCGCACCGTGAACGGCGCGGCCGGCAGCAGCGGATCGGGCAGCCAATTCTCCTCGGCCGGCGCGCCGCAGGGATGCGCATGGTACGGGCGCTGCCTGCGGATGTAGCCGACGCGCTGCCAGGCGACCTCGCCGTCAAAGCGCCGGCCCGCGTCGCCGGTCAGAGCCGTCACCGTCACGGTCACGTTCGACACCGCCGCACTGTCGGCGGCCGTCACCAGAAGCTGCGCGCTCTCGCACTCGCGGCGCGCCAGGTCCAGCGCGATCTCAGGCGCCGCGAGTTCAGAAGCTGTCGGACAGGTCAGCGGCGTGACGTGGCGCATCGCGTCGGCGGTCCACACCGCGCAGCCGCGCGGGACCGGATTCGCGCGGGCCAGCGGAATCGCGGGTAGGGGGACCGTCTGCTCAAAGCGCTCGTCGCCGGCGCGCGCGGTGACTGCCAGCGCGCGTCCCGGGCCGCCGGTCGCGCCGAACGCGGCCGACATACCGTCGCCTGCGAATCGGGCCCGCTCCTCGCCCCGCTCCAGCACGCGGCACTGCCACTGCGCGCGTTTCCAGAACGCGAGGTTCACCACGACGCCGTCGGCCGTGCGGGGAACGTCGGTGAACAGCCGCATCGACTTGATGCCGAGCGCCGGCACGCGCCGCTCCAGCGTGAGATCGTCAAACCAGACGCGTCCGGAACCGTTGCGCAGAAAGACGAAAACCTGAATCTTCTGCACCGGCTTCTCCGGGTAGAACACCTCCGCCGTGTACTCCCAGTCGTGGGTCGGCTGCGACCACGAGGCGGTCACGCCCCACGCGTTGCCGCCGCCGGCATACCAGATGTCGAGATAGATGCAGTACTCCGCAGCCATGACCCCTTCGGCGCGGCTCCAGCCGCCGAACACGATCGGTGCCGTGTCCGGCCGGTCATAGACGATCTCCTGCATCACGCCGCCCCGGCCGTTGGCGCCGCCCTGAGGCACCTCGCAGCGGATCGACCGGGCCCCGCCATGCGCCTGCGCCGTGTCGCAGACGAAGGAACCGACGGCGTGCCATCCCTGCACAGCGCCGCGGTCCGACACCTCTTCAAATCCGCCGTTGCGCAACTCCTGCGCAGTCAGCCGCCCCCCGGCCACCCCGCAGACAACGCCAACCACAGCGGCCAGCCTGACCTTTTTAACAAGCATCCGATCCTCCTTTCCGCCTCCCTCTTCGGGCGTGTACTCAACATCTTTGAATCGCGCCCGAATCACACACGGGGTCACCGCGGCATTGCAATCGGCCGCGCATTGCGGCATACTGTTGGGCCTTCAATCCAAGAGGTTTTGCATCATGAGCGTGTTTTCAGAACTGACCCGCGGCATCATCAAAGAGAACCCTATCTTCCGCCTGGTGCTGGGCATGTGCCCCACCCTGGCCGTGACCACGTCGCTGCAGAACGCCCTCGGCATGGGCGCGGCGGCGACCTTCGTGCTGCTCTGCTCGAACGTGGTGATCTCCTCGCTGCGCAAGGTGATCCCCGCTGCGGTGCGCATCCCGTGCTACATCGTGGTGATCGCGGCCTTCGTGCAGATTGTCGATCTCCTGATGCAGGCCTACACGCCGGCCCTCGCTGAGAGCCTGGGCATCTTCATTCCGCTGATTGTGGTGAACTGCATCATCCTCGGCCGCGCGGAAGCCTACGCCTCGAAGAACGGGGTGGCGGCCAGCGCCGCCGACGGCATCGGCATGGGCATCGGCTTCACGCTGGCGCTGGCCATCATCGGATCGGCGCGCGAGTTCTTCGGCAACGGCTCGATCACCCTCTGGGGCGATCTGGCGCTCACGAACATCCACGGCAACGCGATGGTTCTCGCCATCCTGCCGGCCGGCGGGTTCATCACGCTGGGCCTGATCCTCGCGCTGATGAACCACCTGCAGGCGGTCTCCGCCCGGCGCGCGGGCGCACCCGCGCCCCTGCCGCTGGAGCTCGACTGCCGCCACTGCGCGCTCTGCAAGATGGGCGAGTAACCGGCTCCCTTACAGTTGCGAGCCTTTAGACGGGCGCAGCAGGATGTTGGTGATCTTGTTCGCCGTGTCCTTGTATTGCGGGTCCGCCTTCAGCGCCTTCCAGTCCGGATGGTTGATAAAGGTCTTCCACGCCGCCTCTTTGGCCGCCTTGTCGGCGAATCCCAGCATGTAGGTGAGGTTGGGCAGACGGTCGCCCGCCAGCGCCTGGCCGAAAAAGACCGGCCCCATGCCGCACGCGCGGAAGACGGCCAGCTCGCCGCCGCCCTCGAACATCGCGATCTTTTTGGCGTTGCGCTCGATCGTAAAGCTGTTGTAGATGCGGAGCTGCAGCAGGCGCTCCGGCGCATCGGTCACCTGCCGCACTTGCGGGCAGGTCGCGAAGCCGCGCAGCAGCACGCTTGAACAGGTGTCGTACAACGGATCGGCCATCGGCGCGCCGAAGAGCGGCGCGGCGTCCTTCATGTACTGCGCGTCCGCCAGCAACCGCCCGTCCATCTCGGCAAAGGAGGCGCCGTCCGGATGCGGGATCAGCACGAAGACCTGAGTCTCATAGGCGGCGTTGCCGTCGTTCACCTCGGCATTCGACCAGAACACGCCGACCTTGCGGATGCCCTGACGGTTCAGCGCCGGAATTAACGCCCGGTCGAAAACCTGCACCAGCGCCTCCCGCTTGGCCACGCTGCCGCAGACATAGGTCTTGATTTGGATCCACTCGCGCGGCCCGGCCGCCTCCTGTGCCCTGACACCCAGGCCCGCCAACCCCGCCACGCACACCATGCCCGCCAATACCGCTCTGCGCCTCATGCCGTTTCTCCTTTGTGTCGCGCACCGACAGCCGATCGGCCGTCTGCCGTGCTTACCCCCCATTATACCACCGCCGAAGGAAAAGGATAGGCCCTTCAACCCGAAACCCAGGGCCGACGCATCTTAAATTTGACTCATACCGTCAGAACTGCGGGTGTGACATGCACCCAGTGAGTGCCATGCAGTCGGCACTGCGGCATGGTTTTTGTGGCCCCTCGTCCCCGTACCCGTTCACGTACTCGTACACGACGGCCTCATCGCCTTCCCGTGACCGTGTACGGTCCCGCGATTGGCCGGAGCTTGCTCTCTTCCAAATCGCTATCGGGATCGGGATCGTCCATACAGGAACGTTGTTACGCCCGGGGGATGCGTGTCAGGCGCGTGTCTTGCGCTGTGCGAAACCGGCAGGAACGCCCGCTTGTCTCTCGCCAGCCACCAACTCCGAGGACGGCCCGGATCCCCTTCCTCCTTCTCCCCTCCCCCTCCTCCTTCCTCCTTCCTCCTTCCTCCTTTCTCCTTTCTCCTTTCTCCTTCCTCCCTCCTTCCTCCCTCCTCCTGGTCTGCCCGGCCGCCAGCCACCAGCCACCAATCGATTGCGTACCAAAAAAAAAGGGTTCCCTCGTGTTGGAGGGAACCCCTATGCGTCTCCGCATATTGCTTCGATACTCAGAAAACACGTCCTTTCGTGTTGTAACTTAACGTCACCGGTCCGCCAGAACGGCGCCCGGGGCTATGTGTCCTCACTTTACCTTTTCTCGTGCTTCGGTGGCAACGTCCCGATGTTTTTCCAGTCAGCGAAGAGTGATTCATTGCCTGACGTTCGTACTGGGAGCCGCTGGCAACTTGTTTTTCAGTGTTTGGCGGAAAGCCGCCCTGCCTGTTGCCCGGTCGCTTCCTAAGTCCGGCAAGCCCCTCATCGTCTGTGTGGGCCTATCGCCCGATCAGTCGATTTCCACACGCCCACGGCCATTATCAAGACTCGAGTCTGACGGCCTGCATAGGCTACGGAGCTTCGAAAAGATAAATCCTTAAACCGCCTCCTTTCTCCTAGTCAACCCGAAGATCAAAACTCCCGTTTCAATCTTTGACCATAGAATAGCGGATGCGGCGAGATCTGTCAACCCCGCGGTGCCGGAAAATCAAAAATTATCCCTGTCGCTTTCGCAAGCGCGACGTGGTATAATTCTCCCTTTTAACCCTTTAACGACGGTGTGTTCGGTCCGTGACGCGCGCTGCCTTTTTGTTCGACATCGACGGCACCTTGCTCTACGCCCGCGGCGTGGGGCGGACGGCGTTTGGCGTCGCCTTTGAAGCCGCTTACGGGGTGCCCTATCCCGATCTCGCCGGCTTGACCTTTGTGGGCGCGACCGACTCCAACGTGGTGCGCCAGATGGCGGCCGCGTGCGGCGTGGCCAGCACCCCGGCGCGCGAGGAGCACTTTTTTCTGCGCTTGGCGCATGCGATCGACGCCGCGCTCGACCAGACTCGCCCGCTGATCTATGCGGGCGTGCCGGAGCTGGTCGCGCGCCTGGCCGGACGCGGGCACGCGCTCGGGCTGGTTACCGGCAATGTGCGCGCCACGGCCTGGAGCAAGCTGCGCCACGCGGACCTCGACCACGCCTTCCTTTTCGGCGCGTACGGCGACGACCACCCCGAGCGCGCCGCGATCGCCGCCCTGGCCTGCGCGCGCGCCCCGGTCGACGCCCCGCCCCGCGTGCTGATCGGCGACACCCCGCTCGACATCCAGGCCGCCCACGCCAACGGACTCAAGGCCGTGGCGGTGGCCACCGGCTGGGTCACGGCCGAGGAGCTGGCCGCCGCCGGCGCGGATCTGGTGCTGCCGGATTTCGCCGACACCGAGTCCGCCGCCGCGGCCATCGAGGCATTGATATGATGATGACACGGAGAAAAGTCTTAGTTGCGGCCGCGCTGACGGCCGCCGCGCTGTTCGGCAGCGCCTGCGCCACATTGAGGATGGCGCGCACCGCGTGGCTCTATCCGCACGCCGGCGCCTTTCAGCAGGGCATGGCCGAAGCGCGCGCGCGCGGCCTCGTCCTGACCGACTTCCACATCCACCTGCGCGGCGGCATGACCGCCCGCAAGGCGGCCGAGCGTCAACAGCAGAGCGGCATCCGCAGCGGCGTGCTCGAGAACCACGGGCGCGAGTGGCCGCTCCATGACAACGCGTCGTTGGCCGCCTTCATCGACGCGGCCCGGACCGTGCGGGCCGACGGCCGCCGCCTGCCGGTCGGCATTCAGGTCAACGACCGCGACTGGCACCGGCGGATCAACCCCGCCCTCTTCGCGCGTCTCGATTTCGTGCTGGCCGACACCATGATCATGGGCACCGGCGCCGACGGCAAGCCGCAGCGCCTCTGGCTGCCGGGCCTGACGATCGACGACCCGGAAGCGTGGATGCGCGACTATCTCGCCCACAACCTGCGCATCCTCGACGAGCCGATCTCGATCCTCGCCAATCCCACCTACCTGCCCCCCTGCATCTCGAACCGCTACGACCAGCTCTGGACCGAGACGCGCATGCGACAGGTCATCGCCAAAGCCGTGGAGAGGGGCATCGCCCTTGAGATCCAGGCCGGCTCGCCCTATCCCAAACCAACCTTCCTCACGCTCGCCAAGAGCATGGGCGCGACCTTCTCGTTCGGTTCCAACAATTTCGACGACGCGGTTAAAGATCCCGCGCGCTGGTTCGAGGCCATCCGGCTGCTCGATCTCAAACCCGAAAACCTGTGGACGCTCCCCAACCGCCCCTGAAGCCCCATGCCCCAACCGCCTTCACACACCCCGCCGCCCGGCACGTTCGAGGTCCTGCACGAAGACCGCCACTGCGGCGCGCGTCTCGGCCGGCTCTGGACCGCGCACGGCGCGGTCGAGACCCCGGTCTTCATGCCGGTCGGCACGCAGGCCACGGTCAAAGCGCTGGAACCGCGCGACCTGCATGAACTGGGGGCCTCGATCATCCTGGGCAACACCTATCATCTGTTGCTGCGGCCGGGCATGGACGTCATGGCCGCCTGCGGCGGACTGCACCGTTTCATGGGCTGGCAGGGCCCGATTCTGACCGACAGCGGCGGGTTCCAGGTCTTCAGCCTCAACAATCTGCGCAAGATCCGCGCCCACGGCGTGGAGTTCCGCTCGCACATCGACGGCGCCAAGTTCTTCCTGGGGCCGCCCGAAGCGATGGCGGTGCAGCGCACGCTGGGCTCGGATATCGCGATGTGCTTCGACGAGTGCATGCCCTATCCCTGCGACGCGCAATACGCTTGCGCCTCGGTGGAGAAGACCCTATCATGGGCGGCCGCTTGTCTGGAGCAGGCGCGCGCGCCCGGCCAGCTTGTTTTCGGCATCGTCCAAGGCGGGGAGTACACCGCGCTGCGCGAACGTTGCGCGCGCGAGCTGGCCGCGATGGGCTTTGACGGATATGCGGTCGGCGGCGTCAGTGTGGGCGAGCCGGAAACGGTCATGCTCAAAGGCGTGGAGGACGGCGTGCGCGCCCTGCCGCGCGAGCGGCCGCGCTACGTCATGGGGCTGGGCGACCTCTACCAGATGGGCGAGTCGGTGGCGCGCGGGGTCGACATGTTCGACTGCGTGATCCCGACGCGCGTGGCGCGCCACGGCACGGCCTACACCCGCGGCGGACAGTATCCGGTCAAGGGCGGCGCGTACAAGGCGGACCAGCGGCCGGTGGAGGAGGGCTGCACCTGCTATTGCTGCCAGAATTTTTCAAGGGCCTACGTGCGGCACCTGCTGAATGTGGGCGAGATCCTGGGCGTGCGGCTGCTGACGATCCACAACATGCACCGCTACCTGAGCTTCATGCGCGAGCTGCGCGAGGCGATCGCCAACGACGCGTTTACGGAGTGGCGGGGCCGGCTCGCCGCCACCCTGCGGCCCGACGGCGTCAAACAGACCGGCACACGGACATAACGGGGCACGGCGCTCGCCGTGCCCGCAACAAAAAATGAGGAATAGACCATGATGACAGCGAGTTTTCTGGCACAGGCCGCCCAACCGGGCGGCGCGGCGGGTATCGGCGGCATGCTGTTCCCGATGATTCTGGTGTTCGGACTCTTCTATTTCATGATGATCCGGCCGCAGCAGCGCAAAGAGAAGGAGCGCCTGCGCATGATCGCCGAACTGCGCGCCGGGCAGCGGGTTGTCTTTGCCGGCGGCCTGATCGGCACGATCGCCGAGGCGCGCGACACGACGTTCGTGATCGAGATCGCACCCAAAGTGTCGGTCGAGGTCGCGCGCGCCGCAGTGACCCGCGTCCTGAAAGAGGGCGAGGCGGCGACGCTGGATGAACCCCGGTGATCATCCCGTTCACGCTTTTTTTTATTTCATTGCTGAAAAGCATCACGAATGTGTGTTATAGTGACGCACTTTTTTGACGCCTTGAAAGGCTTTGTTTAACCGTGGAGTTGTTCAAATGAGTAGAAATGATCTCTGGAAATGGCTGGTCCTGGCCTTTCTGGCTGTGTTGTCAGCGTATGTTGTGGTCCCGCCCAAGGAAAAAATCCGTCTCGGCCTGGACCTCTCCGGCGGCACAAGCTTCACGGTGGCGATCGACGAGGAGCGGCTGAGCGCCAACGTCAAGGCCGGCAACCCCGAGCTGACGGATGTCGAGGTGCAGAACCAGATCAACACCATCCTCAAAGATGCGGACGCGCGGGCGATCGAGGTGATCCGCAACCGCATCGACGGCTTGGGCGTCAACGAGCCGGTGATCCAGGGCGGCAAAAACCACCGCATTGTGGTTCAGCTTCCGGGCGCCAACGCCGAACAGCGCGACGCTGCCGAAAAGAGCATCCAGAGCGCGGCGTTCCTGGAGTTCAAGTTGGTCCACAAACAGAACGACCAACTGGTCGACAAGGTGCTCACCTCCGGCCGCCTGCCGGAAGGCTTTGTCTCTTCGGATGACGGACGCGGCTACAAGCGCGCCGCGAACTACAACGAGCTGGTCAAGGACCCTGACTACGCCCGCCGCCTCTCGCTCTTCGAGGTGCCTGATCCGCGCTACGCCTTCATGCTGGAGCGCGAGCAGGGCGCGGACGGCCAGGTCTCCTATCGTCCCGTCTACGTGCTGCGCAACGCCAAAATGACCGGCGACGCCCTCTCCAGCGCATCGGTCGAGATCGAGCCCATGACCGGCCGCGTGCATGTCTCGCTGGTCTTCAACGCCAAGGGCGCGGCAGATTTCGCGCGCCTGACCAAGGCCTATTCGCCGCGCG
>JAQUEX010000230.1:1363-5215 GCA_028684935.1 Kiritimatiellia bacterium | reverse complement strand
CCCCGCGCCCCGCGCAGCGTGGCCTTGAAGCTGACGTCGGCTTTCTTCAGCTTCAGCACCCGGGTGCCGGTGTCCATCCTCAGATCCTCCGTCAGTGTCGCCTCGCAGGTCACCAGCGCCCCGTCGAAGTCGCCCGGTTCAGCCATTACGCCGTTGTACAGTGCCAATTCGTTGGCTTCGACGATCTGCTCGGCCGAAACACGAACCGGCACAGGCGGCTCCTCCTGCCCGAGCTTATGCACCACGGCCTCGCAAAGCCCGCTGACGGCGCGGCTCCGGTCCACAAAGCCGGAGACCTCCACCCTGTCGCCGGGCTCGAGGTTGATCGGCTGACGCGTCTGAACCCTCAGGCCAGTCTCGCCGTCGTGCACAAAGAACATGCAGCCCAGCTCCGGTGCGACGCCCTGCAGACTGCTGTAGGGCCACACCGCGTCGTCCAGAAACGAGACCGGAACGCGTTCCGCATACGTGACCACACCCTCCACATGCAGGCGGAATTTTCCGCCGAGCTCGCTCCCAAAGCCTCCCACCTCCCGCATCGGCACTTTCGGCGCGTCGAACGGTGTGTTTCGCGGCGGACGCTCCACCGAGAGGTCACTCAAAGCGTTCACGAAAACCGAGGGCATGAGCAGCTCGCCTCGCGTATTGAATGCGGCCATCGCCACGCCCTGCAGCCGCACCTCTGCCTCAACCAGCCCCTCGCAGACATCCCGAGCCTCCAGCGGAAGGCGCGCCATGAAGCGACCCGGATTGGCATCGAGCACGAGCATCAAGCCGAGCGGCGGACGCTTCCAATAACCCTGCACGACGCCGCGCACCTCGACCCGGCGGCAGTCGTCCAGACCTCGGAAAAAGCGCGCCGGATTGAACGGCTCGGGCGCGGGCAGCGGCGCCTTGCCGAGCCGGGTGACCGCATACGGCAAAATGACCGGCGCGAAGCCGCCCTGCCGGGTCACCCCCGTGATCTCCACCTCGGTGCCCGGCGAGAGGCTGCCGAACACGTCGTCATCGCCGGTCCACACCCCCTCATCCCGCGCAAGACGGGGGTACACGAAGATCCCTGCATCCCCGTCCTGCATGATGAACAGCCGGCAAAGACGCGCCGTCACCACACCCCGTAGCCGCACGGCACGGCCCTGCCGGATCTCCTCGGGGGCCAGCGCCTTGACCTCGCCGATCCGGGTGATCGCGTTGGTCACGGCCACGACCTGTGCCGCCTGCAGCAGGCAAATTAAGCTTGCGAGAATTGCCATTGCCCGTTTCACCGCGCGCCACCTCCTTACATTGGAATAACCAGAGTATACCTCAGCGTCGTCCAAATACCCATTGGCCAAGTGGCCAATCATTTCGACGCATGCCTAACCAAATCATTTTTTAAACCAAATTACTCTCTCGCGAACACCCATTCCGGCATCGCGAGCAGCCCGACCCCGGGCTTCGGATTCGGAGGAGGGACCCAGAATTTCTTGGGCCATGCCGCCTCGGGATGCTTCCAGTCGCCGAAGATCGGCGCCACCGAGGTCCGAAGTGTGACCGCCAGCTCCACCGTTTTTCCGTTCAACCCGGCGGGCACCTCCCACTCGAACGGCGCCCAGGCGCGCGTGCCCAGCTCCCGGCCCCCTAGCGCAACCGATGCATATAGCCCACCCGTGTCGAGCCGGAGCGCGCTCCCGCTCTCGAGCTGCGGCACAGCCACCTGCGTCCGGAAGCTCACGCTGCCGCAAAAACCGGCCAGCCCTTGCCGCCACAGCGCGCCAGGCGCGACCTTCACAGGCAGAGCCGACAGCTTGCCGTCGTTCACAGCGAAAGGCCCGGTCAGACATGCGACCGGCAGGAAGAAGTTGGTGTCGCTGCCGCCGGCCGTGATCACGACCCGGTGTTCGCCCGCTTCCAGCCGGAACGGCGCGCTCTGCCGGTAGAGCGCGTCCAGCCCCGGACGCAGCACACCGCACGCCTCGCCGGCCGCGACCGGCACACCGTCCAGCGTCACGGCGCTCGGCTGCGGATGATGCCGCACGGCCAGGCGCACGCCCTCGACGGGCTGCGCCACACTGAAGCGCGCCTGGCCTTGGGCATTGAAGACCAGGCGCTGCACGACCGGCGCGCTCAGGGTCAGCGCGAAACCGTCCGCCGCGACCGGCACCGTACGCCGGTTGTCCGCAGGTGCCGGCTCGTTTCGGTCACCCTCCCAAACCCTCACGCCGCGCGCGGGCAGCGCGAAGCCGACCGGCGGCCGGCCCGCGCGCACCAGCCGCAAGGTCCCGTGCGGTTCGCCGCCCAACCCCAGCACCATGACGCTGCCGTCGCGGTAGGCTCGCGTCAGCACCGCAGGCGCCGGTCGGCCGTCGGCTGTTTCCACCCGCGCGGGCGGCGGACACTGCGCGCCGGCAAACGCCGCGGCCTCCTCGGGCGAGGCAAAGCGCCGGCCCGATTTCTCGTCCCGGATCGCCGCGCCGTCAAACGCCAGCACGACCGGCTTGTCGCACGCCTCGTCCTCCTCGTACAGATCATACGTGATCTGCGACGCCGTCAGTCCGCGCAGCGTCGCCAACAGCGCGGGATGCGTCTTGCGCGACGCGGCCAGGCGCGCGGCCTCGCGCTGCGGATAGCGCACCGCCACCTCGCACACCTGCGGCTTGGCCGCATAGCGGGCGGCTCGGAGCGACTCCTCGGCCAGATGACGGAACGCGGGAAACCAGGGCTGCATGGGTGACATCGGATTGAAATACCCGGCCTTCTCGACATTGCCGCGCGCGTCGAGCGGCGCGATGGCCAGCACATAGCGATCGATCTTGTGCGCCGCGCAGAGCCAGAGCATCTGGCGGTGCGTCGCGAGCGACAGGTCGCTGGGCCCCAGCGCGAACAGTTCGGCCAGCCCGCCCTTGCCGCATCGGCCGGCCGCATGCTGCGCCACGGCGAAGGTCACCCATTCAATCTTCCCGGGCTCCAGCCGGGTGCCGATCTCATCCATGCCCGGCACGGTCAATCCTTTGAGCGCGTGCAGCGGGTCGCCGTTGTACAAGGCAGAACTATCCGTGCTGTTTTCGGCGATCATGTGTCCGGTCGACGCGATGCCGACCCGCCGGCACCATGCGGTGATCGGATCGAAATGCGCCTTGCGGAAACGCCGCCCGAGCAATCCGTAGTAATCTGCCCACATCGCATCTTTGGAGGGATCGGCCAGATAGGCCTGCACATCCGCGCGCAGCCCGCGCCCGGTGGCGGCGCGGTACTCCTCTTCCGCCCCGTCGAAATAGCGGAACAGCAGGTCCGGCTTGCGCGCGAGCGAAACCGGCGTGGGATGCGCCGGCTCGTCGGTGAAGATGCCGACGACTGTCCCGCCCAGATACGGTGCCAGCCGCTGTTCATAGCGCTCGTGCGTCAGTTCGATGAAACGCCGCATGGCCGGCAGGCTGTAGTTGTCGGCCCAGCCGGGAGCATGCACGACCTGCCATGAATATGAGCCGTCCGGCTGTTTGTTGACCGCGAACTGACGGGATTCGAACGCTGGGTTTTCCGCTGGCACGCGCCCCTTGCACGAGCCGCTCGGCCAGTTGTACTCATCATACAGCCAGATCTTCATGCCGAGCCGCTTCGCATGTTTGCAGAACCACTCGCACATCTGGAGCCACTCTTCGCCCATGTACGTCAACGCCAGGCCGCTGCGCGCATAAATCAGATATTGGTCAACGCCGACCGCCTTGTAAGCCTCCAGCGTCTCCTGAACGGTCTGCTCGTCCGGCTTGCCGGTGATCGCCCCCATCGGGATCAGCGGGCAGACCGGCGCGGCCGCGACGGCTCCCCACGCCAGTGCGACCGACGCCCCGATCAACCCGAATATTTTTCTCATCA
>JAQUEX010000230.1:0-1263 GCA_028684935.1 Kiritimatiellia bacterium | reverse complement strand
GATTCTGTGGACGGCCAGCTCTTCCGGCGTCCCCTGCTTGCTATGCCGCTGGTCACACACATGCCATGAGACGGGGTTCATCTCGCGCGGGCGCCAATCGAAACCGGCCATGCAGATCGGCACAACCGATACCCCTGCGGCCTCGCATCGCTCCCAGAAAGATTCGGCCGCCGCAGCTACTTCAACGAACGGCATTCCTTCCCGGGTGATTCCGCGGCTATAGTTGTAATCGCTCACCGCCTCGCCGCCCAGCCGCGCGCAGTACCGCTTGGCGGCGGCGGGGTTGCCGTGGCCGATCACGAGATAGGGTTTGCCCGCGCCCCCTTTCGCCAGCTCGCCGCAAAAGCGCTGCCACCGGCCATCCGCGAGCTTCTCGACGAGCGCGTCGTCCAGGAAACCCATATAGATCACCGGCCGGTTCCCCTCGACCTTCAGGTAGTTGGGCTCGGCGATCAGCCGCGCCGCATACGCCCGGTACGCCTCGTCGTCCGCGAAGCGGCCGTACGCCGACCCCATCACCAGAAACAGGCAGAACTTGATCCGGTCGCGAGTCTTGCAGGCCAGGAACGTTTTCAGCGTATAGCTCAGCGGGCAGTCCTCGGGATAGGCGTCGAAGGCCCAGTAGTCCAGCCCCGCATGAACCGCGTAATCGATCTCTTTTTCGAGCACTTCGGCCCGATTTTCATTGAACGTCTTGGCGCTGCCATCCGCATTCAGCTCCGTGAAAAAGGGCCACCGGTAGCGCCACAGCTCCGCAGCGAGCGCACGCTGCGCCTCCCGGCCCGGATCAGGGCTGGGCACCCTCGTCCGCGTCGTGTCATATCCCGGATAGCGAGTCGGATCGGGCAAGGGAACCGTCTCCGGCAACACCCCGTACCACGCATCCCAGCGGATCGCCCCCACCAGCGGGCGGACGGTGCCGGAGGTGGCGCGGCCTTGCGCGCGGACCCTTTGTTGCGTCAAGGCCCCGAACACTGCAAACACGATCACGGCAACCCGCAGACCTCTGCCTCTCATCGCGTTTCACCTCCCTGTTCCCCTGCCTTATTCACGTCGCCTGATCCCTGAACGGCGAGACGAACGTACGCTTCAAGATACCTTTTTCCTCAAGATGTGCCAAGCAGGCTCTTTGGCGAGGGGCGCATGGCAGTTCTGTTGGGGTCCGTGACTCGTAATCGTAATCTTGCTCGTAATCATAATCTTGAATGTGGCACGCACGAGCTATTACACTGTCATCATGAACGGGCTATTCGACCATGAGAA
>JAQUEX010000035.1 GCA_028684935.1 Kiritimatiellia bacterium | reverse complement strand
GCTCGTTCGTCGTGACGGTGAGCGATAACGGACCGGGGATCGCGCCGGAGGTCCAGGCGAAGCTCTTTTCGCCGTTCAGCACAACCAAGTCAGGCGGATTGGGCTTGGGCTTGCCGCTGGCGCGCCGCGCCGTGGTCGATCACGGCGGCCGCATCGATGTGGATTCTTCGCCGAAAGGCACCACGGTGGCGATCACGCTGCCGCTGATGCGAAAGGACTAATATGCCCAAACTCCTGATTGCGGATGACGAACGGGGCAGCCGCGAAGCCCTTCGTCTGATTTTCGACACGGAGTTCGAGGTGCTCCTCGCTGAATCGGCGGAGGAGGCCCAAACGCTCTTGGCACGCGAGTCGGTCGATCTGGCGTTGCTGGATGTGGTGATGCCGGGTCGTTCAGGCATCGACCTGTTGCGCCTGATCCAGGCTGACCACCCGGACCTTCCTGTCATCATGGTCAGTGCGTCGACGGCGATCCCGTCCGTGGTTGAGGCGATCCGTCTCGGTGCGGTGGATTTCGTCGGCAAGCCGTTCGATGTCGAAAATCTGCGCCACATCGTACGGCGCGCCGTGGAAACGCGTCGGCTGCACCGTCAGGTCCAGGTGTTGTCGACAGAACTCTCTTCGGCCTTTCCGACCCGTGACATCGTGGGGCAGAGCCCGGCGTTTCTTGCCGCGATCGAGCAGTTGCGTTTCGCGGCCGCCACGGGCGCGACGGTGTTGATCCAGGGCGAAAGCGGCACCGGCAAAGAGCTGGCCGCCCGCCTGCTGCATGCCGAAAGCCCGCGTCAGGATGAACCGTTCGTGGCTGTCCATTGTGCCTCCTTGCCGGAAAACCTGCTCGAGAGCGAGCTCTTCGGCCACGAGAAAGGCGCCTTCACCAACGCCGACCGTCTCAAACCCGGCCGGTTTGAACTGGCCGGATCAGGGACACTTTTCTTTGACGAGGTCGGCGAGATGTCGACGTCGACCCAGGTGAAACTGCTGCGCGTCCTCCAGGAACGTGAGTTCATGCGTGTGGGCGGGACGCGCCTCATCCGGACAAATGCCCGGATCGTGGCGGCCGCAGCACGCGACCTGCGCCAAGACGTGCTGGCCGGAACCTTCCGGGAGGACCTCTTCTACAGACTCAATGTCGTCCGGGTCAAACTGCCGCCTCTGCGCGAACGGCGCGAGGATATTCCTCTGCTGCTGACGCACTTCCTGCATCGGCTGGGGCCTGCGCTGCATGCGCAGACGCGGGCGTTCGACAGCGAGGCCCTCCGCCTGCTGGACGCCTACGCGTGGCCCGGGAATGTCCGGGAACTGCGGAACCTCGTCGAACGTATGCTTGTCCTGCACGGACGCGAGCCCGTGGTCACGGCAGCGCGTCTGCCTGAGGAGTTCCACGCCGACACGGCGGGCGAGTCGGAGCCGAGCATGGAAAGCATGCCTGCAGCACCGCCCGAGGCTTCGGCCGTTGTCGGCGCCGTCCCCCTCGAGGAAGCGGTCATGGCGTATGAAAAACGGCTGATCGCCGAGGCGCTGCGGGTCTCCGGCGGCGTCCAGACGCGCGCCGCCACCCGGCTGGGCACGACGCGTCGCATCTTGCGCTACAAGATGGAGAAACTCGGGCTTGCAGGCGAGGCTGCCGGTCTAACTTTTTCTGATTTCCGATAGTGTTCGGCCGGTCCTTTGCCGGACATAGCGTTCCAGCACGAGTTCAGAAGGCCATCCAGAACGCCCGGCGATCGCGCCGATTGCAACGCTCGGACTTTTTAGAAATTCCATGGCACGGGCGAAACGCACATCCTGTATCTCCTCCAGCACGCTACGTCCCGTCAGAGAGCGGAACCGGATTTCCGCCTGCCGCCGGGAACAGGGGAAGGTTGCCAGAACGTCTCTCGCCCTTAATCCGTCCGCGGCTTTTCTCCGGATCAGCTCCATGGCCGCCTGAACGTCCGCGTCCGACCGTTTGAAGAGCCGCGTGGACTGCCGGCGTACGATTCCGAGAGGCGGAACGACGCGCAAGGCCGCCGGCGAGGCGGGTGCGTAGATCTTCATGGCGAGCAGCTCTGCGGCCAGATGTCCTGTGGTCTTGAAATCCGGCAGCACGCTGCTCATCGAGGGCCGGGTCGTTTCGCAGATGAGTTCGTCGTTGTCAGCGCCGACGAAGGCCAGCTCTTCGGGGACTTGGTATCCTTGAGCGACGGCTGCGGAAAGGGCGCGTTCGGTGATATAGTCGTTCACGCCGAAGACGCCGCACGGTTTCGGGAGTCTGCGGAGCCAGGCTCGAAGCCGCCGTTGAAAAGAGGTGGTGCGTCCGCGGTCACCGGCTTCCGGCTCAAAAACATGTATCCTCTTGCCGTGCAGTTCAAGCACCGACTTGAAAGCTTCGAGTTTGTCGAGCATCCAGTAGGCCTGCGAGAACCACCCGACGAGGGCGTAGTCGTGAAAATCGAGCCGCAACAGTTCTTTGGCCGCGACTCGCGCGATCTGCGCGGAATCGTGACGAACGACAGACGCGCCCTCTGCGGTCATGTCGGGCGAATGGTCGAGAAAGACGACCGGCGTGCCGCGGAAGTGCCGGGGCCTCAGTTTCGTGTCGCCGCCGTCCGCCTCAACAATGCACCCCAGGGCTTCCCACAAATCCAGCAGGTTCGCCACCTGATGCGCGGAGGTGTCGCCGTCAATCACCTGCAGGTGCCAGCCGCGCGAATCCGCGAACCGGTGCATCCCCTCGAGTTTGTACTGCCAACACTCCAGGCTGGTGGTTCTGAAAACCAAAATTGTTTTCACGACCGTCATGATAGGCGGTCGAGCACGGAAACGCAAGGGGGCGTTCGTAAAAGTATGATAAATAATTTCGTAAAAGTATGATTAATCCGGGTGTGCATCTGGTAAGTTACTTCCTGACTGCGGACGATGCATTGACCGGGGGAAAGGAAACACACCGATGACGACACGACAACGCTGGACAACTGTTGTAGGCGTGGCGGCTTTTCTGGCGGCCGGCGCGATGCAAGCCGAGACCGTGCTGTGGTACCGGCTCGACGTGCTGGCAGCCGGCGTGACGTCCACGCCGAGCACGGTGATCGAGAACATCGCCGATCCCGGAATGTATCCGATGTACTGCCACTCGCTGGTCGGTACTGTTCGCGGAACGGATCCCAATTACATGCCGTACGGCACCGATGGTCTTCCGTCGGGGATATTGGTTTATGACCCGATGACCGGTGAATGGTCGCAACGCCTGACTGCGCTGCACTTCGGTTTGACGGAAATCCCGCCGGGCACCAACAGTGCCAGCGGCGCGATGCTGCGCACAGACACGGCCTACCCGTCGGCCCTCGGCTTGACCAACTTGACGGTCGAGGCGATCTTCAGGACATCCGCCGGCGATTTGGCGAGTTGGTCGATGGCGCCGATCGTCTATCAGCAGGGAAACGCTTGGAACGATGAGTCTTACGCGCTTGAGATCGGATGGAGCGGCAGACTGGCCTGCCGGTTCAACGCCGGCGGCTCGTCGAAGACCGTCGGCGGCGGATCGGGCCCCTTGGTCACGCCGGACGTGTGGCATCATGCCGCTTTCACCCTGGATGCCGAAGGCACCGCAAAACTCTACTACGATTACCAGCTTGTCGGGACACTGACCGGATGCGGAGCCTTGACAAAATATACCGGCAAGGCGCTCATGATCGGCGCGAACACCCATGCCGCTGACCGCACGTTCCCCGGGGACATCATGGATGTGCGGATCTGCGACACCGCGATCGGCAGCGGCGATTTTCTTCGGATCAGGGCCCAGCCGCGCGATACGCCCGCTGACACGCTCTGCTTTTGCCCCGACATATTGGGGATCAATAATAGATTCAGTTCGGTTGTCAACGTCAACGCCGCCACGGGGACTTCGGCGCTTGTGGCCAATCCGATGAGCGAGACGAATTCCCCCTCCGCAATTCTGGATACGGCGGACAAGGCCGGGAGCGCGTTCCGGTTCGGCATCAACGACATGGCCGGCGTCATCGCCAACGTGGGTGCCACGCATGCTGTCCGCGGCGAAGACGGTTCCGGGAACGGCGTCAAAATCATCGGCCCGGATTCGACACTCGAGAAAGCGAGTTTCACCCTTGAGTGCTTTTTCAAGACGCCGGGGCCGATCGACAGCGAAACCTGGACGCTCTTCTATTCGCCGTGCGCCAAGGTCGGCGTCGGCGACGACGGCAAAATCCTCGGCCGCGGGTTCAGGACCTATGGCGACTATAACAATGTCGCCGACATCACAAGCAAGAACCGCGTGGACGACGGCGCTTGGCACCATCTGGCCTTCGTCTACGACATCGCTGCCGCCCAAACGAAGCTCTATGTGGATTATGCGCTTCAGGGGGTTGCCAGCGTGACGCTTGGCACTACGGGCACGGTCAATCCTTCCGCAGGGGTGCAGAACATCGCAGGAGTTCGCCAATATTTCCCGGGCTGGATGGACGAATTGCGCATCACCCGGCGCGCGCTGGGACCGGAAGCGTTCATTCTCGCCGATCCGGCGGGAGCGGCCGGGGTATTGGTCCATCTCACATTTGACAACAGCGATTACGCGGTCGCGCCCTATCCGTCTCTCAACCCTGCCGGTGCGGGATTCGCCCGCGCTTTTGAAGGCGGCGAAGGGAATGCGCCTGTTTTCAGCAGCAACGTCAAGCCGAAGCTGGCGCTGGACGGCGAGGCGGAACTCGTCGTGAAACAAAACGTGAAGTCGTTGTACATGGATGCGAGCCAGGTCCGGTATCCGCATTTCACGAGCCTGTACGGCAAGACCAGCTTCACGATCGAGTGGTTGATGAAGCTGTCTGCTTGTGAAACAAATGCCGGTCTGCTGCGCCTGAGTCAGAGTTCGACCTCTTTCGAGGGCAATGATCCCGCGCCCGCGTGGAGGGTCTACGTCCGCCCGACCAGCAAGCGTCATCTTGATTTCGAAGCGCGCGCGAACACGTCCACGGTGCAGAAATACATTACGACATGGACCGCGTTCCCGTCCGACCTCGACGACGGACGCTGGCATCATTACGCGATCACCGTTGAACAGATAAACGTGAGCGGCACGATCAAGACAGAACTCAAACTCTACCGTGATTATCAAAGCCACGGCAGCCAGCAGTTTACCGGGTTTGTCGCGTATCCCGCGAACGACGATTGCGCGTTCACGATCGGTGCCGACAATGCCTTCACCGGATACATGGACGAAATCAGAATTTCTGATGGCGTCCTGCCGGTCGCTTCCTTCATGCGCTCGATGCCCACGGGCACGGCCGTACTCCTGAGGTGAGACTATGAATCGGATGAAAACATCGATGGCGGTCGCGGCCGTCACAGCGGTTGCGGCGATCTTTGCGGCGGAAGCGGCGGAGGCCAAGACCGCTCCGTATACGGTACAGGATTGCAAAGGGTATAACTCCTGGCCGATGATGCAGGCGATCGGACAGCGGCTGGTGTGCACCTACAGCCGCGGCACCGGTCACAACATCGGCGAAGGCGTGCGAGGCGTCTTCGCGCGTTCGTCGGATGACTGCGGCAAAACCTGGTCGCAGGAAGTCTGCGTGGCCGACGCGCCGGATTACGGCGAAGTGACCATCGGCAAGGGGCTGGACGGTGACGGCGCCATGCTGCTCTGGGTACGCTGTTTTGGTGGCCCGAAGAACCGTCACGACCTCTACCGCACGAAGGACGGCACGACGTTCGAGAAGATCGCCACGCCGGCGCTTTCACCGTTGCCCATGCAGATCACCGACGTCTTCCACGTTCCGGGCAAGGGGATGATGTCGCTTTGGTTCGCCGGGAACTACAAGGATGATTCCAGTCATTCCTGGGGGACGCTTGTCAGCGAGGACAACGGCCGCACCTGGACGCAGACGACCGTCGAGAAGGATCTCTCGAAGGCCGACTGGCCCACCGAACAGTCGGCCGTGTATGTCGGCGACGGAAAGATTCTGGCCCTGGCCCGGACGGAAATCCACGGGGCTTCCGGAGGCAAGCAGTTCCAGTTGACATCGACAGATTCGGGAGTGACCTGGAAACGCGAACGCACCAACATTGGCGACATCCTGTGCTCGACGCCGTCCCTGGTGTACGACGCGCAGACCGGGCTCGTGAGCAACTACTATTTCGAGCGCGGCAAGGGCTTGGTGAAACGCCGCGTCAACGCGCTGGCGGAAGTGTGGCCCACACCGACCGCATGGGCGGAGCCCGAGGTCGTCGGCGTCGGCAGCGAGCGCCCTTGGGACACGGGCAACGTCAACGCCACCGTGATAGGACGCACGCATTTCCTCGCATATTACTCCGGAACCGATCCGAACACCGCCGTCTATGCGCTTCCCGTGCTGGCTCCAGGGCGTGGCAAGTGACGACGCTCATCTGAACGCCGAATCAGGTCAGCACGCCCTTGGGGGTCGTTTCGTTGTCGTCCCACCAGCCGGGCTTCTTGGTGGCGATCCGGGCGATGTCCTTGGAGGTCATCTGGATGCCTTTCGCGGCCACCCCTTTCACCAGCACTTCGGCGGGCGTGAACATCTGCTGGTGGATGCGCTGCGACTTCGCCGGTTTGTATTTGACGAAGACTGCGTCAGGCACATCCTCCTCGAACAGGATGAGCTTGCTGCCTTCCGGCGCCAGCCGGTACTCCTTGTTCTGGATGGCACCGCCGAACGCGAAACGCTTGATGTAGGTGAAGCCGTAGTGCGGCTCGGTGTAGACGCAGGTGAACGTCTTGTCCCGGTCGAAAATCTGGCAGTACGTCGCGCCCTTTTTGTCGACGAAAAACTTATCAGGCGGTGGCATCATCTTGTACCGGCCGTCGTTCCAGACCACGATGATCTTGTCGAGCGACGAGCATTTGAAAAGCTCTTCGCCGCTGCGGATGTCGGTGCCGATGTAGCCGTTCTCGCGGTCGATCTTGAGCGACAGCTCGCTGGCCGTGAGCGCGCGCACTTCGATCTGACCGAACGGCGCGTCGGCAAGCCGGGTGAGGCGCGGATAGACGGGCCGGTATTTCTTGATCAGATTTTTCAGGTAGCGCACCGCATAGGCGCGCAGCCCCTTGATGTTTTCCGTGACCTCGCTCTCCTCGCGCAGGATGCCTTCGATCTCCTGGCGATTGCGCTCGATGTCGTACCGCGAGATGCGCCGGATCTTGATCTGCAGCAGTGACTCGACATCGTCAAGCGTGACCGCGCGGCGCAGCCGTTTGAGAAACGGCGCGAATCCGTCGAGCACCGCCTGCTGGACCGCCTCGTAACTGGTCTGCTCCTCGATGCGTTTATAGATGCGCTCTTCGATGAAGATCTGCTCCAACGTCTTACTGTGGAAGAGGTCGTCCAATTCGCCGCGGCGCAACTCGAGCTCACGCAGCAGCAGCTCCAGAAGCTGCTCGGTGCCAGCGTGCAGGATTTCGCTCACCGACATCTCGCGCGGCCGGTTTCGGAAGAGGACGACCGGCCGACTCGACAGGAAGGACTCGCAGGCGGTGAAGGCGTAGAGCGCATTGACCGTCTGATCTTGGGTGGCGCCCACGTTCAGCGTCAACTCGATCTCGACTTTTTCCGCCGTGAAGTCGCTGATCTGCTTGACCGGCACCTTCTTTTTCTTGATCGCGTCCTCGATGTTCGCGATCAGCGATTCGGTGGTCTGTCCGCACGGCAGGGCGGTGATAACAAGCTTGTTGTGCTGGCGGTGCTCGATCACGGCGCGGAGCTTGATGCGTCCATTACCGTCCGCATACTCTGAGACGTCCATGATGCCACCGGTCTGGAAATCCGGGAAGACCTGGAACGGCTTCTTCTGGATGATCGCGATCTGAGCCTCCAGCAGCTCGATGAAATTGTGCGGCAGGATCGCTGTGGAAAGCCCCACGGCGATGCCTTCAGCGCCGAGCATCAGCAGCAACGGCAGTTTGCAGGGCAGCAGCACCGGCTCTTTGTTGCGGCCGTCGTAGCTGGGAATGAAGGCGGTCAACTTGGGGTTGAAGAGCTCGTTGCGCGCAAGCTCCGTGAGACGGCATTCAATGTAGCGCGAGGCGGCGGCGGGATCGCCGGTAAAGATGTTGCCGTAGTTTCCCTGGCCTTCGATGAGGTAGCGCTTGTTCGCCAGATTGACGATGGCGTCCGCGATCGACGCATCGCCGTGCGGGTGGTACTGCATCGTGTGGCCGACCACGTTCGCGACCTTGATGAACCGCCCGTCGTCCTTCTCCCACAGGCTGTGCATGATGCGTCGCTGCACGGGCTTGAGGCCGTCTTCGACCGTAGGAATGGCGCGGTTGCAGATGGTGTAGGAGGCGAACTGCAGGAAGTTGCCGTCCATCAGCTCGCGCAGCGGGCCGTCGCCGCCATGTGCGCTGGCCGCGGCCTGGCGTTCGGCCGACGAAAGGCTGCCCTCTCGCCCCGGCATGTCCGCGCCGGTCTCGTCTTCGGCGGGCGCGGTCGGCACGGCGTTAAACAGCGCCATGTCGTCAAACAGGCTGGGCGGCTGGCCGTCGCCGGCGTCTGCCTTCTTGTTCCGTTTGGGATGTCCTGAAGCCTTGCTCACGACAACGATTCCTCGGTGATCATCAGATTGTCCATGATATACTGGCGCCGCTCTTGGGTGTTGCGCCCCATGTAAAATTCGACCGTGTCTTTCAGGTCCCGGTCGCGTGTGCTGTCAACCGGTGTCAGCCGCATGCTCTTGCCGATGAATGCCTTGAATTCGCCCGGAGAGATTTCGCCCAGGCCTTTGAAGCGGGTGATCTCAGGGTTCCGGCCGCAGGCCGCGATCGCCGACACGCGCTCCTCTTCGCTGTAGCAATAGAAGGTCTCCTTCTTGTTGCGCACGCGGAAGAGCGGCGTCTCCAAAAGATAGAGATGGCCTTCTTTGATGACCCGGTCGAAGAAGCGCAGGAAGAGGGTGATCATCAGGTTGCGGATGTGCAGACCGTCGACATCGGCGTCGGTGGCGAGAATCACCTTCTGATAGCGCAGGTGGTCGACCGTCTCTTCGATGTCGAGGCTCTGCATCAGATTGTAAATTTCGACGTTCTTGTACAGCGCGTCGCGCTTCGCGTCGCACACGTTGAGCGGTTTGCCCTTGAGGGTGAAGATCGCCTGCGTGTTGACGTCGCGGCAGCTCACGATCGAACCGGCGGCGGACTGACCTTCCGTGATGAAGATCATGGTGTCGATCCCGGTGCCTTTGTGCTTGTTCAGGTGGTGCTTGCAGTCCTTGAGCTGCGGGACGCGGACGGACACCGCGCGCGAGCGTTCGCGCGCCAGCTTTTTGACCGCGTTGAGTTCGGCGCGCAACTTGCCGGTCTCTTCGACCTTGCTGATGAGCTTGGCGGCTTCGGCCGGCTCGCGGTGCAGCATCTCCTCGACCACGCGTTTGATCTCGGCCACAAGATCGGAACGGATCTCCTGATTGCCCAGCTTGTTCTTGGTCTGCGATTCGAAAATCGGGTCTTTGAGCCGGATCGCGATCGCGCCGATGATGCCTTCGCGCACGTCGTCGCCGTCGAACTTTTTCTTGCTGAACTCGTTGACCGCCTTGAGCAGGCCCTCTTTGAAGGCCGAAAGATGCGTGCCGCCGTCGTTGGTGAACTGGCCGTTGACGAAGGAGTAGTACTCTTCGCTGAAGCGGTTGGTGTGCGTGAAGACCAGCTCCAGCGTCTTCGAGCGGTAATGGAACGGCTGGTACAGCTTTTCAAACTGCGCCTCGTCGTGGATCAGGTCCAGCAGGCCGTTCTCGGAGACGATCTTGGCGCCGTTCAGTTCCAGGGTCAGCCCGGCGTTGAGATAGGCGTACATGCGCAGGCGGCGCAGCACGTGCTCCTCGCGGAACTGAAACTTTTTGAAGATGTCGGGGTCGGGCGTGAAGCGCACGTAGGTGCCGTTGCGCTGCGGCGAGGTACACTTTCCACGCTTCTGCGAGACGAGATTGCCGCGCTGGAAAAAGGCCTCCGAGTATTCGCCGTCGCGGTAAGCGCGCACCTCGAATTCGGTGGAGAGGGCGTTCACCGCCTTGGTGCCGACGCCGTTCATGCCCACCGAAAACTGGAAGACATCATCGCTGAACTTGCCGCCGGTGTTGATCTGCGAGACGCAGTCCACCACCTTGCCCAGCGGGATGCCGCGCCCGAAGTCGCGGATAACCACCTCGCCGGTGTTGTACGTCAGGGTGATCTCGACCCGTTTGCCGTAGCCCATGATGAACTCGTCCACGGCGTTGTCGATGACCTCCTTCAGGAGGATGTAGATTCCGTCTTCGTATTGGCTGCCGTCGCTGGTCCGGCCGATATACATGCCGGTACGCTTTCGGATGTGCTCAATCGCTGAAAGGGTCTGTATGTGCTTGTCGTCGTACGTGCTGGCTGACATGGAATAGGGGGGGATGCAGGGAGCGCGCCGCTTCAGGGTGTGGCGGGCGCGGCGGCCTCGGTTTTGCGTCGGATGCGGGTGATGACCACCGGCTCCAGCGGCACGTTCTGGTGCCGACCCGAAAACCCGGTCGGGGTCTTCGCGATCTTGTCCACCACGTCCATGCCTTCAATGACCTTGCCGAAGACGCAGTATCCGTAACCCGCGTCGGTTTTGGCCTTGAAGTTCAAATGCCCGCTGTTGTCGGTGAGGTTGATGAAAAACTGACTGGTCGCGCTGTCGACGACCATCGTGCGCGCCATGGCCAGCGTGCCGCGTTCGTTTCGGAGGCCGTTGTCGGCCTCGTTCTTAATGGGGGCGTTGGTCTTTTTTTGCATCATGTCCCGGGTGAATCCGCCGCCCTGGATCATGAAGCCGTCAATCACGCGGTGGAAAATGGTCTCGTCGTAATACTTGGCGTCGATGTAGGCAAGCATGTTGCTGACCGTCACCGGCGCTTTGTCAGGGTACAGTTCCGCTGTCAAGGCGCCCAGATTGGTCTCGATCACAATTTGCATGGCTTTACGCTCCTGAGGGGCAGTCGCCTGAAGAGTCGCTGTCCCCAGCGAGGCGTCTGCCAGAACCCAACACGGTAACACGAGCAACGCGGCGAAAAACCCCTTCATTTCACAATCCCCCTTTTCGCTGTATTACATGGTGCAAGCTTACTTCCTTCTGCAGGGAAAATCCAGTGTAAAGTCACGCCTGCAAAATGCCGAAAGCAGCCTTGTGTCCGCAGGGCGTGCGGGGTATACTGAAAAACCTTTCTTTAACTCATTCAGCGGGATGGCGAATCATGAGGATTCTATCGGGCATTCAGCCCTCGGGCAAGCTGCATCTGGGCAACTATTTCGGCATGATGCGGCCTGCGTTGCAGCTTCAGGAGCGGGGCGAGGCGTATCTGTTTATCGCGAACTATCACGCGTTGACCTCGGTGCATGACCGCGAGCGTCTCAAGCAGGACACGTGGGATGTGGCGCTCGATTTCTTGGCGTGCGGGCTCGATCCGGTACGCACGGTCTTCTTCCGTCAGAGCGATGTGCCGGAGGTGCACGAACTGGCGTGGCTGCTCTCGGCGGTGACGCCCATGGGGCTGCTGGAGCGCTGCCACTCCTACAAGGACAAAATCGCCAAAGGGATCGCGCCGTCTCATGGGCTCTTCGCGTATCCGGTCCTGATGGCGGCGGACATCCTCATCTATCAGTCGAACGTGGTGCCGGTCGGCCGCGATCAGAAGCAGCATGTGGAGGTCACGCGCGACCTCGCCCTCAAATTCAACAACGAGTTCGGCGAAGTCTTCACGATTCCGGAACCCTTTATTCCGGACGAGGTGGCGGTGGTGCCCGGGCTGGACGGACAGAAGATGTCCAAGAGTTACGGCAATACGATCGAGTTGTTCGGCGACATGAAAGAGACAAAGGCGCGCATCATGAAGATCGTCACCGACAGCAAGGGGCTCGAGGATCCCAAAGATCCCTCGGCGTGCAATGTGTTCGCGCTCTTCAAGTTGTTCGCGGATGATGCGCGGCGGCAGGAGATGGAGGCCAACTACCGCGGCGGCAACTATGGGTACGGCCATGCCAAGAAGGCGCTGGCCGCGGCGTTTGAAGAGACCTTCGCGCCGTTCCGCGCGCGACGCGCCGAGTTGCAGGCGCACCCCGACTACGTGGAAGAAGTGCTGCGCAAAGGGGCCGAGCGCGCCCGCACGGAGGCCGCCAAGACCTTGGACCGCGCGCGCGACGCGGTGGGGTTGTCGTTCACAGGAAGAGCGTGACCGTATGGCGCTTGACGCATTGCTGACCGACGACTACAAGGTGGATCTGGAGGTGTTTGAAGGGCCTCTCGATCTGCTGCTCTATCTGATCCGGCGCGAGGAGGTCGATATCTACGACATCCCGATCGAGCGGATCACGGCGCAATACATGGCGTATCTCGACGTCATGCGCATGCTGGATCTCAACATCGCCGGCGAGTTTCTGGTCATGGCCGCCACGCTGATGATGATCAAGAGCCGGATGCTGCTGCCGGTCGAGTCGCGCGCCGCCGATGAGCCGTCCGACGAGGAGTGGATCGATCCTCGGCTCGATCTGGTGCGCCAGCTCGTCGAATACAAGAAATTCAAGGATGCTGCCGACCGGCTGCTGGAACTGGAGACCTTGCAGAGCGAGGCCTTCGCGTTCGGCGGCGATAAACCCGTATTTGAGAAAAACGAGGCCGATGCCGGGCAGGCGCTGGGTGATATCGGCCTTTTTGACCTGCTGACCGCTTTTCAGGAGGTGCTGGCGCGCGCGCCGATGGAGCCGCTCGGGCACCTGGAGCCGATTCGCTGGTCGGTACCGGACAAAATGGAGGCCATCGGCGCAATGGTGCGCGACGGCCATCGCCTCGAATTTTCAAAGCTTTTCAACCCCGAGTCGCACCGTAACGAGGTGATCGTCACCTTTCTGGCGCTGCTGGAACTGCTGCGCCTGCGGCAAATCGTGATTCACCAGAACGCTGCGTTTCACGAGATCCTGATTCTGCCGGTGGAGGATGCCGCGGGCGAGCCGCTGGCGCTGCCGATGATCGGAGGAGGCGAGCATGTCGAACTCTGAAGAGGTCAAACTGCCGTTGGCGTCGAGCCTGCAGCAGGTGGTCGGCGCGCTGCTCTTCGGCGCGGACCATCCGCTTTCTGTCGAAGAGATCCGCGGTTGCCTGAAAAGCGTGGCGGAACTGGACGGTGCGGCCAGCGAAACGGCCGCGCTGTTCGCCGAGGCGTCGCCGCGCGAGATCGGCGACGCGGTCGAGAGCATCGCCAAGGAACTGTCGCGTCTGGAGTTGGGCATCGAGGTGACGGAACTGAACGGCGGCTTCCGTTTTCAGACACAGCCGAGCTGCGGGCGCTGGGTGCGCAACCTGCTGAAGATGGACCGCCCGAACAATCTGTCGCGCCCGGCGTTGGAGACGCTCGCGATCATCGCCTACCGGCAGCCGATCGCCAAGTCGGAGATCGAATCGATCCGCGGCGTGACGGTCGACCATATCGTCAAGGCGCTGATGGAACTTCACCTGATACGGATCGTCGGCCGCAGCGAGTTGCCGGGGCGGCCTTTCCTCTACGGCACGACCGCGACCTTCCTGAATCATTTCGGACTGAGCAGCCTCAAAGAGCTGAACGAGTTGGACCCCACGCTGCAGCGTTCCAAGCTCAGCGAACGTAAGGCTCTCCACAAGAAGGAGAAAAAAGCCGGCAAGGAGAGTGCGGATGAGGCCACGCTGTTCGCGCCGCGCGACACGGCGGCGCCCCCGGATGCGCCTGCGCCGGCCGATGCCGTGAAAGAGATATTGGGCGGCGACGCGCCGCCGGACGCCGAACCTGTTTTTGACAAAGAAGGAGAAGGATAACCGCCGCGATGCTTTTTTTGAACAAGATCCCCAAGCCTGAGACGTTCCAAGATTTCGGCGAACCGAACGCATTCAAAATATGGATGAAATGGGCGATGGCCGCAGCCGTTGCGGTGTGCGCGGGCGGTCTGTTGATCTGTGCCTGCATCGAGGGATGCCGCAAGGAAAGCCCGCCGCCCGACGGGCAGAAGGCTCCTGAGACTGAAACGCCGAGCACGGAGCCGCCGCCCGACCTGCACAGTCCGGTGCGCGACGCGCCGGCCTCGTTCCCGCCGGATTCGAATCTGCCGCGCGGCAAGGAGATCTATGCCTCGGGACCGATTGATCTGGAGACGTTCGATCCCAAGCGCGACCTCGTGCGGTTTGAAGATCCGCGCGTCTGGTTCGAGAGCGACCACGACGGGCCCGGCGATGACGAGGATGATCATCTGATTCACCGCGCCATGGAGGTGCCGCTGCGGCGCTTGGTGAATCTGCTGGATAAAAAAGGCGGCACGCTCAAAGTGCAGGACGCCTTCCGTCATGCCGACAAGAACCGTATTCACATGGCGCGCTCGCTGCACTGCGAGGGGCGCGCGGTTGACCTGACCAGCGAGGGCGTGAGCCTCAGCGACCTGGCGAAACTCTGCTGGCAGGCGGGGTTTGATTTTGTGCTGTACGAAGTGCCGCGCAGCTCGGGCGTTCATCTGCACAGCTCGGTCAAAAGGGCCCCCGATGCGCCGTTGCCGCCGCGTCCGGCGAAGTGAGCGTGCGGCGAAAGCGTCGTTCGCCGGCTTTTACCGGACCGGACTGCGCTCGGGCGTGTAGGCATCATCGGCGCGCAGAACCGGTTCGAGGTTCTGCGTGGCTTGGCCGCGGTCGACGAGCGGCACGGCGACATCGTAGAGCGCGGTGCGCTGGAGCAGCGTGTGTGACGCGCGCTGGCTGACGCCGACCCCGAGGCGCGTGCCGGAGACCCAGTTGTTGAGAAACACGTTGCCGATGATGCGCGCAGGGCCGTTGGTTCCGCCGCCGGGTTTGATGCCCAAATCCATGGGAATCACGCTGATTCCGGCCATCACGTTGTCCCAGCCGCCGCCCCAATTCCAGTTGGCGCCGTACTGCGCGCCGCTGAAGGGCGTGACGTTTTGTATTTCGTTCTCGATGAAGCGGTTGGCGAAGTTCGCGAGCGGCGCGAAGGGTTCCGCTTCCAGCGGCAAGCGTCCGCCGGCGCCGCAGAGAAGCCCGCCTCCGTCATGGACGCGGCAGTCGCGGACCAGATTGAAGAAGTCGGGCGCGGTTTCGCGTTCGGCGGGATCTGCGTGCTGGCGTTCGTCGCGTGTCATCAGCGTGATGCCTAAAGTGCGGTCGCACAGGTGGCGGTCGATCACGCAGTTGATCGCGCCTGCGCCGTAAAGGTAGAGACCCTTGCCGCAGTCGATCTCCTGGTTGTTCACAAAGACCGTATCGATCAGCCCGTTCATCACTACGATGACGCTGGTGGCGTCGGGCGTCACGCGCCACGGCGTGTCCACGCGCAGCTCGCGGGCCGCCGGCTCGCAGCCCGCGATGCGCCGCCACTGGCCGAGCCCGCGCCCGCGGGCGATGACCGCGAAACGGCCGATGCAATCTGCGGCCGTCGCTCTTTGGCCGCGGACCAGCGGCCAGCGTTCGGTCCTGATGGCGGTTCGGTCCGCCGCAGCGACACGGCTTTCGAAGAGCAGTCCGGCCCCCTCGACGAGATAGGTCTCGCCGGCGTTGCCGCCAAGTACTGTGCGCTCGACTGTGTTGCCCGCGATGAAATTCTGGCAGTTCACGCCGAAGTGCGTCTGCATCACCAGGCCGCGCGTGTCGCCAGTCATGAGGTTGTCCTCGAAAATCACATGCTCCGCGCCCCAGAATTTGAAGACGTGGCCGCGCCAGCGGCGGTCGGCGACAAAGCGGTTTTGCGCGAAGAGGCTCTCCTCGACCTTGCGCTCGCAGCTCACGCCTCCGGGGCCGTACGTCTCGCAGCGCACCATGCTGAAACGTCGGGCTTTGACGATGTTCAGAGGACGCGAGCAGTAGGGGTGCTCATTCGCGGGGCCGTAGTCTTGCTGGGTCTCGAGGCGCACGCGGTAGAGCGAGACGTCCTCAGACCAATGCGGATCTCTGCCGACGCGCAGCGCGGAGCCTCTGGCGGGCATAAAGCGCAGCGTGAGATCACGCAGGGTGAAACGGCTCATGCCGGTCAGCAGGTCGCGGCCCTGAAACGAAGGCTGCGTTTCAGACAGGCTACGGGCGTCGGTCGATGGATGGTGCATGTTGGCGATGATCGACAGGTGCATCCCGGCACCCTGGATCACGACGCCCTCGGGGATCTCAACGGTTCTCGAGACGGCATAGGTGCCGGGTGGGAGGGACAGGGTGCCGCCGGGCGCGGCCTGCTTCAAGGCGGCGAGCAGGGCGTCCGTGTCATCGGTGAGGCCGTCGCCCTTCGCGCCGAACTCTCGGACGTTGACCGCGTGGCGTGCGGCCGCAGGCCGTGGCGCGACGGTCAGGGCGAGCGGATCCGACCAGCCGTGAGCGCCGCCGTGGCGGCCGTGGACGGCAAGTTCGTAGGTGCCGGGCGCGAGGTCGGGCGGCAGCCAGACACTGAGCGACCAGCGTTCCGTGTGGCCGTCCTCGTGGTGCTGGGCGGCCGTGCGCAGCGGCATGGCGTGGGGCGTGCCGGCTGGGCGGATGACGGCGAGGGCAGGCGGCAGGTGGTGGCCCCAGGCAAAAGTGCGGCCGAAGATGCGCACGACCTCGCCTGGTGCCTGGGTTTGCGGGCTGAGCCATTGGGCGTGCGGCCGGTTGACCCGGTACGGCTTGCTCCATGACGTGCCGTCGCCGACCCACACCGCAGATGCGAACGGCGCGCGAACCCACGGCTGCGCGACGCATCGGAAGGCAACTTGGAGAAAGCCTTCGCCCTGGCCGAGGATCGGACAGTCGAGCGCCTCGGGCGGCGGCCTGTCGGGCAGTTCCGGTGGCCGGCCGATGGCGTCAGTCAGTGTCAGCGGATCCAGAGGGGCTTTGGCATCGTAGGCGCCGAGGCAGAGCGCTTTGACGACGGCCTTGCCGGAAACAAAGCCCTCCCCGGTGATGACGAGGGTTTCCCCCGGGCAGGCGGGTTCGGTGACAGCCGCGATTTCCGGACCGGCCAACGCGGTGCCAAGCGACACGGCCAAGGCAATCGGCATGGCGCGCAGTTGCTCGATCCAGTATGGAGCGTTCATTTTTTTCGGCAACAGGAATGCCCGACACAGAAAGACACCCGGCCGCCATGTTCATTTAGAGGCCGGGCTGAGCACGCCGTTTGCGGCCGTTACGCGACCGTGACACTCCGTTCGGAGGACCAGAGACCGTGGATGTTGCAGTAGGCCGTGGCATAGAGCTTGCCGGAAGCGGCGAACTTCGCGCTGACGGTCACCGTGCTGCACGTGTAGGCGGGCCCTTTATCCGCGCCGTCCACGCTGGCGCCGTGCGCGCTGAATTCGCAGCGCGTGATCTCGTAGGAGGCCTTGGCGCCGTCCGGCACATAGTGGAGGGCGATCCAGACGATGTGGTGCGCCGTGGTGTTCGGGTGCGGGATCTCTTTGCCGACAGAAACCGTGATGGCGAGCGCCTCGCCGGCTTTCACCGTGTCGGCGCATTCGATCACCGGCACATGCTTCTCGTTTTTCCAATCCGCGCTTTTCACAAATTCGGACAACATGGCTGAATCCTTTCGGTTGGTGTGTGGCTGTTGGGTAGGCTCCGTCCCTTATGAGACGGCTTCACGCAAACCCAAGCAAGTTTGCTCTTAGTTTACTGGAAGAGCCGCCTGAAGCGCAAGAGACCTTCCAAGAAATAATAATCGCCATAGTTGAGCGGCACGTCGATCTCGCTGTTGCCCGGCAAATGGCCGACGCCGTGCATCAGGATGAAGTTGCCGTTCTCTCCGACCGGGGCGCGGTAGGCGGGCGAGCTGAGCGAGAGGAGCTGCTGGATCGCGGTTTCGCGGTAACGCGCGGCCTTGGGTGCCTCGGCGATCGTGCTGAGTTCCAGCAGCGCGCTGGCCATGATGGCGGCGGCGGAACTGTCGCGCGGCGCGTGGGGAATCTCGGCGGCCTGGTAGTCCCAGTACGGCACCTTGTCGGCCGGCAGATTCGGGTGGTTGACGAGGAAATCGGCGAGCTTGATCGCGCGCGTCAGGTATTCGGGCTTGCGGGTCTCGCGGTGCATCATCGTGAAGCCGTAGAGCCCCCACGACTGGCCCCGCGCCCAAGGGGCATCTGCGGAAGCGCCTTGGCCGGCGTAGTAGCCGTAGATTTTACCGTTCAGCGGGTTGTAGTCCACGATGTGGTAGGCGCTGCCGTCCGGCCTAAAATGGCGGCGGTCGGTCTGGTCGGCGTGGCTGAGCGCGATGTCGCTGAAGCGGTTCTCGCCGCTCTGTTTGGAGGCCCACATCAGCAACTCAAGGTTCATCATGTTGTCGATGATGACCGGGTTGCTGTAATTGTCCCAGGAGCGGATCATGCCGAGCCGCGGCACGAAGCGGGTACAGAGCGCGGCCGCGCCGTCAAGCAGCACCTCCTTGTAGCCGTCGGGATTGGCCAGGCGCAAGCCGTTGCCGAAACTGCAAGAGAGCATGAAGCCTATATCGTGGTTGCCGGTGAAGTGTCGGATCTGTTCGAGCATGCCGGTGTAGTGCAGCGCGGCCTCTTTCCACTCCAGGGCCTGCGTGTATTCGTAGAGATACCAGAGCGAGCCGGGGAAGAAGCCGCTGGTCCACTCCTTGGGGCCGATGGTGACCAGCTTGCCGTTCTCCCAGCGGCGCGGGAACTGGTCGGTCGTGCCTTCCAGGCGCTTGAGCATGCCGCGATACTGCTCGGCGGCCGCAGCAAAGGCGTTGGGCACCATGGCGCGCAGCGCGTCGGCCGGGGCGAACGCGGTGTCGATCCGCTCCAACGTGCCGCCGGTGAAGTAGATCGGGGTGCCGGTGACCGGCAGGACGCAGGTGGCCGTGCCGTCGTGCCACTGGGTGTCCAACGCGGCGCCGGACTGCGAGGTGAACGTGACCGCTTTCGACGAGAAGGTCAAGGCGAGCAGGCGGGAGGAACCGTATGACCAGATCGCGCCGGCGGCACGTCCGTCGGGTCGTTGCCACTGCGGATGGTAGAGCGAGCCGTCCTCTGATTTCCAAGGGCGGTCCAGCACGGTCGAGCCTGCGGGACGCTGCGCGGCAAGCGTCTTGTAGGCGAGGTAGGCCGGCTTGGGCGAGAAGTCGCGGTGCACCAGGCCGAAATGGCTCTCCTGGTCAAGGTCATCGGTCTCGGGCGCTTGGAACTCATACCAGAAGAAGCGCTCGATGCCGTGTTGAAAGGCGATCAGGGCGGCGCGGGGCACGACTGCGGCCTGCATCGGCTCGGTGGCGCCGCGCTGTCCCTTTTCCGCAAAGGCGGAGAGGATCAGCGAGCCCTTGAGGTCAGAGTTGTACGCGATGACGGCGGCTGCGGTGCCGGTGTAGCCGTTGTGGACGCCGGCCGCGAGCGGGATGAAACGGTCGCCCTCTTTCAACCCGCGGGGCGCGATAAAACGCTCGGCCGTAAAGCCCTGCTTGGGCGCGGCCAGCGCTTGGGCGGGCCCGGTGAGATGCACCTGCATCTGCTCCGGGATGCGCGGTTTGTCGGTCCACCACGCTTCGAAGCCAAACCGGAAATCGGGCAGGCGGAACGCGTTGTCGCGCTGCCAGGTGCCGTCATCGGCACGTGTCCGGGCATAGTAAAAAGGCGCCCCGCCGAACTCGACGAGCGTGCCGCCCTCGCGCACATAGCGGGTGAGGCGGTCGAAGCCGGTGGCCGGGTAGGATTCGTCAAAGGGCAGGATGACGGCATCGACGGCATAGGCGTCCAGCGTGGCGAGCAGGGCGTCGAGCGAAAGCCGCTGCACGCGGCTGTTCTCCGGGAGTTCAGGCGCCAGCAGCGCTTCAGAGGGCGCGGCGGTCCGCGAGAAGGCGGGATCGTCCAGCACCAGGATGCGCCACGCGCCCTTCTTGCCGGGGCGGGCGGCGGCGAGCGCCGTCCGCAGCAGGCCCGGCACTGTCAGGCGGTGCTTTTGGGTGGGCCAGCCGATTTCGGTGAACCAGATCTTTTTGCCGGCGTCGCCATGCTTGGCCATGATGGCGCGGAGCCCGGCGATCGACGCCTCAAGCGTCGCTTCGGGCATGCCGGGGTGCGAATACGGGTGGACATTCATGATGTCGAAACAGGGCTTCGCGCCGGCCAGATAGAGGCGGTCGATGTAGTTGGTGGGCACGCCCGCGTGTCCGCCGACCGCGACCTGCAGCTTGGGGTTGACGGCCTTGATGGTCTCATAGGAGACTTTCAGGAGGTTGAGGTAGGCGGCCGGATCAGGCTCTTTCCAGAAGCCGGGAATGTTCTGTTCATTCCATACTTCCCAGACCGGGATGCGGGCCTGGTAACGCTCGACGAGCTTTCGAACATAAATTTTCCAGGCGTCGAGATGCTCGTGCGCGGGATTGGCGAAGCGGGTGCTGTAGGCGAGGATCGGCAGGAGCTGGATGCCGGCCTTTTCCGCATCGTCCAGCGCGGCGTCGAGGTGGTCGAAGGTCCAGGTGCCGGCGTCCGGCTGCACGGCCGACCAATCGAAATCCGAACGCACGCAGGCAATGCCCGCGCCGCGGATGTGCTCGAAGGCGGTGGCGCGCGTGGGGAACTCCTGGCCGCGCGTGACATGCGCGCAGACGCCGTACGGGGAAGGGACGGTGTCAGCCCAGACCGAACAGGCGAAGGCCGTAAGCCCGCAGAAGAACGCGTATCTCATCGCTAAGACTCCTTGACGTGTGAATGATGAAACACCTTAACACATCGCCGGGAGATGCGTCGATGGGTGAAAAATGCGATTGCGCGCCCGGTCTGAAACCGATACCGTGATTGGTGTCAATCGGTTTAGCAAGCGGGGAGGTTTTGATGAGAGCTGGAGTTGTGGCCGGGGCGGTTTTGTTGGGCATGGCGGGGGTGGCGGCCGGCGCGGACATCGCGGCGGTACGCGCGGCGGATCCGCGCAACATTTCGAACGGGCTGCGCATCCCAAGCGAAGCATATGCCGACCAGCCGTATGTGGTGGTGACCTCGAACGGCGCCTGGATCTGCACGCTGACGACCGGCAAGGGCCTCGAAGGGCAGCAGGGCCAGCATGTCGTGGCCACCGTCAGCCGCGACCAGGGCAAGACGTGGTCGGAATGGGTGGCCATCGAGCCTGACAGCGGACCTGAAGCCTCGTGGGTGACGCCGTTGCTGACGCCGTATG
This sequence comes from Kiritimatiellia bacterium, assembly GCA_028684935.1. Taxonomy (GTDB): domain Bacteria; phylum Verrucomicrobiota; class Kiritimatiellia; order RFP12; family UBA1067; genus DUPH01. Next base: position 888 of record JAQUEX010000035.1, on the reverse strand, counting down.
GCCGTATTTACGCCTTTTACACCTACAACGGCGACAACATCGTGACGCTGCCCGGCTCGGAACGGCGCGTGCGTGCGGACACGCATGGCTGGTATGCCTTCCGCTATTCGGACGACGAGGGCGCGACCTGGTCGGCGCAGCGCTTCCGCATTCCGGTGCGCGTCACCGATGTCGACCGGGGTAATCCGTGGCGCGGCGAGGTCTGTCATTTCTGGGGCATCGACAAACCGAAAGTCAAGGACGGCAAGGCCTATTTCGCCTTTACCAAACTGGGCCAATTCTTCATGCGTGAGGGCGAGGGATGGGTGGTGGAGGCGGCCAACATCCTGACCGAGCGCGATCCCGACAAACTGGTGTTCCGCCTGCTGCCGGACGGCGAGACGGGCATTCGCAATCCGTCGCTCGGCAGTGTGCAGGAGGAGCATAACGTGGTGCCGCTTGCGGGCGAGGGGCTCTTTTGCGTTTTCCGGACCGAGCACGGCACGCCCGGGCAGAGCTACAGCCGGGATCGCGGCGTCACCTGGTCGCTGCCCGAGCCGATGATATATGGGCCTGGTCAGCGCGTGTTCAAAACGCCTCGCGCCTGCCCCAAAGTGTTTGTGACGTCTGAAGGGAAGTATCTCTTCTGGTATCACCATCACGGCGGAACCTCTTGGTCAGGACGGAACCCGGTTTTTCTTTCGGGAGGCGTCCTGAATGCGGAGGGTGTCATCCAGTGGTCGGAACCCGAGCTGGTGCTGTTTGATCCGAATCCCGCCATCCGCATGAGTTATCCGGATCTGATCGAGCAGGAGGGCCGTTTCTGGCTGACCGAGACGCAAAAAACCGCCGCGCGCGTGCATGCGCTCGACCGCGCGCTGCTGGACGGACTCTGGAATCAGGCGACGG